>NZ_CP174332.1:610000-910000 GCF_052468095.1 Microbulbifer maximicatervae (SeqCode)
CAGTTGACAGGAAAAAAGCTGGCCCAAATCTATTTAAGCCATAGCAAACCGATAACCTCAGAATCGCAAACCTACTTATACCAAGGCTCAGACCCAATGATTGCAATGTTGGTGCTGGATGCTGTGGTTCCCGGTTCCGCGAGCGACTTTATTAAAGAAGAGCTGCTAGAGAAGATGGGGATCGACAACTATCACTGGAAGGAAGCCGTCAGCGGCGTGCCCCAGGCAGGGTCAAGGGCCATGATGACATCTCGCAGTATGGTTAAGTGGGGCACCTTGGTACTTAATAAGGGAAAATGGAATGGTCAGCAATTAATTCCGGAAGCGTATATTGCCAAGGCCACTGGAAAGGTAGCTGTTCCTACAGATGATGAGTTCGATTATACCAACTTCTCATACGGCTATTTCTTCTGGCGAACCCCCCTGAAGGTTGGTGACAAGAAATATATCGCGAAGTTTGGCTGGGGCGGTGGTGGCCAGTATGTCATGGCTATTGAAGATCTTGATTTGGTAATTGCCGTCACCGGCCACAGAGATGATGACAAAACCCTGGGCTTGATAGAGCAACGTATTTTGCCGGCTTTTGCTTTATCAATTTAACCTCAAGCGGCTTAAGAAAATGACTTACCGAGGATAGTCGAAAAGCAGTTGTGGGCTCACTGCCTGGTTTTTATAGCCACTTCCTTGAGGTGGCTTTATTTCAGATCGATGATCCTGCCCACCAACAACGGACACACCACTAAGCGACTGCTTGTTGGTATATAGGTACTTCTTAGATTGCCAAGATAAGTTTCTAGAATCCTCAATTACGGCCTTGTAATATTGCTAACCACTGCCTTTAAAGCCACATTCTAGTTTTACTAGGTTAACTTATGAAGTCACTGTCTCCAGAGTTACAGGCCGCTATTGAGAATGCCTACGATACCTTCGCTCGGTACCCGCGTTCCGTACATGTCAGTGGTTGTCCATGCTGTATCTCAGAGGAAGACCATAAAGCGCTAAATAGTGCACCTCTGGGTGAACTTACCAGCAGTGATCTTGAGAGATATACCAATAAAGCTATGACCACCTGGGGTGGGGTCGAAGATTTTAAGCATTTCCTACCCAGGATTCTCGAGCTTATTGCCACTGATACGCGATTAACGAGTAATAGCGAGATAATTGCTGGCAAACTTGTATATGCAGACTGGAATATGTGGCTAGAGCCTGAGCGAAGGGCTGTGACTCTATTTTTAAACGCATGGTGGCAGTCGGAACGCTGGGATGCCCGTAATGTAGAAACCTGCTTGGCCACACTTGCCTGTGCAGGATGTGATATTTCCAAGCAGCTTAGGGAGTGGTGGGAAGATGATTCCCCTGATTCCCGGCAATGCATCATCGAATTTTTAGCAAGCCAGGTAGATGTACTGACCCAGGGGAAGCCACCCTCACCCTTTTGGAGCGAAGAGGGCACCAAGACTTTGAAAACTTGGTTTCACAAAGTTGTACAGGTGCCCGTATTACTTTCGCTCGCCTTGGAGCATCCCACCGACTCTGAGTATGAATTATATGCAATAGCATCCATGCGTCTCGGGAGCAGCGTTGCTGATACTTGGTTTGAGGAGTACCAAGCCCGCTATCTTATTTAGAAATGATGAAAAGTATCCGTTGCTCAACCATTTCCATCGTCCACTTTCTGTTCCTTTCGGATACGCCTATAAACTTCCTCACGGTGAACCGGTAAGGATTTGGGAGCGATTATACCTACCCGCACCTGATTACCTTTAACTTCTAATATCGTGATTGAGACGTTTTCCCCAATCCTGAGGTTCTCGCCTGTACGGCGGTTTAAAATCAACATATTGGTTTCCTAATGAGACGCAAAGCATTGGCAATCCTTCCGTAACGGGAAGGGCAGGGAAGTAATATCGGTTGCGGGCATTAGGAGGGGCGCGAGAACGGTAGGCGTAAAAGAAGAAAAGGCGGGCGCTAGACTCCCAGTGCTTAGGGAATCGCCTCAGGCTACTGAAAGTGCAACCTTTTATTGAAGACGAGCGGGTTTCTAGCGTACCATTCATGGAGCCACTTTGATAACTATGGTATCAATTTGGTTAGCTGGCCCCGGGTGTTGCCGCACCCTGGGCCAGCGCCTTTTACTGTCTCTTACGTCACGCTACCGTTCTCCTTTGAGAATGGGTCTTTTATATAACTCTTGATGTTCTTGTTTTATCTTGGGCTGCTGGCTTGTCGAAGCCGATTTGATCACGGCCCAAAATATTGATAAATATCTTTCGATTCTACACAGCTTTGACGCTGAAGAAAACTTAATAAAATCCAATAAGATTATTTGTGCGCCTATATTTTATTGGTTGTCTGGTTCTATATCTCACAGGTGATTGGTATATTGGTCTGTAGATTTTTTCTAGTTGATGTGATTTGTATTTTTAACTTGCTAGAATTTCTTGCGTCTTTGATGAGGTGGGGCGGTTTTATCAAAAGAGCTGAAAGGTGGATGATGAAAAGTGGAATTTTAATATTGCTGCTAGCCTCTTTTTCTATGATTGCGCAGGCAGGAGTTCCTGACGTATTAAAAGCGGATAAAGCAGATTTTATGTATTCTCTACCGGAAACATTTGGTGATACGAAACTGTCTTTCCATGTGTCCAGCAACCAGCTTGCAGGTTTGACTGTTGCTTACAAGGACCATAATGTGCGTGCCCAAAAAGAATTACTTAAGGGTATATCTTCGCCTTCATGGGACTCTCTTACTGTGGCTTATGAAGATGTAGACAGTGATGAGGTTATTCAACACTTTTCCTTCTGTTTTTATGAAGAGTCAAAGTTAGGCACTGGTAAGCAGCCGAGATTTATTGTCTATTATGTCTATGAAGAAAAAATAGATAGAAGAATTATTGATGATTTTAGTTCGCTGATGGCGGGAAACTGTTGGCCAGTTTTATTGAGCCGCCGAGAATAATAGCGCTAGAGAAACGGATAGATGAAAGGCCGGTAATAGCTGGCATTGGACTCGATGGTGAAAACAACTTTAAGTGCTGTTAGTCTTATTGGATTCTTCAACCCATTGTTGGTTAAAGCCTGCTCTTTTGGTATAGCCGATGAAAATATTCATTAGCTTTTCCATGCAATCCTCAAGGTCGACATCAATATCTGGTTGTCCATCGTTTTGATAATCTTTAGCTGCCTGATCTGCCATTTGCCAGAAAAACTGAGTCAGTAGTTTAGTTTCTTCAGCTGAAGTGATATCTCTCTTGCCAAGTAGAATGTCTTCGGCCAGTTGGTTTTTTAGCTTGTGGGAGTAGTGAATTGCTATATCTTTGATGGCAAGTTCATGTTCGTTAAATTTCATCACTATGTGTAAGCCTCGATATATATTCTACTTTTTAAAGAGTTTTCGAGGTGTAGAGGAAGTTGAGAATTTTCGCTAGGCATTATGTCAGAAGGCTTAGGTAGGGTGATGTTAGTATTTTCAGAGACCATAAAAGTTTTAAAAGCAGCTTTTCATTATTATATGGTTCTAATGTTGAAGTTTAGGCATTATCAATTTCATCATCCCACTGCTGCTCATAACCCTTTTCGAAAAGGTATCCGCCAAAGCTGTTGTACAGCTTTTCTAGCCAGTATTCAGAGCTGGCCTCGCAAGGTAGCTCTGGCTCTTGAGCGGATTTATCAACCATGGCCCAGAAGAACTTACTGAGATGTGTGGCTTCTTCTGAAGTGGTTATATATCCACGTTCTAAAATATCCATTGCCACTGTATCTTGCAGTAATTCAGCAAAAAACAGGGCAACGGTTTTCTCTTCTGGATAGCGATATTCGATCACGGTACTAGCCCGCCTGTCTTAATCTACCGGCCAGTAAATTCGTACCAGCGGCATCAATGCCCGGCCTTCCAAATCAAAGCTTTCATAGTGGCTGACGATTAAATCGGCCAGGTCATCGAGATCCACCAGGGTGAGGGGGAAGGTGGAGCGGTCGGCTTCGTAGCGGGCTTCGCGGGTGAAGCCGCCAGTGCTGACGAACAGGCCGGAATCCCCTTCCCGCAGGGCGCCGATAAAGCCGCGTATGGCGGGGGCACCCATGGAGCCGTTGCGATGTTTTACTTCGGCTTTAATGCGCGGCTGGGTAAGGCCCAGGCCATCCGGTGAGGCGATTACATCCACACCGCGATCCGGGCCCTTGGGGGATACCTTGGCCTTAAATCCCATTGCGCGCAGTATCGCTGCAACCAACTCCTCCATTTCCTCGGGCAGCAGTGCGGCGATCTTGTCTTTGATGAGTTCGTGGCTCTGGGCCACGGTTTCGTCTTTGAGCTGTGCGCTATCAGTTTCTGCGGCTTCGTCTTCCTGTGGCGTTAGCGTACGGCCTTCGAATATGGTTAAGAAGGCATCAATGGTTTCCTGGCTTAGGGAGAAGAGAGTGAGGGTGGAGCCAAGGGAGTTCTTAGCTTTTTGTGGCAGCTGATCGCGGCTGACTTTACCGAGCCACTCCACCTTACGCAGGTTGGCGTAGTCACCGATAATATCCGGTTGGTAGAGATACTCCCCTTTATCGACGCCCAACAGGTAGTTCCGTGTCTCCGGGTTGTAGCTCACAATATAATCGCCAGCGGCAATCTGATCGCGAAACTTCAGAATCATGGCCAGGGCGTTGGCGGTAGCCGCAGGCTTGTCATTGCCGTAAATCTTGATGTATTCGTCCCGCAAGCGCTCGGTGCTTGAATACTGGCTTAGGTCTCCCAGCTGTGACCAACCCACTGCGGCAAAGCCTTTCTCGAAGTCTTCACTGTAAATACCACCGCGCCCGGCGCGGATCATCCATGCGTTGGTCATACTTCGATTTCCCTATTTTCCAGTTCATTTAATCAATTAGTCGATACATTGTAACCCTTACATGGTTTGCGCAAGGAGTGGTGGTCCTGAGTAGCATTCAATGAAACTTGGTGTAGGTGTGTCAAGACCGGAGATCAAAAATAAGTCGCCACAAACCAGGCAACTCTTAAGTTAATGAGTTACCGACCTTTAAATGGCTTATTACCAGAACCAACTCCAGGTAACTTGAAGGTCAATGCAATCTGCTACCTGAATTAAACTTTATTCAATATTCTCTTTTAGTTACTTTCATTCTAATGAGTGACACTAGCCTATAGGAAAGCTAAAGGTTTGAAAACTTGGCGCTAGACAGAAAGCTTGTAACTCTAACTATTTTATAACAATTGGCTTTAAGTAGTGGTTGAAACTCCCGTATACGATAAGTGGATCATCTTGCTGCTCCATCAATAACACATTTGATAACCTCCACCCTGGTTCGCTCTTGGCCTACTATACAGGCAGGGGGAGCTTGCAGGTTGTATTGATGTTGTGGCATTAGAGCCCCTTATAATAAACGTGATTATTCTCTACGTGGGTCTTGCGGTTTTTATTTTGAGAACGCAGAAAATAGTGGTACGCATAATCGCTACGGGACAGACTAATTTGTGGTCTTAAGAAATATTGTATGAAAGGCTCGAATACTGGGTTACGAATTCTATCCATACTCATTTATGCTATACTCAAATCTGATCGAACCATTTCAGTACATCCTGATTACCTTTAGGAATCCATTTCTAGATTTTATAGTACCTTTGAAAAAGTACCATCGGTTTCAATATTTCCAAGTTATAGTCCCCTTAGTCAGTAGAACCACATGATAATTCTAAAACGTGTTATTATTAAAATCATAAAATGCTTGAAAAAGCTCTTCCTTTGTATTCATTACGAAAGGGCCGCCCCTAACTACCGGCTCATTTAGAGGTTTCCCCGCAACCAGTATGAAGCGGCTACCTTTACCACCGGCTTCGATTAAAACTTGGCTTCCTTTTGTTAAAATGCCTAGTTGACGCTCAACCAACTTTGACTTCTTTGATCCCGTATTTAGAGAACCTTCAATTACATAAATAAATGCATTATGTGTTTCTTCTAGATTCTGTACAAATTTATGGTCTTGCGCCAAGGTTACATCAATATAGGTGGGGTAAACGTATCTATTTTCCACAACACCTTCTGTGCCTAAATTAGTTGTCCCAGCAATGACTTTGATGTTTTGGCCTTTTGTAGTTGCTTCAGACGAAATTTGACTTTCTTCAAACTCCTGGTAGTCAGGATCAATCATTTTCTTATCTTTAGGCAAATTAACCCACAGTTGAAGGCCCCTTAACAATCCATCTTTTTGCTCAGGCATTTCCGAATGTATGACACCTTTACCTGCAGTCATCCATTGCACGCCATTTGGCTCTATAACACCTTCATTTCCCATATTGTCTTTATGTCTAATTTTTCCATTTATCATGTAAGTTACAGTTTCAAAACCTCTATGCGGATGGTTGGGAAAGCCTCCAATATATTCATTGGGGTTGTCGCTTTCAAATGAATCCAATAGAAGAAAGGGGTCCAGCATTTCCAGGTTTTGTGTCCCAATCAAGCGAGTTAGCTTTACTCCGGCTCCATCAGAACCCTGTTCACCAGATGTTGAGAACTTTAATTCTCTAATACCGTTTGACATAGTAAATTCCTTGAATTAATCGGCTTCGTTGTTGATGGGTAGGATCAAAGGCTTCATCAGATTGATTGTGTCTATTCATGCTCCACTTTTAAATTTCAAAGGAAGACTATTGATGAACATAGTTCAGATAAAGACCCATGTGGGGAAGTTTAAAGCCATATCGACAGTGGTAAAATATGAATATATAGATGTATTCGTTCGATTTATTAGAATTGTCAGAGGAAGCTGGCTGGGTTAAGTGGATTACAGTCATTGTTAGATATGTTGATACAAAAATAATAGAGTGGAACATTATATTTTGAGGTGATGTTAAAATGAGGTGCCGGTTTACAACGTCGTATCTGTTTTATTGTTCCAATAAGTGGGCTTATATTAGTTTTAAGTTGTCTTTCCGGGAAAGGTAAATTAGATAACAGTTAGAAAACTAATATGTATTGGACTCAACTATTTTTGTGATAAATACTTATAGTGAGTTGCTTGTCTTTAGGTTCTTTGGCGGTTGTGGATTAGAGTTTCATGGTATTTATGAGTATTTTGTCTTAATCGGGATTAAAAGCTTGTATCCCTTCCATGGGTGCTTTCTGTGCCTTTGAGAATAGCTATTATGGGTTTACTTTTTTCAAGCTTAATGACAGTTGATTTTTCAAGGCTATAGTGGGAGCTCCTTATTGGTATCATAAGTTATTAAAATAAGAGTTTTAGGTCTACTCTGCTAGGGGATATTCAAGGCCTCCTGGTCTGCAGGGCCTACAAGCTGATTTCTTACAAATACTGTTGCGACAAGCAAAAAACATGAAGCAATTAGCAGCGTATTTGATGTTCCTGCGTAGGAAGCTGTTTTTCCCCAGAGCATACCTCCTATAGCCATAGCGCCCATATATGTTGCCATAAAAAATGACATTCCTCTTGCCCTTATCCAATTTGGTAGCATTTCCTGAGTAGCCAGAATAAGCGGAGATAAAAAGAGTAACCAGCAAAATCCCGCAGTGAACATTGCTACTGATACATGGGTATAGCTGGTTAGAAATGACAGTAATAACATGGATGTAGCATAGCCAATAGATGCGATACACAGTAAATTATCTACTTTAAAGATTGTGCGGAGCTTATTGGTGAAAAACACAGCACTTACTGCACCGAGCCCTAAAAATGACATTAATAAACTGTATGCTTTTGGATCGTCTGTATATAATTGAGATGAAAAAGTGGGGAGTAACGCCCATAGAGCACTAGCAAAAATAAAAAACGACAACGCTCGAACCAGTGCATGTTGAAGTTTTGATTCTCGCTTTATGTATTTCAGATTATTTTTTATTGCTAATACGAAATTCTCACTATGTTGAATTGTTGCGCCGTTTCTATTCGGTGTCCAATAGCTAAGAGCGATTATGACACATAAGAAAGAAATAGCGTTTAAAGCGAAAAGTACCTCCAGGTTAAAATAGATCAAAAGTACTCCGCCGAGTATTGGACCAATCACTCTTGCCAGATTAATTCCCATGCTATTTAGGGCTATGGATTGGGGTAAGTCTGCTTTGGTTACTATTAGTGGTGTTATAGAAGACCAGACTGGCACCATTAATGCAGTTCCGATACCAATTAAAAAGGTTAACGTCAGTAACGATAAAATAGATGTCGATCCGGTTGCTGTAAGAAGGCATAATATGGAGGTGAGCAGGAACATCCATATTTGTAATATTATTAAATATCTTTTCTTGTCGACAATATCTGCGAAGGCACCAGCTGGAATCGCAAGAAATAGTGTAGGTAAGGATGCTGCAGATTGAACCATAGCGATCCAAAATGGTGATGAGGTTAGTGAAATCATTAGCCAATTTGCACCAATCTCATGAATCCATGTTCCTGTATTTGAGATTAATGTTGCAGTCCAAATGATCAAAAACAGTTTATTTTTGAATGGGGCAAGGGAAGTCAAGGCTTAACTCTCTTTATAAAGGCCACTACTTAAAGTGGCCTTTCTGTGGAAGCTATTTATGGCCAGTAGCTGCCATAGAATTTTACAGGTGACCAACTAGGCAGAAGGGGCTCTAGTTTTGGCGATAAAGACTGATAATCCCCATCTCCATATACAACCTCTCCATCTACAACAGTTAGTACAGATCTGATTGACTTGATTTCTTTCAGGGGGACTTCCATGTAATCTTTCGACAAAATTGCAAAATCTGCTAATTGACCTTTAGACAACCTTCCTTTGATATGCTCTTCTCCTGAGAACCAGGCACTGCCAATTGTATAAAGTCTGAGCGCCTCTTCTCGCGTTAAAAGATTTGATGACTCATAGAGCTTGCGGCCACTGACGGTTTCACCGGTGACTAAATAGTGTAGGCCTACCCAAGGGTTAAAGGTTGAGCCCCGTGTGGCATCAGTACCCATACCAATAGGGATACCTTTATCGACAAGCATTCTCAATGGAGGTGTAGCTTTTGCCTTTTCAGCTCCATACCGTTCAGAAAAGTCATCACCAAGGAATACCATACGACTTTGAATGGCAACGCCGCCACCAAGTGACTTTATACGCTCGATATTTTTCAGGCCTATCGTTTCGGCATGTTCAATCGACCATCGAAGTCCGCGTAGCGGTTTATAGCTATTTACGTCTTCAATAACGTCTAAAATCCTGGTAATTGATTCATCATAGGTTGCATGAATCCTAAATGGCCATCTACGCTCTACCAGTAACTCAATAATTGGCGTTAGATCTTTTTCCATATCGGCATCCAACACTGGTCTGTCGGATCTAAAATTTTCAAAGTCTCCAGCTTTCCATAGTAGATACTCACCTCCTCCATCAATTTCAAAGCCGTGCTCTTTAGTACTGTCAGTGTTTGTCCCCGCTTTATTTCCCCTTGTCCAATCGTGGTAGTCTTCCAGCTCTTTCCCTGGATTCTGTGCAAATAAATAGAAGGATGTTCTCAGTGGTAGTTTTCCTTCTGTGGCCAGTTTTTCTGCGACACTATATCCATCGGGATAACCGAACCCGCCACCTCCAGCGTCAATAACAGACGTTAAACCAAATTTTGCCAGTTCGTGAAATAAGTGAATTGTTGAATTTACTTTTACTTCTTCTGAAGTGTCTGGCAGAGCTGCGATCTTGCCGTAAAAAATTCCAGGATGTGGCTGTGCTAGCATTAACCCTGTGGGTGTTCCATGTGAGTCACGTACAAATTTTCCGCCCTTTGGATCTTCCGTATTTCTGTTGATTCCAAGTTTATCCATGCCCATTTGGTTAAGCATTCCAACACTATAGAAATATTGGATATATACTGGGGTGTCGGGAGCTGCCTTATTAATTTCAGCAATAGTTGGCAACCGTTTTTCCTTGAATTGCCATGGAGACCAGCCACCTATAATTCTTACCCATTCACCTTTTGGTGTTCTACTTGCCTGCTTCGACAACATGTTTAATGCTGTCTTTAGATCGGGCACACCGTCCCAACGTAACTCCCTCGTATAAGCTAATCCGCTACGCAAGAAGTGTGAATGAGAGTCGATCAAGCCCGGTATAACTCGTCTATTCTTCGCATCAATAACTTCAGTCGTTTCACCTCTGTACTGATGTATTATTTCATCGGTGTCTACATCCAGAATCTTTCCGTCTCTAACCGCTATGGCCTGGGCAACTGGCTTGTTCTTATCTTGGGTCGTTACCTTTGCATTAATAATGATCATATCCGCATAAACGGCACTGTCGAAATTTTCTATCATCCCCTCATTTGCGATGGTTGCGTTTTTACATGCAGCCAAAACCGTGGCGGCACCCATTAAGATTAGGCGTTTTCGCCATATATATTTTGAATATGACATACTAGATTTCTTAGATTTGAAAGCGCTCACCTACCTACTCAGGAGGTATAGTAAGCGCTTATGGAGGAATGAGATCAGAGGGTTATTTAACTTTAGAAGAGGAAAGCTCTTTATATGCTGCGGGGACATTCAATCCAGAGTGAACCCACCCGTGAAGGGCATACCCTTGGTATTTTGGTAGTTGAACTTTCTCAACCGTCTCCTCAAGGGATAGTCCTCTTGCAATTGCCTTTTCCACTTTATTTTTAAGTGCAGTCAAGTAATCAATATGCCATTTTATTGCTGAACGGTTTGTAATTGGGCCATGACCAGGGATAACTAGTGTAGATTCATCTATTGCTCCATATACATATTTCATGGTTGCTAATGTTTCTAATAGATGGCCATCAAGCAGCCAAGGTAAGGCAGGTTTGGTAGAGACTACGGGATTACCTGTCCAAAGTATGTTCTCTCCTTTAACGGAGACGAATAGATCGCCGCCAGTTTGAGCAAAACCAAAATCATCTATGTCTACAGTTTTGCCTCCTAAATCAATAGAAATACTTCCGTTTTTGGGGACTAAGATATCGCCGGTTTTGGGTATTACATCCTCAATTCCCCTGCCTTCACCGAAGTTACTAATCATGAACGCAGTATCTTGCTCGAAGTAGTTATCTACATAATCCTTTGCACTTTCATGCTGGATAATAGATACACTGCTTGGAAAAACATAGTTTCCATATGAGTGATCACCGTGATAACTTGTATTAACTAAATACTTGATGGGTTTATCTGTTTCAGCCTTGACCAACGATATCATTTGTTCGGCAAGGCGCTCATTTATCATTGACTCTATCACCAGAACAGAGTTTTCGCCGATAACAAATCCGCCACTTGTTGCAATAGGATAGCCACTGCCAGCTTTTTCAGAGGCGTCTGAAGGTATTACAGCATATATGCCATCTGAAACCTTTTGAGATTCAAGGATGACTGTATTGCCATCCCACACGGGCTCTTGGGCAATCACATTCACAGTAAAAGCTACACCAGCCAGCAGTGTAGTAATGGATTTAAGCATTGTAGACATTTCCGGTAATTATTAAAACGCGAGAAATCCTACATCATGTTTGATTAGTAGTTACGGCAAAGATAATATGGATCGAATCTATCGATATATGGTGTACTTCCGTGAAAACCACGCTCGAACAATTAGAAGCTTTGGATGCTTTAAGGAAGGAAGGCTCAGTATCAAAAGCTGCTGATCAACTTGGCAAGAGTCAATCTACAATTAGTTATACGCTACAAGAACTTCAAGATACCTTAGGTTTAACTCTGGTTGAAAAAGATGGAAGGAAAACCAAATTAAATCATGCCGGTTTACTTTTGAGTGAGCAAGTTGAGGTGTTACTGAGACAACATTATGACATTGAGAATCTAGCTGGCCAGCTAAAACAGGGGGCGGCAGCTACGTTGAGTATTGCAGTAGATACTTCATTTCCAAAGAGTATTCTCGATGCTACTTTGAAATTGTTTCACAGCCAGCAAAAAAATGTCCGCTTGTCTATCAAGGAGCAAGCGATGTCTGGAACTAATGCGTTACTTCTTAATAATGCGGTGGATTTATGTATCGGTATGACTCCACCCCCCGGTTTCTTAAGTGATAAATTGCTAGATGTTGAATTTATCTTAGTGTGTAGCCCAGAACATAGCTTATCTAACCAAAAAAATGTTTCTTATTATGAACTGAAGAGAGAGACTCAAGTTCTAGTAGCAGACTCCGGGTCGATGGATGTTTCTTTCGGTTGGCTTTCGCCAAATGTGAAATGCTCCGTTTCCAACTTGAACGAGGCCTATCGCCTTGTAAAGGGGGGGCTAGGTTATGGCAGGTTGCCGGTGCATATGGTTGCCGAGGATGTTCAGTCAAATGAGCTATGTAAAATTGATATGATTCATGGATTTTCCTATACAGTGTCTCTTTATTTAACTGTAGGTAATAAAGCACAGAATAATTCAGTCAAGCTATTTTCAAAAATTTTGTTCGATATGGTAAAAAATTATCAAATTAAAAGTTGCTGATTTTAATTCGATCTTATAGTCGACCAGAAGTCCTTTAGCAGTTCGCATATAAATGTAAAAGCATTATCAATTATTTACCATCCTTAAATTTAGAATGATTAATAAAGAAGCTATAGATAAATGTGGATTGCTTTCGCAATGTCACTGAGGATAGCGATGATCAAAAACTTTATTATGCGGGGGAGCCTAATCAGTTATCCGGTAGAAAGTGGTAAATTATTGTGTAAATTTAGGCTGATACTCCAACCTGAATAGATAGCTGCTACTGATACGAGTAAACCTTCCTCTTGAGAATATCTAGGGAGCCTCTGAATAACTCCGTGATACCTCTGGCTTTCAGAGCGGTTCACAATCAAGGCGCGGCTTTGCAGGAATGTCTAGACCTTTCAAGAAGTCGCAACGCGGAGTGTGAATCGCTCTGCAAGCCCCGAAGGGCGGGCCTTCAAGACTCGCAGAGGCATTACGGAGTTATTCAGAGGCTCCCTAGCAGTCGAGTGCCACCAAATACCAGCCTAGAGGTCGCCAGGTATCGCATGGGTTGCCCGGGCGTGTAATGGCCGCCCGAGCAACGCGCGATTTACTCCGGTACTGCGATAATTAGGAACGACACGTGCGATTCGCTGTTTTCTTGAGTGTGCTTGCTGTTTCCCGAGTCGCCGTCACCGATCAGTGCGTGTGGATTGTGCAGTATGACCTGCGAGCCTGACGTGGAATAGGTTTCCGAACCTCCGCCGACTTGCCGGATGTCGTGGTCACTGCTGTCGTAGTGGACGCGATAGCCAGACAGGAACACTGCTGCGTCGCTTATGGGTTGGCCCATCTCGACATACACGTCATCACTCGTGTTTTGGAGGTTTGTCACGTACTTTGCGATCAGAGGGGGGCTCTTGCTCAGCTCGATGAGATTGCCATCAATTGATGCGATGGTATTGTTGCCTGAGTCATCGTGCATTTGTGCAGTCGATTGGATACCCACTTCGTAGTTGTTAGGAACCGCGGTGGTTGCATCGAGCTCAATGGTGCGAACGTGGTGTGACTTTGGGGGTTCGCTCGGGTCGTTGTCCTTGTGGTACTCGCACGCCCAGCCTCCAAGGGCAGCATAAGCTTCTGGCTCATCGAGGGGGATGTATGGGCTGGTTGATTCATCGGGGATACCGGTGATGGTTCTCGGTAAGATCACACCGTCTTTGGGGCCGTCGACCACTGCGATGCAGGACAATGTCAATTGGGAGGCTGAGGGGCTTAAACCTTTCTTCTGGCCGTACAAAGTGGCGTCAGGAGTGACGGTTAGGACGGCATTCTTGTTGTGAACCTGGGTGAGTGACAGGCCCAGCGTTTGCGTCTGGTGGTCCGTGCTTCCTTCGTACTTGAAGAACCAGTAGGTGGCGGCAACGATAAAGCTCGTCACTTCTGAGCCGTATCTGCTGAAGTCAAACCGGAACCTTCCGCCGTTTTCATCCAGCTGCTGATTGATTTGCATCATCTGAATATTCGGAGGCGCGGTTGGGGTGGAATGAAGCTTGATTGGCATATAGGCCCAATCACCACCAATCTGGAGATAAGCGGGCGAATTCGTCTTCTTGACCTGGAAGCCGGGAATCGCGATGTCGACACTCCCTTTCTTCGAACTCAGAATCGAGATGATCAATTGAAGGACCCAGCCAAGCGGTACGAACGCCCACCAGAAGGGGAGCTTCGCTTTTGTTTTCACCTGAATGTTGAGCACATCGTCGTAGGCGTTGAAGCTTATCGTCGCAGAGAGCTTTAGGGTCTGGTAGACCCACAGGGTCATGGCCCCACGCTTCACTCTGATGTCGGCACTGATAACAAGATCGCCGTCGTTGTTGAACGCCGCTTGGAGGTTATTTTCTTTGATTTTGATATGCGCACCCTCAATCACATCCTCGACGTCTGTGTTGAGGTACATTTTTTCGGGGTAGGTATCGGTCACCGTCAGCTGCGATGAGGTCAGTGGCGTTGCTTCAGCAATCGCTGCGGCAACCGAAGTCAAAATAATGTCATTGGATACGATGAGTGCCGATGTACAGTTGCTAGGGACAGCCTGTGGTAGAAGTGCGTCTATTGGCTGGCGATTCCCACGGCATATCCCAAGTCCGAACAGGTTTGAGTCGGAGCCGCCATCAAAGGCTGTGTACATCACTCCGATGTCCAGGTTCCCGGCGGGCAGGGGAGTGTGTTGAGCAACCGTGTACTTGATGGGCCAATCAAAACTTGAGATGAGTTGGTCGACTGCTCCTTTCACCGCGTCGGTAATATCGAGGCCCTTGATCGACTTTGAGAGTTGAATATCGCTGAGGTCAAGTTCCATCATCTCCCAATTGGGCTTCTTGATGGTCACGGTGACTTGCCCATAGTGGTTGATGCTGGCGCTGGCTTGCATTTTGTTGAGGTCAAGCACGAGCCGGGCGTGACCGGGGCTTTGGCCCTGCGCATCTTCGATGTTACTTGTGATGCTTGGCAGCTTTATGAATCCTTCGATGGGCAGGTCTAGTGTCGCCTTTTGGTCTTCGGGATCAATGAAGGCGGGACAATCAAATGCGAACTCGTAGCGAACCTTGGCGGGGCCCTTGCCGACACTTCCGCTGAATGACCATTGGCCGGAGTCGCCTTCGAAGAGCTCGCTAATCCAATTGTTGACCGCTCCTTGAGTCGAGGCACTGATCAAATCCCAGCCTTGCGAAAGGTCTGGATCTGGCGAGGATTCAACTTCTTGCAGACCTTGCTGCTGTTCAATTTCTTCTTCAATTAAGTCGCTTGGCTCTTCTCGGTCAAACAGGCCGCGCAGCTCCTCGACCAGCTCGGGGTTCGGGTCGCATACCCGCTGAAAGGTCGAAATTGGGTCGAGCGCAAATTGGCGTGCATTGCCTTCAGATTCACCGAGCCACTTGAGCATGCGAGCTTCATGTTGCAATAGGTTGCTCAGGACGGGGTCACGTCGCAGTGGGTCTGTTTGAGATGTTGGCGTGAATTCGAAAGAGAGAGAGGTCGAACTATCTAATTGTGTGGCTTGCTTGCCTAGCAGCCGCTGCAGGTCGTCAGGAGAGAGTGTGAGGGACGCGGTTTGCTTTTTGGGGCGGCGCTGCAGGCTGTCGGGAGAGAGTGTGAGAGTCTCTTCCATGATGATGCTCCGTAATCTTCATTAGTTTGATTTTTTTGAAAAGGCGAGTGGCCGGATAACACCACGAGCCCTCTTTGATGCGGCAATCGAACATCAGGCCTACTAGAAAATTGCCACCCGCCCTAAGTTACTCTTCAAAAGGGCACCAGCCAATAAGGCCGAAGTCATTATCAGGAAAAATGTTGATGTATTTTTTTGATAACATTTTTTGCGCCGTTATTGAGATGTTCTAAATGGAGCCTTTTGGTGAAAAGTTACGGGACTATTGCAGCAGCAGAGATTTTATCCATAGCTATCAGGTTATTGTTACTGGATGAGTATTGTGTGACAGATCAAAAACGTTCCCTTGGATATGAAAAGTGGAGGAAGGAGAGGGCTAAATAACGTGCCAAAAAGCTATTATCAGATTTTGAAGAGCCGGATAAGACTGGGCTTTTGGGTGGGGGTGAAAATGCGATGTGGCACGATATTCATGGTGGGAAACCTGCACGACTCTGGGCTAAATGATAAAAGAGAAAAGCTAACCCCTATCTGGTAGAGGCTCGTTAACATTCTGAGCTAAGGCATACCGGCTCTGTGTTAGCTGAGTTATTTTTTCATCACGTATTTCTAGCTCGCTCTGTAGCGAGGCTTTGGATAGTGGGGTACTCATAAAATCGAGGGGTTGAATGCTCACTCTCTATGTGCAGCAATAATTCTTTTATTGTTTTTGATTTAATTCCACTTTTATTCAATGTTTTTATATTTTTTACTCGCCAATATCTTCCTGCCAGATTTCAGGACGCTGCTGGATAATTTCATTCATAAGCTTAATGCAGTCAGAATCATTTAATATGGTTAGGCTTATGCCTTCAGATCTGAGTAACAGTTCATCTCCCTGAAAGGTTGTGTTTTCACCGATAACAATATTCCTAATCCCGTACAGACGTATGGCTCCGCTGCACATAGGGCAGGGCGAAAGGGTCGTATAAAGCGTGCACTTTTGATACTCGACTGCTCGTAACCTTCCAGTCTTTTCCAATGCGTCCATTTCAGCGTGCTTGATAACACTATCCTGTTGGATACGCTGATTGTGGCCTCTTCCAATAATTTCTCCATCACGAACTACTACACAGCCGGTGGGAACACCTCCTGCGGCCAAGCCCTTGCGCGCTTCCTCAATGGCTGCTTGCATAAACGCTTCGTGCTCAGATTTTCTCATGGCAGTCCTTTATTTAATTTTTTAAGGGCGCTTGAAGTATAGAGTGTAGAGCTTTATTGATACATTAATGACAGCAAAGGTGACGGCGAAGACTATTGCCAATAGGTTTGTATTTTTCGACTAGTGATGGCTCTTACTGATGTGAAAAAACCTTTATCGACGTCTACAAGTGAGCGGCCTTCTTAATTGTGGGAAGGCTTTTCTCTCGCGTATAAGTGCATCTCCTGAATATTGTAAGGAGTGCATCACATGATCGATGGATGAGGCTTTGTTCTTTTTGAATTGAGTGGCGAAGTGGGTTCTTTAAAGTATTGTTTTAAGCAGGTTAATGGGTAGAAATATGGGCATTCCTAACACAATATTGATCTGCTCCGCTTATTTAGAAGGTTCCGACAGGCATTGAGCCTGTCAGATGAAAAACGTCCAGCGCCTAGCGAGCTGCCAAAATGGAAATCAAGATTATCTATTGCTATTCACTCTTTTAGAGCCGACGTACATTGCAAATAAACGAAGGCCGATGGAAATTAAGACAAGCATACTTGGCGCTGTTTGAGCGGGTATTGCCTTTAATTGCGTGATTTCTCTTTGAAGGGTCATCGTTTGGTGTGTATTGGTCTGGTGCTTTGGAACTTTGATGACGTTTTTTTTAAGTAATTTATCGAATGACTCGATTTCTCCCGCAAGCATATCTAGGAGTTCCAATTCGGTCTTGCCTTCCCATGGTAGCTGTGTCCTATATGCGTCAACTGCTTTACCAAGCTTTTTCCACTCTTCTGCGAGGAAGGCTTCAAGTGATGAAAGGGTTCTCAGCTTCGAGTTCATGGATTGATTGACTCGGTAGGCGTTTTGTCCATGAGCGCCGCTCGCCATCATTCCAGCAAAGTGCTGTACGTTATGTTTGGCGGTATTCAGGTTCCGGCTGATTAAGTTGAGTTGATCCAGGGTGCGAACCAGAGTCTGATCAAATCTCGGATCTTTATCCTTAATCGCTGTCAGAGCGGTGTTAACCAGTCGACTCACCTGTATCTTGGTTGCATGTTCGTTGATGGACATATCCCTTTATCCTCGTAAATCCATTGAAGAATGTGTTCCACCTCTCTGATTTGAGATGAATGTGCCACAT
Source organism: Microbulbifer maximicatervae (SeqCode) (assembly GCF_052468095.1). The sequence continues at coordinate 627,881 of NZ_CP174332.1, forward strand.
TCAGGTTTTTGCTTGATGAAAACGCGAATTCTAAATTAAATCTGCCGAGTGTCGCGGTCTAATAGAGTACGGGCCATTGCACGGAAGCCGGGGGCGGTCATGGTTTCATTGTCATAGCCCAGTGACCAGGGCTAGAGCCTGTTCAGCAAGAGGGTTAATGTGTGGCTGGCCCATTTTCATTTTTCGCTGGGCAGTTTTATGTGCTTGCCCCCGCAATTAACCCCACCAAAAATGGCTGGATTTGGGTTAGATTAATTGGGATGGCCCAGATAAACAAAAGCCCCGGAAACACTAGGTTTGCGGGGCTTTCGTGGGCTGTCTGAGACAGCAATTTGGTGGAGATGGCGGGAGTCGAACCCGCGTCCGTCAGCACTCTGCCAGAGGCTCTACATGCTTAGCTCCGTCTATTGATTTAACCCATTACAGCCCGGCGGTCAGGACGTATAGGGCGATCCCGTAAGTTGTTTAACCGCTTACCCACGAGTATGGCTTGCGGCGATCCAGTTCTGTATAACAGTCTACAGCGCGATACTGGAACCTTGCTGAAGACTGCTAAGGGACGAACCCTTAGTTAGCGCTTCACAAGCTGCTTACGCAGCGAGTTGGGCACCGTAGTTGTCGTCGTTGGCAACTAATAAAATACAGCTTTGGATTTACGAGATTCGCTGCCATCTCGGCATGCACCCAAGGTTTCGTAACCGGCGTCGAATCCAAGTCATCCCCGATAAGAAACACTCATGTGTGTCACCTAAGTATACCTCAAAATTTACGTTAGCAATAAATTTTATGTAAATGGCATTTGAGCGATCAGAGTCGCTTTAGTCAGGCGCTTTGAGGGAGGGCTTAGGTGGGAAGGGGGTTCCCGGCGGTGAGGTACCGCCGGGAGGGAGATCAGCTTAGCGAATGGACTGCACGAAAGCGGTCAGGATTAGCAGTGGGCAGACGATGCGCACGTACCAGGGCCAGATCTTCCAGAACAGGGTGTGTTCGATATCTTCATGACCTTTTTTGAGCTCACTCAGTAGCTGGTCGCGGCGCCAGATCCAGCCGGCAAAGATACAAAGTGCAATACCGAGCAGGGGCTGGCCGTATTCAGTACTGATACTGACTGCCAGTCCGAAGAGGGCGTCGAAGTTGTAGATGATGCCACAGCTCACGCCGAAGATGATCAGGCCAACGATCGGGGTGGCGATGCGGCGGGGGATATTCAGGTTCTCGATAGAGAATGCCACCGGCACTTCCAGCATGGAAATGGAGGAGGTGAGGGAGGCGATAACCATCAGCGCGAAAAAGGCGATGGCGACGAATATCCCGGCTTCACCCATGGTGTCGAAGAGTGCTGGCAGCACTTGCAGGATCAGGCTCGGGCCGGCGATCAGGGAACCGTCGGCAGAGAAGATCTGGGTACCGGCCTCCTGAGCTACGTACATGGCGGGCAGGATCAGCAAGCCGGCTGTGAAGGCGATGCCCACATCAATCAGGGTTACCAGGGCGCCGAGGCGCGGCAGACTTTCCTGCTGGCTCAGGTAGGAGCCGTAAATCAGCATGGTGCCTACACCCAGGGATAGGGAGAAAAAGGCCTGGCCCATGGCGGAGATCAGCAGATCCGGGGTGAAGTGGTCGAAGTTGGGCATCAGGTACACTTCCAGGCCGGTCAGGGCGCCGGGCTGGGTGAGTACGTAGCAGATCAACAGCAATAACAGGATGATCAGCGATGGCATCAACAGGGTGGACCAGCGCTCGATCCCCTTCTCAACACCACTGGCGATAATCAGCATGGTGAGGCCACTGAAAATGGCGGTCATGATCATATTGCGATCGGTGCTGTTACCGGCCAACCACTGGGCCGCTTCCTGGGCGCCGAACAGGCTGGCGAAAGGTTGGGCCAGGTGGGCCACCATCCAGCCCGCCACAATGGCGTAGAAGCTCAGGATCAGGGAGGCCACCAGGATACCGCCAAAGCCGGTCAGGCCCCCGAAAAAGCGGCTGATGGGCCCATTGGAAATGGAGCGTAACGCCTGCACCATATTGCGGCGCGCGTGGCGGCCGATGGTGAGTTCGGCCATCAGGGCCGGATAGGCGAGCGCAAAGGCTAGAAATAAGTAGGCGACTACAAAGGCGGCGCCGCCGTTGCTGGCAGCCTTGGTTGGAAAGCCCCAAATATTGCCGAGACCAACGGCGGAACCCGCCGCGGCCATCAAAAAGCCAATATTCGAGCTGAACTGTCCTCGCGGTGCACTCATGGTAAATCCCGTAATTATTCTTCTAATAGTTCACTGTGCACTATTTGTGCGCCGAGCGCATTAGGCGCTGCTTTTCGCGGTTCCAATCGCGCTTCTTCTCAGTCTCGCGTTTGTCATGGCTCGCCTTACCTTTGGCAAGGCAGACTTCGCACTTCACCAGATGCCCTTTCCAGTACATGGCTGTGGCAACCACGGTGTGGCCCTTCTGCTCAACAGCGGCGATTAGCTTGGAAAGTTCGCGCTTGGTGAGCAGCAGGCGACGGGTGCGGTCGGGCTCGGTAACAAAGTGAGTGGAGGCGCTGGGCAGCGGCTGGATGTTGGCACCCAGCAGCCAGGCTTCACCGTTTTTGAAAATGACATAGCTGTCGGTCAGTTGGGCTTTGCCCTCCCGACAGCTTTTGACTTCCCAGCCTTTCATCTCAACGCCCGCCTCAAACTTTTCTTCAATGAAATAGTCGTGGCGGGCCTTCTTGTTGAGGGCGATGGTATTGGATGTTTGTGCTTTCTTTTTCTTGGCCATGAAAACTACGAGTGACTATATAAAACTGTGTCCAAAAAACTTCAGGGCCACGGTATTGATAAAGATAAGCAGCAGTATCAATGGGATAAAAGTGCCCAGGGAGAAGTTAACGTATTTTTGCGAAAACGAGCCTGCAAAGTTGCTGTCACCTTCTTGCAGCTCTTTATCAAAATTGGATTTCTTCCATTTGTAGATCACGAACAGACATACCAGCAGACCGTTTAAAGGCAGGATGGTGTCGTAGAAGATGATCTCCACCAAATCGAAGAACGACTTGTTTGCGCCGGCCAGTTGTACAAACTCTGTAAACCAAGTGGCCATACCGAATGATACGGCGCAAGCGATGGCCAGTACAAATTGAACTGCCGCAACGATGTAGATGGCCTTCTTACGCTCCATGTTGCGCTCGTCGCGCAGGGTGGCGATAGGCACCTCGATAATGGAAACCAGTGAGGTAATGGCGGCAACCAGTACCAGGAAGAAGAAGATGGCCGCTACGGCGCTGGCGCCCATGTAGCCGATTCCGTCTTGCAAAGCGAGGAAAATCTTCGGCAGGAACAGGAAGATCATACCGGCGGACGAGTCGCTCAGCTCTGTCGGATCAATCTGCGGGTTAAAGTGGAAAATACTCGGCAAAATCAGCAGGCCAGCAGTAAAGGCTACCAAAGTGTCAGTAATCGCTACGGCGCGGGAAGAGCCGGGAATGGAGTCCTTCTTCTTCATATAGGAGCCGTAGGTAATCATGATGCCCATTCCCAGAGACAGGGAGAAGAAGGCCTGGGCCATGGCTTTACTGATTACGTTGCCATCAATTTTGCTGAAGTCGGGTACCAGGTAGTACTGCAAACCGAGGGCGGCGTTATCCAGAGTCAGTACAAAGAACACCAGTCCCAATAACATGACAAACAGCATGGGCATCAGGGTTTTTGCGGCACGCTCGATACCGTCTTTAACGCCCATAGCGAGAATGGCATTGATGATCAGCATCAGGACAACCAGGTAAATAAATACCGTGGGTGTATTGATAAAGTGGATAAAGAAATCCGGGGTGGCGAGCTTATCCAGGTTGCCGGAGAAGATCTCTACCAGGTATCCCATTACCCATACGGTGACCACCAGATAAAAAACCGCGATCATAAATGGCGTGATCAGGGCCAGCCAACCGGGAATACTCCACAGCGTGGAGCCTTTGGATATCTGCCGATAGGCCCCGACGGGGTCTTTATCTGAACGGCGTCCCATAGCGAGTTCGGCCATCATCACCGGCAGACAGATCAGAAATACGAAGAGAGCGTAGACCAGTAAGAAGGCGCCGCCCCCGCTCTTGGTGGCTGCTACAGGGAATGCGACCAGGTTGCCAATACCGACTGCGGAACCTGCTGCGGCCAGGATAAAGCCCAGCCTTGACCCAAAATGCTCTCTCACTGCGGTCATAAGTACTCTCGCTATTATTTTTTGAATGCTTGTAGTTTTTGTTACTGCGGCTGGGGCTAAGTGTGGCCCACCGGTAAAAAATGCGATTGTTGCAGGAATTGTCTTGCTTGAGTAGCGCCGACTGGCAAAATTAGCCGTTCAACGGTAATCCCAGGTAATTTTGCCTGATGGACTGGGTTAGACAGTAGGAATGACTGAAATAGAACGCAGTGCGCTGGTGATGTACAGCGCGGAACAAATGTTTGATCTGGTCAACGATGTGGCCAGTTACCCGCAATTTTTACCCGGCTGTCGCGCTGCGGAGATTATCCACAGCGATGACACCACTTTAGAGGCGCGCCTGGATTTGTCGCGCGCGGGTATAAAGCAGAGCTTTGTGACTCGAAATCAGTTAGTGCGTCCCAAGTCGATGACGCTCAAGCTGGTGGATGGTCCTTTCGAGCAGTTCGAGGGACTGTGGGAATTTACTCCGCTGGCTGAAAATGCCTGTAAGGTGAGTTTTACCCTTACATTTTCGATGAAAAATCGATTGATCGCGGCGGCTGCGGGAAAAATTTTCAGTGACCTGGCCAACCAGATGGTCGCGGTTATGTGTGAGCGCGCGGAAGAAGTTTACGGGAAACCCCAATGACAGAAGAGAAAACAATCTCGGTGGAGGTGGTGTACGCACTGCCCCACGAGCAGCGATTGATGCGTTTGTTGGTGTCTGAGGGCACTACTGCGCGGGAGGCGCTAATTCGCTCGGGAATTCCCAAGGAGTATCCCGAAGTTGATCCGGATACGGCAAAGATGGGTATTTTTGCCCAGGTGCTGGGGAGTAAGGGGCTGCCGCCGGCGGAAAGTTATGTCCTGCAACCCGGGGATCGGGTTGAGGTGTATCGCCCCTTGATCGCCGATCCCAAAGAGGCGCGCAAGCAGCGCGCCGAGAAAGCCAAGCGTATGGCTGAGAAGAAGAAAGGCGCCGAGGGGACTTCCGCTTAGGGCCAGCCTGTGGGCTGCCAGTCGCCGCTGGTGGCTACCAGGGAGTCTTCATCAAAGTAAACGCTAAAGGTCTTTTGGGTGATGTTGCCTTTCTTGTCGCGAAGGCGATTGACGTAATCCCAGCGGTTGGGGTTGTACGTATCTTCCAGCAGCGGAGTGCCCAGAACAAACTGTACCTGGCGTCGCGTCATCCCTGGCTTTAGCTGATCCACCATCTCCTGGGTAATGATATTGCCCTGCTGCACCTCAATACGGTGTACACCGGGGAATTTTACGAGTGTGCAAGCTCCCAGCAAGCTGCACAGGAAGGCGATAGTGAGAAATCTCAGACTAGGCGGCATTCATTGCTCCATTATTCGGTTTCAAACGGCAGCGCTCACGCTGATTTCTTACAAACAGTCAGTTTAGTCTCAAGTGGAGAAAAAAAGTTCCTCCACTTACCAGTTCTGCCCTAAGTGAGCAGTACGGGGTTTCTCTGACTCCGTAGGGCATGGGATAATACCTGAAGAGTTGGCTCGCTGACAGACGGGACTCCAGGGTCGGAATCCTTTATAAATGGCCGCTGTGGGTTTGGGCAACTTCGGATAACTTTTAAAATCCTGCCGGGAAATATTGATACATGTCGAACGAAAACCAGGAATTGCGCAAGGCTGGCCTCAAGGTCACTCTGCCGCGGGTGAAGATTCTGCAATTGCTCGAAAGCACTAGTGAGCAGCATTTGAGTGCTGAGGATGTCTATAAGCTGTTGCTGGAGGCGGGAGAGGATGTCGGCCTAGCTACTGTGTACCGGGTATTGACCCAATTTGAGAGCGCGGGCCTGGTAGTGCGCCACAACTTCGATGGCGGCCACTCGGTATTCGAGCTGGACCGTGGCGATCACCACGACCATATGGTGTGCACCGATACCGGTAAGGTTATCGAGTTCCACAATGAAGAGATTGAGGAGCTACAGCGCCAGATCGCTGAAGAGCACGGCTATGAGCTGACTGGCCACAGCCTGGTTCTGTATGTGACAGAAAAAGAGAAGTGATTCTTCCGGGTGCGGTATTCACCGCACCCTTCAAATGCTTACGCTGAGTGTTACGACTGGCAGGGTGGGGTGTAAAGCTCTGGGAACTTGCCAATTTTATCCGCGTAAAATTCCTTGAGCTTCAACAGCTCGGCTTCCAGGTTTTCACTGAATTGCGCTATCGGGCCGATACCCACTTCTTTTTTGGGGAAGCTGATATAGCCGAGTACTACCGGAACCCTGGCGTTGCGGGCGATATGGTAAAAGCCGGTCTTCCAGCGTTCCGCCAAACCGCGAGTGCCCTCGGGGGGAATAGCGATAACCAGTTCTTTGCGCAGTTTGAACTGCCTGGCGGTGGCATCCACCAGGTTGTTGGCTTTGCTGCGGTCTACGGCGATACCGCCGAACCAGCGCATGGGGCCACCCAGGGGGAAGGTAAACAGCTTGTCTTTGCCCATCCACTGCGGGGTCATCTTCAGTTTGAGTGCGGCGAGAATAAAGTAATAGCCATCCCAGTTAGTGGTATGGGGGGCGCCGATCAATACGTACTGCTTTAGTTTGAGAGACTGCTCGTCAGCTTTGACACGCCAGCCGTGCAACTTCAGTAGCACCCGTGCAACCAAGCGGAGGATTGGGGTGACAATTGGGGTGTTGAAAATCGTTCTCTGCATAACCTCGGCCGGGACTACTCATACATCGAAAAATAAGCCGCCAAGTATATGGTGACTTTACCTGCCGCTCCCAGTCATATTTGTGCGTTTGTCCTAAATCGGCACATATATCCGATGAAAGGGGTGGTTTACCGGATTGTGTGGCGGTCATTTATTGATCTACGGTATAAGATTGCTTACCAAAATGCACCATTTTTGCCCTTTGGTGGCATTGGCTCGGGAATCGTATCGAAGGAGGTGGGGCTGACTCCATAGCCAGCCCGAGAGAGGGGTTTGGGGGATTAAATTCTCTCCAGCATTTCCTCGGCATGAGCCAGGGATTGGGCGGTGGGGGCGCCGCCGAGCATACGCGCCACTTCTTCGCGGCGCTCGCCGTTGGTGAGTTCGCGCAGTGCCACAAAAACACTTTCGCCATCGCTGTGCTTCTCCACCAGGTATTGGCGGTGGGCTCGCGCCGCTACCTGGGCCAAGTGGGTCACACAGATCACCTGGCCGCTGCGGCCATTGCGGGTTTCTCCCAGTTGGCGCAGCAGGCGGCCCACCACATCACCGGTGGCACCGCCGATACCCACATCCACCTCGTCGAATACCAGGGTGGGGGTGCGGGAGGTTTGCGCAGTTACCACCTGGATTGCCAGACTGACCCGGGAGAGTTCACCGCCGGAGGCAATCTTGCCCAGGGGGCGAGGCGGTTGGCCCGGGTTGGTGGAAATTAAAATTTCTGCTTCTTCAAGTCCCTGGCTATTGGGCGTATCCAGCTCTTGTAGTGATAGCTCTACTCGAGCGTGAGGCATGGCCAGGTCGGCCAGCTGGCCGTTCACGGCCTCCGCCAGCGAAGCTGCCGCTTTACTGCGCAGTTTGCTGAGTTTGCCGGCAACTTTTCTGTACTGCTTCTCCAGTTGTTCACAATCTGCGGCAAGGCGCTCCAGGGCATCTGGGCTGCCGATATCGTCCAGCTCTGCCTGTAACTGTTGCTGCAGAGCCGGCAGTTCCCGCGGTTGGACTCGGTGTTTGCGCGCCGCCTGGTAGATGGCGCTGAGCCTGTCTTCAACTTCGGAGAGCCGTTCCGGGTCCATCTCGAAGCGATCGATATGTCGGGAGAGGGTGGCTGCGGCCTCATCCACCTGGATGCGCGCACTGTCGAGCATCTGTGCCACTTCCACTAAGGCTGGAGCCTGCCCGGGCATGGAGGACAGCAGTTGCAGGGCGCGGTGCAGCTGTTCGGCGATATCGCCCTCACCGCCGGACAAGAAAGCGGCCAACTGGTAGCTGCCACTGAGGATTTCCCCCGCATTGGCCAGCTGTTGCTGTTCGCTCTCGAGGGACTCTATTTCCCCTTCGCTCAAGCCCAGCTGATCCAGTTCCTTAAGCTGGTATTCCAGCAAGTGGCGGCGGGCTTCGGCTTCCTCGGCGCTGTCGGCCAGGGTGCGATAACGGCGATAGTGATCCCGCCAGGTTTTGAAGCGGCTGCGAGTCTCTGCGGCGAGTTCCTGGGCCTGGGCGTATTCATCCAGCAGGCGCAGGTGCGTTTCTTTCTTCAGCAGGGATTGGTGTTCGTGCTGGCTGTGGATATCGATTAGCTGCTCGCCCAGGGCGCGTAGCTGCAGAAGGGTGACCGGTTGGCCGTTGATATAGGCGCGGGAGCGGCCGTCGGCGCCGATAGTGCGGCGCAGAATGACTTCCTGCCCGGCGTCCAGTTCCTGGGACTCGAGCCAGCTGGCGGCGCTGGGGTGCTCGGCGATATCAAATGTGGCGCTGATATCGGCGCGATTGGCGCCGGTGCGCACAAGCTCAGCGCTGCCGCGACCGCCCAGCGCCAGGCCGAGGGCATCTAAGGTGATTGACTTACCCGCGCCGGTCTCGCCGGTCAGGGTGCTGGTACCGGGACCAAACTCCAACTCCAGTTGGTCCACCAGGGTGAATTGGCTGATAGACAGATGCAGCAGCATAGAGATCGCTTGTGTCCTTGCTAATCGGCGGGCGCCCGGCCCAATTAGTGGTTATTTATACAGTATTCGTTCCCGGTTAGCTATAGGGGCGGGGCCACATTACTCTGAGGATGTGCGCTAGCGCGAAAAACCACTTGAACTGTGCGGGGATGTCCCCATATAGGCTCCAGTGCCCGAGAGACGGGCTCAACTCACATTACTGACAGAGTCGACGCGACGGAGAAAGCAGTGGCCAGAGAGCGCAGCGAAGAAGATCAGATTAAAGAGGGGGCGGAGCACGCACCAGCTACAGAAGAGGGCGTTTCAGCAGAGATTGAAGACCCTTCCTCTATAGAAAGCGAACTTGCCGAGGAAGCCCTGCGGGAAGAGGCCGAAGGTGCCGATGCCCTGCACGAGGAAATTATCAAGTTGCAGGAGCAGCTGGCAGCGCACAAGGATATGGCCCTGCGCGCCCAGGCGGAAGAGCAGAACGCCCGTCGCCGCGCGCAACAGGATATCGAGCGAGCGCGCAAATTTGCGGTAGAGAAGTTGCTACAGGACTTGCTGCCTGTAGTGGACAACCTCGAGCGTGCACTGGCGACGATCGATACGGCCGACGAAGCCAACAAGGCCTTGGTAGAAGGTATCGAGCTGACCCACAAATCTTTCGTTGAAACCCTGACGAAAAATGCTGTGGAAGTTGTCGATCCGGCCGGTGAGCCCTTCGACCCAGAGCTGCACCAGGCTATGACCCAGGTGCCCAACGGCGAGGTGGAGCCGAACACGGTTCTGGATGTGTTTCAAAAAGGTTATCGCCTCAATGGCCGCCTGGTTCGCCCGGCCATGGTGGTGGTCAGCAAAGCGCCGTAACGGCAGAAGTGTAAAGCGGCCTTGAAATTTAGCGGCCGGCACCAATATAGCTGACATCAAGAATTATTCGCGCGGTGTAAATAGAACAGAGCTGGCAGCGCGCATCAAAAGAGGATTTTACAGATGGGAAAAATTATCGGCATCGACCTGGGTACCACTAACAGCTGTGTAGCGGTACTGGATGGTGACAAAGCGCGTGTAATCGAAAACGCCGAAGGCGATCGCACTACACCTTCTATTGTTGCCTTCACTGACGACAACGAAATTCTGGTAGGTCAGTCTGCCAAGCGTCAGGCGGTGACCAATCCCCAAAATACTCTGTTTGCGGTTAAGCGTTTGATCGGCCGTAAATTCAAAGACGACGTTGTCCAGAAAGATATCAAGATGGTTCCTTACACCATCACTGAAGCTGACAACGGCGACGCTTGGGTAGAAGTGAAAGGCGATAAAAAAGCTCCGCCGCAGATCTCTGCCGAAGTCCTGAAGAAAATGAAAAAGACTGCGGAAGACTTCCTCGGTGAGAAAGTTGAAGCGGCAGTAATTACCGTACCGGCTTACTTCAATGACTCCCAGCGTCAGGCCACCAAAGACGCCGGCCGCATTGCTGGCCTGGACGTTAAGCGTATTATCAACGAGCCGACTGCCGCTGCGCTGGCATACGGCCTGGACAAGCAGGGCGGTGACCGCACTGTAGCGGTATACGACCTGGGTGGTGGTACCTTCGATATCTCCATCATCGAAATTGCCGACGTAGACGGCGAGAAGCAGTTCGAAGTACTGTCCACCAACGGTGACACTTTCCTCGGTGGTGAAGACTTCGACCTGCGACTGATCGAATACCTCGCAGACGAGTTCAAGAAAGACCAGGGCATCGACCTGAAAGGTGACCCCCTGGCAATGCAGCGCCTGAAAGAAGCTGCGGAAAAAGCCAAGATCGAGCTGTCCTCCAGCCAGCAGACCGAAGTCAACCTGCCGTACATCACTGCAGACGCCACTGGTCCCAAGCACTTGGTGGTTAAACTGACCCGCGCCAAGCTGGAAAGCCTGGTAGAAGAGCTGGTTACCCGCTCCCTGGAGCCGGTAAAAATCGCTCTGCAAGACGCCGACCTGTCCGCTTCCGGTGTAGACGAAGTGATCCTGGTAGGCGGTCAGACCCGTATGCCAATGGTTCAGCAGAAAGTAACCGAGTTCTTCGGCAAAGAGCCGCGCAAAGACGTTAACCCCGACGAAGCCGTTGCCATGGGTGCTGCTATCCAGGGTGCCGTACTGTCCGGTGACGTTAAAGACGTACTGCTGCTGGACGTAACCCCGCTGACCCTGGGTATCGAAACCATGGGTGGCGTTGCGACTCCGCTGATCGACAAGAACACCACTATCCCCACCAAGAAGTCCCAGGTTTTCTCCACTGCGGATGACAACCAGACTGCGGTAACCATTCACGTGGTTCAGGGTGAGCGCAAGCAGGCTGCACAGAACAAATCCCTGGGTCGTTTCGACCTGGCCGATATCCCACCGGCACCGCGCGGCATGCCACAGATCGAAGTAACCTTCGACATCGATGCCAACGGTATCCTGCACGTACACGCGAAGGACAAGGCCACTGGTAAAGAGCAGTCCATTGTGATCCAGGCTTCCTCCGGCCTGTCCGAGGACGAGATCGATAAGATGGTTCAGGACGCTGAAGCTAATGCTGAAGCGGACAAGCAGTTCGAAGAGCTGGTGCAGACTCGTAACACGCTCGACGGCCTGATTTCTGCGACCAAGAAAACTCTGGAAGAAGCTGGCGACAAAGCTACCGCTGAAGAGAAAGCAGCTATTGAAGCGGCTGTTACCGAAGCGGAAGAAGCCGTTAAAGGCAACGACAAAGCTGCGATGGAAGCTGCAACTACCAAGCTGACTGAAGCTTCCGGTCCGGTTGCTCAGAAGATGTACGCCGAGCAGGCTCAAGCCGCTGGTGCTGAAGGTGCCGCTGGCGCTGGTGCCCAGGGCGAGCAGCAGTCCTCCGCTGGCGACGACGCGGTAGACGCAGAGTTCGAAGAAGTTAAGGACGACAAAAAAGAAGGTAAGTAAGCGTTCGCTTGCAATTCCGGTGGCAGCTTTTAAAGTGGCCGCCGGAGAACTTCAGGGGCGCGGCGCCTTACTTTCAGAGGCCCGCGCCCTGTGTTGTTTCAGGTATCTGCCAATATTTGCCGAGTTTTCGCAGTTTTGGTGGTGCTCCGTTCGCGGGGCTTAGTTAGAAACCGAGAAGTAGAAAGAGAGTTTGGCCGTTCTTGATGCCGGACCAGAGAACATAGTTTTATGTCGAAACGCGATTATTACGAAGTCCTCGGCGTCGAGCGCGGCGCTTCGGATGCAGAGCTGAAAAAAGCCTACCGCCGGGTGGCAATGAAGTTTCACCCGGACCGTAACCCCGATGACAAGGAATCTGAGAACAAATTCAAGGAGGCCAATGAGGCCTACGAGGTTTTGTCGGATTCCGAGAAGCGCGCAGCTTATGACCAGTTTGGCCACGCCGGTGTGGAAGGCCAGATGGGCGGTGGCGGCGCTGGTGGATTCGGTGGCTTCTCCGATATTTTTGGCGATGTGTTCGGCGATATCTTCGGTGGTGGCGGCGGTGGCCGTCGCGGCGGCCCCGCTCGCGGTTCCGATCTGCGCTATGACCTGGAATTGGACCTGGAAGACGCGGTGCGCGGCACCACGGTCAAGATTCGCGTTCCGACTCTGGCAGCCTGTGGTACCTGTAGCGGTTCCGGGGCCAAGCCCGGTTCCTCTCCGCAAACCTGTGGCACCTGTGGTGGTGCTGGCCAGGTGCGTATGCAGCAGGGTTTCTTCTCTGTTCAGCAAACCTGCCCCAACTGTCGCGGTCGCGGTACCACTATCTCCGATCCCTGTGGCAGCTGTCACGGTCGCGGTCGTGTAGAGGAAACCAAAACCCTGTCCGTTAAGGTACCGCCGGGTGTGGATACCGGCGATCGCATTCGCCTGTCCGGTGAAGGTGAAGCCGGGCCCGATGGCGGCCCCGCTGGAGATCTCTATGTACAGGTGGTGGTGAAAGAGCACGATCTGTTCCAGCGTGATGGCAAGAACCTCTACTGCGAAGTGCCGATCAGCTTTGTTTCCGCTGCCCTCGGTGGCGAGCTGGAAGTGCCGACTCTCGACGGTAAAGTGAAGCTGAAGATTCCGGCAGAGAGCCAGACCGGCAAACTGTTCCGCCTGCGCGGCAAGGGTGTTTCCCCGGTTCGCGGTGGTGCAACCGGCGACCTGCTGTGTCGCGTTGTGGTAGAAACCCCAGTGAACTTGTCCGGCAAGCAAAAAGATTTGCTGCAAGAGTTCTCTAATACCCTCAGCGAAAAGAAAAATTCACCGCGTCAGACCGGTTGGTTTGAAGGAGTGAAAAACTTCTTTGGTGATATGAAACTTTAATCGCTGTTAGCACCGGCAAAACCTTAAATTGTTTGCGGGTTGCCTATTCAAAAAGGCTCGAGAGCATTAACTTTCGAGCCTTTTTTATTTCCAGGCGAGTTTTATCCCCCCAATGGAACGCCTTCTATTGGGAAGTTTTGGTTCTCAAGCGGGCTGCGAATTCACTCAGGAATTCCTGTTGGATTTTTTGCGCTTTGCGCAGTTGCTCCTTATTTAAAATACCTTCCAATTCTTTGTGTGTTTCCAGGCTGATAGCTGCGAATTGAGCGCCAATTTCGCCGCGTTGCTTGGGGGTTAGAGCGACCTTTTCACCACTGAGTAATCCGTATTTTTCCAGCACCGCTTTTTTCTCTGCGAAGCTTTTTTGCATAATGGGTAATACGGTTTTTTCCTGTCCCGGGGTGAGCTGCAAACGCAGCGTCACCCAATCGGTAATATCATCATACTTCTCCCAAAAGTCTGGATTGGCATTTTGCTGCTGGGCAGATGCCGGCGTGCTGCCAAAAGCCAGGCTCAGAGAGATCACTACCACCATGATGTGTGGTAGATGGTTGGACAGGATCATCAGTCGCATATTGGCGCTCCATTTACCCCTCACAGTAAAGCGTAGCAGTGGCCGCTGATATCGCGTTTTGCGCAAGTATCCTCTTGGCAATTTAAAAATATGTGGATATTTCTTTTTGTTTTACTTTTGCGGAGTGACTAGCGATTTTTAGGCTCGCTAATACTGGCTTACTGGTATCTATGCGCTCTACCGGGTGCGTTGTAGAATCCAGAACCTTATAGATTTGGACTGGAGTGCTGTGATGGCGGTAAAAGTGGCGGTGACGGGATTTGGTGGTCGAATGGGACGAGCGTTGGCGGAGGCTTTGTCCCTGTCTGATAAAGCCGAACTGTCAGCGGCTATAGTGCGGCCTGGCTCCAGCTTGGTCGGCGCCGATGCCGGTGAAGTTGCCGGTCTGGGCCGCAGCGGCCTCGCTATTGTGGACAGCCTCGATAAGGCAGACTTTGACGTACTTATTGATTTCACTGCCCCTAAAGCGACTGTGGAAAATACTGCCTATTGCGCGGAGAAAAATCTCCCCATTGTAATCGGCACCACGGGCTTTGATAGCGAGCAAAAAAATAAAGTATTGGCTTATGCGGATCAGGTGCCGCTGTGCCTCGCCAGTAATTTTTCCACCGGGGTAAACCTGTGCTTTAAATTGTTGGAAACTGCTGCGCGGGTAATGGCTGAAGAGGCCGATATTGAGATTGTCGAAGCCCATCATCGCCACAAAGTGGATGCACCTTCTGGCACGGCACTGAGTATGGGAGAAGTGATTGCGGAAACTCTGGGGCGCGACCTGGATAAAGTGGCAGTTTACGGCCGCGAAGGTCAAACCGGTGCCCGCGATCGGGACACTATCGGTTTTGCGACAGTGCGCGGTGGTGATGTGGTAGGTGAACACTCGGTGATGTTCCTGGCGGAAGGTGAGCGGGTCGAAATTAGCCACCGCGCCAGCAGCAGGCTCTCTTTTGCTCGCGGTGCTGTGCGCGCGGCACTGTGGATGATGGGAGAGGAAGGGAGTGCGCGGGCACCGGGGCACTACGATATGCGCGATGTGCTCGGCCTTAACTAATCTTACTTAGAGTAAATAAATTCAGCGCCTGCAGGGGCGCTGTGAAAGAAATTTTCGATTTTCATTTGCCCGCCATTTTTGCGGGTAAAACTAAAAGGCCGGCAACATTCGTTCGACCGGTCACCCTGTAACCTTCCTTTGAGGAATCTCGATTGGAAAGAAAGCTGATTGTCGGCAGCGAGGAGTGGTGCGGGCTTCCCGCACTCGGCGTCCCGGCGATTAAGGTGCGTGTGGACTCCGGGGCTAAAACTTCCTGTTTGCACGCTTACAACATCCATACCTTCAAGCGCGATGGCGAACCCTGGGTGAGTTTTGAGGCGCATCCACTGCAGCACCAGCGCCGCCCATCAGTGCGTTGTGAGGCGCGGCTTTTGGATAAAAGGCTGGTGCGCAGCTCCTCCGGTGAAAGCGAAAAACGCCCGGTAATTCGTACCTCTATTTCCATTGGTGGCAGTGTCTGGGATATCGAACTGACCCTGACCAATCGGGACAGCATGGGCTATCGCATGTTGCTGGGGCGCGAAGCCATGATTGGGCGAATGCTGGTAGATCCGGCTGAGAGCTTCTGTATTGGCGATATCCCGAAAAGCCAGTTGGATGAATATTATCGGGATGAGCACCATATTGCCGGTACCGGCCTGCGCATCGGGCTGTTGGCATCGAACCCGGATCTCTATAGCAACCGGCGCATTATGGAAGCGGGAGCCGAGCGCGGACACCGCATGAGTTTTCTCGATATCCGCCAGTGCTACATGAAGCTCGACCCTGATGAGCCGGAAGTGCATTACCGGGATGGCCGAATACTCAATAGCCTGGATGCGGTTATTCCCCGCATTCGCCCCAGCCAGACTTTTTACGGTTGTGCGCTGACGCGGCACTTTGAGAGCCTGGATATTTTTGCCTTGAATGGCTCCGCTGCTATCAGCCAGTCGCGGGATAAATTATTTTCCCTGCAGTTGCTGCAACAAAGTGGATTAAATATCCCAACCTCCGGGTTTGCCAATTCCCCAGTGGATACCAACGAGCTGATCGAAATGGTGGGCGGTGCGCCATTGGTGGTGAAGTTGCTGGAGGGAACCCAGGGGCGCGGTGTGGTTTTGGCAGAAACCCGCAAGGCCGGGGAGTCGGTGATTAATGCGTTTAAGTCCCTCAAGGCCAATCTCCTGGTACAGGAGTTTATTCGCGAGGCGGAGGGTAAGGATCTTCGCCTATTTGTTATCGACGGTCGTGTGGTGGCCTCGATCCAGCGTGAGGCGGCACCGGGGGAATTTCGTGCCAATATTCACCAGGGCGGTACGGCTTCAGTAGTGAAGGTCACCGCAGAGGAGAAGCGCCTGGCGGTCAAGGCCGCCAAGGTGTTGGGGCTCAAGGTGGCGGGTGTGGATATTATTCGCTCCCGCAAGGGGCCGCTGTTATTGGAGGTCAATTCCTCGCCGGGACTTGAAGGCATCGAGAGCGCTACGCGCAAGGATGTGGCTGGAGCCATGATCATATCTATCGAAAAGGCGTTGAAGTGGCGCCCGATATTGCCGGGGGAGGATCTTTAGGCGCTGTAACTCTGGTCCCGGCGGGGGCCTTTGCGTTGGGCTAACCTGAGTAGGTGGCCGGGCTTTTCGCTGGCGCGCAAATAGAGCCGCAGCGAGCTTTGGCCGCTGCGGGTAACAGCCCACCGCAGCTTCCTTTCGGGAGATGCAAACCGCAGGGTTTGAGCTTCTATGACGATATCCAGCCCAGGTTCACTTCGCACTATTCCCGCCCTGATACTTCTCCTGACCGTACTTTTCACCGGAGTGGGTGCCCAGGCTGCGGTGCAGCTCTCCGATACGCCTTTGGGGCGGCGGGTAATGGTGGATTACATAGTGCACTTCGCCTACCACCTGCAGTGGCCGGTCAATGCCTTTGCCAACAGCGGTGCCCCGTTCAAGGTGTGCCTGATGGGTGGGGACTCTCTCGGTGAGCCACTGGCGGCCCGATTCAAGAATCAGCGTATTGATGGGCGGGATGTGGAGCTTGAAAAGATCGAAGTCAAGGAGATGCTGCGGGCGCGCAAGTGCCAAATTGTGGTGCTGAGTACCCTGGATCGCCCCACACTGCTCAAGGCGCTGGTGGCACTGGAATTTTTCCCGGTACTGACGGTGAGCGATGCCGAGCGCTTTGCCGCCACTGGCGGTATGATCGAGTTTGCCGACAGCGGCCGGGAGGTGGCCCTGCGGATGAACAAGACCATGCTGGAGAAGGCGGAGCTGAAAATGGGCAGCAGTCTTTTCCGGTTGGGACGCAAGCCGGAGTGAGATTTTCAGGGAAAGTAGCCTGGCGTATTTTTGCACTAGCGTCCAGAGGTGAATTCGCGTAGAATCTGCGCCCGATTTGGGCCGGTGCCGCGAAGCTGAATCGCGCAGCGTGAGCCTACTAAAAAGCTGGCGGCAACCGTCGGCCACTTTGTGAGAATCACGCGTGAACAGATTTTTAAAGCGAGATGAAGCTGCGATGTTTCATCTCGCTTTTTTATGCGCGCACCAGTCAGGAGCCCGCGTGCTCCGAAGCCCGCAAACCCCGCCCGGAAGCAGTTCTGAAGATTGGAGTTCAATTTGACTAAAGCTGTCCCTACGTCGGAGGCTTTCATGCCCCACAACTTTATGCAGAGTACAACTCCCGCGCTGCTGGTGCTCGCAGATGGTAGTGTCTTTGAAGGACGCGCAATCGGTGCCCATGGCAGTTCTGTTGGCGAGGTCGTGTTCAACACATCCATGACCGGCTACCAGGAGATCCTCACCGATCCCTCCTACGCCCGCCAGATTGTGACTCTGACCTACCCGCACATCGGCAACACTGGCACCAACCAGGAAGACGAAGAGTGCGCTGATATCTGGGCCGCCGGCCTGGTAATCCGCGACCTGCCGCTGCTGGCCAGCAGCTTCCGCAACGAGCAGTCCTTGGAGGACTACCTGCGCGAGCGCAATATTGTCGGTATCGCCGATATCGACACTCGTCGCCTGACCCGCCTGCTGCGCGACAAGGGTGCACAGAGCGGTTGCATCGTTGCCGGTGACAATATCGACCGCGAAGAAGCCCTGGCCAAGGCCAAGGAATTTGCCGGTCTGAAAGGGATGGACCTGGCCAAGGTAGTGAGCACCAAGGAAGCCTACCCCTTTAGCGAAGGTACCTGGGAACTGGGCGAAGGCCACAAGGCCGCGCCGGAACAGCCCTTCAAAGTAGTGGCTTACGACTTCGGTGTGAAGCGCAATATCCTGCGTATGCTGGTGGATCGCGGCTGTGACATCACCGTAGTACCGGCGGAGACCCCGGCTTCCGAAGTACTGGCGATGAATCCCAACGGTGTATTCCTGTCCAATGGCCCCGGCGACCCCGAGCCCTGTGAGTACGCGATCACCGCTATCCGCGAAATCCTGGACGCGGGCATCCCCACCTACGGCATCTGCCTGGGCCACCAGCTGTTGGGCCTGGCGGTGGGCGGTAAAACTGCCAAGATGAAGTTCGGTCACCACGGTGGTAACCACCCGGTACAAGACCTGAACAGCACCAAGGTGATGATCACCGCGCAGAACCACGGTTTCGAAGTGGACGCCGACAGCCTGCCGGACAATGTGGAAGTTACCCACAAGTCCCTGTTCGACGGTACCTTGCAGGGTATTCACCTGAAGGACAAGCCGGCTTTCAGCTTCCAGGGACACCCGGAAGCGAGCCCGGGCCCACACGATGTGGCGCCGCTGTTCGACCACTTTATCGATTTGATGAAAGAGCGCGCCTAAGGGCGTAGCCGCCCAGGGTAGGGCAATTAACCGCCGCTTTTGCGGCGGTTTTAACAAGAAACGAATGAAATTTAGCGCAGCCGGCCTTTGCCGGTAGTAGAACGGAAGAAAGATGCCAAAACGCACAGATATCCAAAGCATTCTGATTATCGGCGCAGGCCCCATCGTGATCGGCCAGGCGTGCGAATTTGACTACTCCGGCGCCCAGGCCTGTAAGGCGCTGCGTGAAGAGGGTTACCGGGTGATCCTGGTGAACTCCAACCCGGCCACCATCATGACCGACCCGGCCATGGCCGATGCCACCTACATCGAGCCGGTGGAGTGGCGCACCGTTGCCAAGATTATTGAGCAGGAGCGCCCCGACGCTATCCTGCCCACCATGGGTGGCCAGACAGCACTGAACTGCGCCCTGGACCTGGATAAGCACGGTGTCCTGAAGGAGTTCAATGTCGAGCTGATCGGTGCGGACAAAGACGCTATCGAGAAAGCGGAAGACCGCGACCTGTTCGACAAGGCGATGAAGGCCATCGGCCTGGAAACTCCGCGCGCCAAGATCGTCCACTCCATGGAAGAGGCGAAGAAAGTGCCGGAAGAGTTCGGCTTCCCGGTGATTATCCGTCCGTCCTTCACCATGGGTGGTTCCGGTGGCGGTGTGGCCTACAACTGGCCGGAGTTTGAAGAGATCTGTAAGCGCGGTCTCGACCTCTCCCCCACCAACGAATTGCTGATCGACGAATCCCTGCTCGGCTGGAAAGAGTACGAGATGGAAGTGGTTCGCGATAAGAACGACAACTGCATCATCGTATGTTCCATCGAGAACTTCGACCCGATGGGCGTACACACCGGTGACTCCATCACCGTTGCCCCGGCGCAGACGCTGACCGACAAGGAATACCAGCTGATGCGTAACGCCTCTATCGCGGTATTGCGCGAGATCGGCGTTGAAACCGGCGGCTCCAACGTACAGTTCGGCGTTTGCCCGAAGACTGGCCGCGTAGTTGTGATCGAGATGAACCCCCGAGTATCCCGCTCCTCCGCACTGGCCTCCAAGGCCACCGGCTTCCCGATCGCCAAGGTCGCGGCCAAGCTGGCAGTGGGTTACACCCTGGACGAGTTGCAGAACGATATCACTGGCGGTGCTACCCCAGCGTCTTTCGAGCCGTCTATCGATTACGTTGTCACCAAGATCCCGCGCTTCACCTTTGAGAAATTCGGTGAAGCTGATGCACGCCTGACCACTCAGATGAAGTCTGTGGGTGAAGTGATGGCAATCGGCCGCACATTCCAGGAGTCCATGCAGAAAGCCCTGCGCGGTCTGGAAGTGGGCAGCTTCGGCCTGGAAAGCAAGATTGACCCGAGCAAAGACGGCGCTGAGACCCGCCTGCGCAGCGAACTCTCCGTTCCGGGGGCCGAGCGCATCTGGTACGTGGGCGACGCCTTCCGTATGGGCATGAGCGTCGGCGAAGTTTACGACCTGTCCGGTATCGATCCCTGGTTCCTGGTACAGATCGAAGAGCTGATCAAAATCGAAGAGCCGCTCAAGTCACTGCCTACCTCGGCGCTGACCACTGAGCAAATGCGCTTCCTCAAGCGCAAAGGCTTCTCCGATCGCCGCCTGGCGGACCTGCTGGGGGTGAGCCAGAAGACTGTGCGCGAATTCCGCCACAAGCTGGGCGTATTCCCGTCTTACAAGCGCGTGGACACCTGTGCTGCTGAGTTCAGCACCTCTACTGCTTACATGTACTCCACCTACGATGAGGAGTGCGAAGCGCAGCCGTCCGACAAAAAGAAAATCATGGTACTCGGCGGTGGCCCCAACCGTATCGGTCAGGGCATCGAGTTCGACTACTGCTGTGTACACGCCGCCCTGGCGATGCGCGAAGACGGTTACGAGACCATCATGGTCAACTGTAACCCGGAGACTGTTTCCACCGACTATGACACTTCCGATCGCCTCTACTTCGAGCCGGTAACCCTGGAAGACGTGCTGGAAATCGTTGCCAAAGAGAAGCCGGAAGGCGTGATCGTACAGTTTGGCGGCCAGACTCCGCTGAACCTGGCGCGCTACCTGGCCAACGAAGGTGTACCGATTATTGGTACCACCCCAGAGCAGATCGACCGCGCCGAAGACCGCGAGCGCTTCCAGCAGATGATCATGCGTCTCGGCCTCAAGCAGCCGAAGAACGCTATCGTGCGCTCTGTCTCCGAAGCCATTCAGGCGGCGAAAGACGTGGGCTACCCGCTGGTTGTGCGCCCATCTTACGTACTGGGCGGCCGCGCCATGGAGATCGTCTACAAAGAAGACGAGCTGCTCACCTACATGAAAGAAGCGGTACAGGTTTCCGACGAAGCGCCGGTACTGCTGGACCACTTCCTCAACGCCGCCATTGAGGTGGATATCGATGCGGTATCCGATGGCAAGGACGTTGTGATCGGCGCCATCATGCAGCACATTGAACAGTGTGGTGTTCACTCCGGTGACTCCGCCTGCTCCCTGCCGCCTTACAGCCTGCCGGCGGATGTGCAGGACCGTATGCGCGAAGAAGTGAAAGCCATGGCCCGCGAACTGGGTGTAGTCGGCCTGATGAATACCCAGCTGGCCTACCAGGACGGCGAGATCTACGTGATCGAGGTAAACCCGCGCGCTTCCCGTACCGTACCTTTCGTCTCCAAGTGCATCGGCACTTCACTGGCGAAAGTGGCTGCGCGCTGTCAGGCGGGTATCAGCTTGCAGGAGCAGGGCTTTACCGAAGAAATCGTACCGGACTACTACTCCGTTAAAGAGTCTGTATTCCCGTTCAACAAGTTCCCTAAAGTGGACCCGATTCTCGGCCCCGAGATGAAATCCACCGGCGAAGTAATGGGCGTAGGCGCTACCTTCGCAGAAGCCTTCGACAAGGGCCTGGTTGCCGCTGGCGACCGCCTGCCGGAGTCCGGACGCGCATTTATCTCTGTGCGTGACTTCGACAAGGCCGACGCAGTGGGCGTAGCTCGCGATCTGGTGGAGCTTGGCTTCGAAGTAATTGCCAGCCGCGGCACCGCCAAGGTCTTGCAAGAAAACAATATTCCCGTTACAACCGTCAACAAGATGAGTGAAGGTCGCCCGCATATCGTCGATATGATTAAGAATGACGAGATTGCGCTGGTAGTGAACACTACCGAAGGGCGCCAGGCGATTCGCGACTCTGCGGATATCCGTCGCAGTGCCGAGAACCACCAGGTGTGTTACACCACCACCCTGGCAGCGGCCCAGGCCATGGCGATGGCCATGCGTCAGGAGCAGCCGCTACAGGTTCGCCGCCTGCAAGACCTTCACCAGCGTGTCGTAAAGCTGTCTTAATAGCTTTAAAACCAACTTGTGAAATCCAACCGGGCCCCGTGATCTCACTGGGCCCGGTTTCGTCGTAACAATAATGGAGGTCCCACATTGAACCGGGTACCAATGACCGTTGAAGGCGCAGAAGCGCTGCGCTCAGAGCTGGACAATCTGAAAAAAGTTGAACGCCCTACCGTTGTACAGGCGATTGCTGAAGCGCGCGAACACGGTGATTTAAAGGAAAATGCCGAATACCACGCGGCGCGGGAAAAGCAGGGCTTTATCGAAGGCCGTATCCAGGAAATCGAAAGCAAGCTTTCCCACTCTCTGGTCATTGATGTGAAAAGCATTGAGCCCAGTGACAAGGTAATTTTCGGCACTACGGTAACGATTATTCACCTGGATGATGAGAAGGAAGTCACATACAAAATTGTGGGTGACGACGAAGCCGATGTGAAAAAGCACAAGATCTCGGTGAACTCCCCGATTGCCCGTGCGCTGATCGGCAAGGAAGTGGGTGATGTGGTGGTAGTCCAAACACCTTCCGGTGCGGTGGAGTACGAAATCGATGCGGTTGAGCACCTGTAAATTACAAGCGATAAAAAAAAGGGCGGCCATGGGCCGCCCTTTTTTGTTGTTGCCCGTTCTACTGGAATACGAGGCTTTGGTTAGCATGGCCAGACTGCATTACCGTAGCAGTTTCATAGAGGCCGAATTGTCCCACCAGGCTGTTATTGTTGTGTCCTGATTGGCGTGCTGTTGCGCTGTGCCCAGAACCGATCTGTCCCAGGTACACATCATTGTGGTGGCCTCTCTGGCGGGCACTCGCACTGTGGTCGTACCCTGCCTGTGAAATATCCGCTTCCTGATTGTGGCCACGCTGACGCATACGGGCGTAGTGATCACCACCCACCTGACGAATATCACCATCATTGGATTCACCGGACTGGCGCATGCCGGCATCGTGGCCAAAGCCGCTCTGGAAGGTATCTGCGTTGTGCAGCTCTCCTCTCTGACGGATAACGGTCTCAGAGCCAACGCTAACAACCTGGGTGGCGGTTGCCGTGTTGTGGCTGTCCATCTGGCTAATCATCACCATGTTACCAACACCTGCAAACTGATAGGTGAGGGCGTAGTGGTTGTCCCCAGATTGCTGATGGGCGGAGTAGCTGCCGAGCTGTCCAATCTGGTAGGTCTCAGACACGTTGGTGGTGCCGGACTGGAAGCTGAACGACTCGTTGCCGGCACCGCCGCTTTGCAGCAACTCTGCCGAGTGGTGATCACCTTCCTGGTACTGGTACCCATAGCTGCCGAGTTCAATGCTATGAGTGATCTCTGCATCATTGCTATGGCCATGTTGTTCCTGCATAGCGTTGTTATCCCAGGTCAGCGGCCCGGTCTGATCGATAGTGGCATTGTTGTGGCCGCCATTCTGGTCCTGAGTGGCAGTGTTGCCGCCCGCGTAAGCGGTTCCACTGATGGCCAGGGTTAGGGCTACAGCGATAGGGGTCAAAGTCTTCATGAGTGTCTCCATTACTACAAACTTCAATGAGCATCACATGGTGAAATACCAGCCTAAGTGGCTGAAAAGGGGTGGCACGTCATCCTGCGCCGAGGGTTTTACAGCAGGTGCACCTAGCCGGAGGGGTAGGTATCACTGTAAAGAGGGGGAGCAGCGTTGCCGCAAAGGCATTGCCGCCAGTCAAACAGGTACGTGGGAGAGTAGGACTGATACATTTTGATGGCTTCCCTGATACTGCTTAGGAGTCCAAAATTTCGTTCCGTCCTCAATATTCTTGCTGGAAATTGACGCAGTCGCTATAGGAGAGAAGTTGTAAATCCTTGAGAAGAAAGTTCTATTGCAGAGTTCTAATTTCACTTTTCTCTCTCTATAGCTTTTGCCTGTTGCTATGAATAGCGCGGGGATTTAAGTCGGATTTTTTGATTGGCAATTTTGCTGCGAGCCTATTTACTGGGAAATATGGCTGCTGTTGGAAATGCCGATCTGTAGGGTGTTGCTGGATGCTCCCGCTCTTATCTGGCTGGCTTGGACTTGGTTAAATAGGCCAATCTGGGTGCTATTGGCCATTTGATTCAGACCTAGTTGAGAGAATGAAACGTTATTTTCCAGCCCAATTTGGTTTGATTGGTTGGTATTGCCAACACCAGCTTGCAAAGAATTTGCTGAATTTAACAACCCTTCCTGTGAAGCTGATGATGAATTTCCCGTGCCCAGCTGCTCCATTTCGGAAAAGTTAAGTACGCCTGTCTGGGTAATTGAAGATTCATGAGCGATGCCGGTTTGCTCACTGACACCTAAATTAAGCAAACCCGCCTGTGAGATTGAGGCATTACCGGTAAAACTGAATACTTGTGCCACGGCGGCGACATTGGCTCTATCTGTCTGCTCAATATTGATGCTGTTATTGGCCCCGGAAATCTGTACCGTGGTGGCAACCTGTCCCTGGCCATCCTGAGTATGCAGGGAGAAGCCGTTTATTTGGTTAACTTGCCGTGTGAGTGATCTGCTATTAGAGCCAATCTGTACGCTCTGTCCCGCATTGTCGCTCCCTGTTGATTGGGAGACTCTGGAAAAATGATTGCGGCCAGTTTGAAATTGGGAAATTGTGCTGTTGATTTCTATGGATTGAATGCCGGTGGCGTCATTAAAAAAGCCAATTTGCTCTTGCAGGATTAAGTTGCCCTCATTAAGCGGAAACCTCTGGTTGGCAACGGCATTGTTGCCAATACCAACCTGTATCTGCTCTACGGTTTGGTCATTCCCAAAGGCGGAATTGACGGAAAGAAATGCGATAAATGTGACTACCGGCGAGTAAATAACTTTTTTCACGAATACCTCCACGACTACATAACAAGGAGCATGAAAATTACGGCTTTAAAGTGCGGTGTTGGCAAGCAAACATAGGTAAATTACCACTGGAAATTAAATTCCGGACAGTAATTATTAAGAGCGCTAAAAGCGAATTGACCCAACTACCGCTATTTTCATTGTTGATGGCGGTATAGTAAGTTTCTATAGGGCTTTATTCTCAATTTAATGAGAAATAAGTATCAAGAAATGAGTGCTTTTACCTCAGGAATCCAGTCGGAATAAGTTGACCTTACTCCGACTGGAATAACTTCGTTACTGTAAAACCACTGCCGTATTACCGGTACCGGTTTGGGTAATATTGGCAGATTGGGAGAAACCATTTTGAATCACAGTTGCGTCATTCATACTGCCAGACTGATTGACGATCACCATATGGCCACCGCCTAGTCCACCATTGCCGGCTTGCATAATATTGGCGGAATTTAAGTAGCCATCCTGGGTGACGTAGGCACTGTTATACCAGGATACTTGCACGATGGTGGCCATGTTGCCCTCGCCATCCTGATAGAGGTCCAATTCGTTGTACATATCTGACTGGGCGACATCTGCGCTGTTGGCGGCGCCGATCTGTTGGATACTGGCGTAGTGCCCGGTGCCTTCCTGGCTGATTATGGCCTCATGGCTTGAGCCTTGCTGGAATATCAACGCATCGGAATTAAAACTCGCGTATTGACCAATCAAGGCACCATGCATCTCACCCATTTGCTCTATAACAGAGACATTATCACTACCGAGGTGTTGTTGGATCTCTGCTTCGTTACCGGACCCCACCTGGCGTATTGTCGATTGCCCATGCTGTGTGGCTAATTGATAGCTACTGGCACGATTATTAGAGCCTGACTGGAATATTTCTACGCTATTTGCGATCCCATCCATTTGCAGGCTATAGGCGTCGTTAAGACTGCCTTCTTGTATTTGGATAATTGAGCTTTCAATTTCGTTTTGCTGTACGGCCTCTGCAATATGAGCAGAGCCGTCTTGACTGATCTCCAGGTGATTATCGATAGCGCTTGGGTCAGTTTGATCCGCTACAGCTGAGTTACTGGAGCCACTTTGGGTGATTAATGTAGTATTTTCTGCAGCATAACCCAAGCTGGTGGCAGATATCGCCAATACCAGTGGAATTACGGTAATCTTCTGCACGGCTAACTCCTGTGTATTACCGTCTAGTGGTAAATCCGGTCGTTAAAACTTTTGCCTGTGTTACCTGTGAAGTGAGTAACGTCAAAATGTGAGAAATCGTTTACATGGAAAACTGTAGACGAAGAATTTTGAAACCACTGCTACGTAAGAAAATATTGATGCAGTATTTTTATCAGGTAAGGAAAGAATGCCATTCTTTGGGTAGCTTTGTGAGTGACTCATAAATTAAAGCTGGCATTGAAAAATGAATTCTTTCCTCTATCCATATTGAAAATATAATAACTTTCAGCCGGAACGAATATGCCGCTACTGCATGATAAATCCTTGGTTTAACACACCATTCTGAATGCCAATAGCCGTTTGATTGTCGACGCTTTGGGTAATAGTATGAAGGTTAGTTGTTCCTATCTGGGTACTGCTTGCAGTTTGCATTGCTCCAGCTTGATCCACGATGGACATATTGCCAGTACCATCTTGTAGCGTAGAAACCAACAAAATATCTCCCGTCTGGGTCTGGGTACTAATGTTACCATCTCCTATCTGGGTACTTGTTGCTACCAGGATGTCACCCGTTTGTATAGAAAAGTAAGTATTCAGATTGCCCGTTTGCGAGGTGGTCAACAGATTATCAAACCCTGTTTGTTCGGCATCTGCGCTATTTTGATCACCCGTTTGAGACACATTTAGGCTGTTAAACATGGTGGTAGTTTGAGTCACTAACATCTGGTTATCAAAGCCAGACTGATAGAGATTGACTGTATCGAAACTACTGTCTGTTTGGGAGAAAATGACGTCATTTGCAGAGCCGAACTGAGAAATGTCAACAAAGCTGGAAGAAGTACTGTCTTGTAAAGTAGAGGCGAAATTTCCAGCGCCCTCCTGATAGATATTTACCTCTGCATCATCTGAAAAATTAGTTTGAGTCGAGTCAGCTTCATTCCCCAGCGTTACCTGTTCATGCCTGATGATACTCAAGTTGGTTGAAGTGTCTTGCAGGCTATTGCTAACCTGTGCTTCATCTGCCTGAATAACCTCAATAAAGTTGTTAGTTGCCGTTGGGTCTACTTGGTTTGCAGTCACCTGGTGATTGTTACCCGTTTGTTCCACGGTAGTTGTATTTCCATCCGCATAAGCAATTGACCCGACAAGGCATAAACTGATGCCCACGGAAATTGGTGTATGGATTCGCATCGATATCTCCGATTGAAGGTAAGGTGGATTTTTCTTATCCCCATGATTTCAGTTGCGGTGAAGCATCAAGCCTAGGAAGGACAAAAGACTCCATAGATAGGGTATGGCATTTATTGCGCAAGGTGTTTGGCACACCTTGTTTTATTGCTATCCCTAATAGGTATTATCACTGGAGTACCTGATAATACCCTGATGCTGGTATGAGTTTTATTGTAAGCCTCAAGTATTGCTATGGGAAGTTAGTGCCTAAAAAATAGGAAAAACTTCTTTGTTGTTGTTTTTTGCGTTACCTGGATGTGCCTGTAAAGGGATACGATAAACGGATTTAAGCGATAGGTTTGTAGAGCTATAGTGAGGTTTAGATTGGGCTATCTGTTAGAGTAGCCCGTTAATAAACAACTAAACAGATGTTATTGAAAAATAAAGCCCATATTATTACTGCCATTTTGAGTGGCATTGGCTGTTTGGCTGATGCCGTTCTGGCCGGTCTGGTGCGAGTTGTTTGTACCTATTTGCAAGGTGGTTGCCAAGTTATTACTACCGCCTTGATTCATATTAATCATATTCATAGAGCCTATCTGAGTCGATGATCCGGTTGCAAATGTCCCGAACTGTCCATGAAAAGAGGTGTTATTGTCACCATCCTGCATAATGGTGATCGAACCCTGCTGACTACTTTGTACAGCACTGATTGTATTGGAGGTGCCAATCTGAGTGGCATCAATCAAGTGGGCCAGACCTGTCTGCGTATATCCAGCACCATTTGAATCTCCAGATTGTGAAGATATGGTGGTACTTGAGTCGCTATTTGCTTGGGTAACTGTAGCCAGGTTTTGAGTGCCAAATTGCTCAAAGTCGGCATTATCAGAAACGCTATTGACCTGGCTGATAGTGGCAGACTGAAGGGTTCCGAATTGCTCAACACTACCGCTGCTGGTTGTTGTATTAGTCTGGCTTGTAGTTACGCTGTGACTAACGCCGTCTTGGTAGACCATCGCTGTTGTATCAGTAGCTGCCGTTTGAGTTGAAAAAATGGAGTTGTTGTCTCCGAGTTGTTCCTGATCAATTCCATTAGAGGTGCTGTTTGTTATCTGCGCAGCATTAGCAGTATTTAGATTCCCGGTCTGAATTTGAGTAACTAAATTTCCAATAGCAGTAGGATCGCCCTGATCCACAGTGGCACTATTGGTTAATCCACTTTGTGAAATGGTAGCGGTATTATTGGATGCGATAGCACTGTAGCTTGGGATACACAGTAAGAATCCAATGGCTAACGTTTGGTAACGTATCATTTTATCTCCGTGGAATTTTAATTTTGAATATAAAATATTTTGAACAGCTTAAATTAAACGAAGAAGCTGATTATTTGGTAGATATAGTGATTTTTACTTCTTAAACACTATATATGCAGAACTATTGTAGAGTGTTCACTTATGGTGGCTATGAGAACTTAGTATGGATAAATTGAGATTAAAGTTTGTGAGATAATTTTTTCGTTAAAAAAAGGCCGACTTTAACAGTCGGCCTTTACCTTGATTACTGAATAATCACTGCCACATTGCCATCGCCCACTTGGGCGGGTGCGGCTGCGTTGAAGTCACCTACTTGGGTCACAGTTATGGTGTTGAAGTTGCCAACTTGTGATGATGTAGCGCTATTGAAATCGCCAGGTTGTGTCACGGTCAGGTTATTGAAAGTACCATCCTGAGCCGCCTGGGAGAAGTTATCGAAACCACTTTGGGTAACGACAGCAACATTAGTGAGTCCCACTTGTTCTGTGTATGCCCAGTGGTCACCGCCACTTTGGTTGTGGACCAAAGTCTGGGTAGTACCGTCTTGCAAGCCCTCACTGTAGTTTCCGTCATCAGTCTGGCTAAAGAACAAGGTGTTGAAAGAACCATCCTGGAAGGAGAAGGTTGAGCTGTTGCTCGCAGATATTTGCTGGTGAGCGACAGTGTTAGTATCACCGGCCTGGATCATATTCATGGTGTTCTGCGTGCTATTACTTTGCGTTGCAGAAGCGGTACCATTGGTGCCGGTTTGAGTAATAATTGCGCTATTCAATGAGGTCAGGGTTTGAATGGCGACTGCCACATTACCGTCACCGGATTGATTAACTACAGCGGTATCATTTGCGCTGGTAGTCTGAGCAATAGTTGCATCTTGCGGGCCACCGCTTTGATTTATTACGGCAACACTGGTATCTACAAAGCTCTGAGTAGTCGATGCAAACTGGCCGTCATTTATCTGGGTGATAGTAGCCACTGGCACATTGGAATCGTTTTGGAATGATTCCGCGTAATTCATATCTCCTACTTGAGTTTGAGTAATTACGCCCGAATCGTTATTGCTGGATTGCTCAGCATAAACTTCATTCGTATCACCAGTTTGAGTCTGGGTGATAACATTGTTGGTTACCGTTGGATCACTCTGATCAGCGGTTGCCATGTTACCAGTACCGTTCTGATTGAGAATGGCGGTATTGTTTGTGGCGAGGGCTCCGGTGCTGGCAATCGCCAGAAGAACACTGGCGGCAATAGGTGTGTACTTGGTCATCTGTAACTCCATATAGATGTCAAATATCGCTGTACAGCTTTTACAAACAAAAGGAAAACAGCATCATTTGATATTGGAAGAGTCTCATCCTCAGGCATATTACAACTGTGTCTGAAGTATGTGAGGAAACTGGGATGAACCCGACTGCTTAATAACCTTCACATTCCTTGTGAAAACCTAGCAATATCATTTAAACAGCAGCTTGATGCTGATTAGAGTTTTGTCGTCTTCTGGGGTTACAGCCATAGGACGGAAGTGCCGAAACCTTAGGAATAAAGTTCTTTTTTGAACTAGCTATGGCAAATAATGTCAGCTGATTTGGAGGGTGGCATTAAATACATGAAATGGTTGTTTCATGAGAATTTAGGGCTAGTAATAATAATTGAAGCTTGTACTTAGCCCACCAAGTTGAAAATAGGCCGGCATGTTAAGCCGGCCTGTTCCCATGATTATTGAATAATAATTGCCATGTTGAAATCACCTACCTGTGTAGGTGTAGCCATGTTGGTATCGGTTGCCTGGGTTACGGCAATAGTGTTGTTATTACCGGTCTGCGAGGCGATAGTGGTATTGAAGTCGCCAGGCTGGGTAACGGTCAAGCTATTGAACGTTCCATCCTGGTAGCCTTCAGAATAGTTATCAAAGCCAGTTTGGGTGATCACACCAATATTGGTGGTACCCACTTGCTCAGTATAAGCCCAGTGATCATCTCCAACTTGAATGTGAGTCAAGCCTTGAGTAGTACCATTTTGGAAGCCCTCGCTGTAATTCCCATCACCTGCTGTCTGTGATGAAGTGAATGTGTTGGAAGTGCCATCCTGGAAGGAAACTGAGGTGCTGTTGGTGGCCAGGTTTTGAATAAGTACTACAGAGTTTGTGGTACCTGCCTGGATAGCGTTAACAGTGCTCGAGGTACTGGAAGTTTGAGTAGAAGTTGCAGTATTGGTGGTTCCTGTTTGGGTTAATATTGCGGTGTTAAATGAACCGTTAGTTTGGATAACATTACCTACATTACCGTCGCCGGACTGAGTCACTACAGCATTATCATTTGTACTGGAAACTTGGGTTACTGCTGCTGTTTGTGGACTACCACTTTGGGTGACAGTAGCAACGCTGGTATCTACAAAACTTTGTGTAGTTGTTGCAAAGTGACCGTCGTTGATTTGGGTGATAGTAACAATTGCAGTACTTGAATCATTCTGGAAGGACTCTGCGTCATTCATGTCCCCGACTTGAGTTTGGGTAATTACACCGGAATCATTAAAGCTGGTTTGCTCTGCATAAACTACGTTGTTGTCACCGGTTTGGGTTTGTGTGATCAGGTTGTTGGATACAGTGGCATCACTCTGATCAGCCGTGGCCATGTTGCCAGTGCCATTTTGGTTGAGAATGGCGGTATTGTTGGTAGCTAAGGCTCCGGTACTGGCGATCGCCAGAAGAACACTGGCGGCAATAGGTGTGTACTTAGTCATCAGTAACTCCATAGGGATGTCAAATATAGCTGTACAGCTTTTTACAAATAAAAAGAATTCAGCACCATTAGATATTGGGAGTGTTTTGTCTCAGGACACGATACGGCTGTGCCAGGCGTATGTGAGTTATCTGGAGTGAAACCGACTGCTTCTAACCTTCACATTCCTTGTGAAACATCTAGCAATATCATTTTTAACAGCAGCTTGATGCTGAATAGAGTTTTGTCGTCTTTGGGTGTTGTGGCTATAGGGCAGAAGTCTCGAAACTTTAGGAAGAAAGTTCTTTTTTTTAGGTGGGGTGATAAAGCTTGTCAGAAAATTCTTTTATACGGCGCGAGGTGCAAATAATCACATTTCTGATGAATTTTCTAATGCTGTAATAATTATTGTCACTTAATAAGCTTACATGAATTAAAGTA
The DNA here is from genome assembly GCF_052468095.1 of Microbulbifer maximicatervae (SeqCode). The sequence continues at coordinate 659,342 of NZ_CP174332.1, forward strand.
AAGAATTTTAATCAGGTGAAGGGGAGTCAGAGAAGTATTATTAGTTATTAGTCATATTGGCTAATATACGTTGTTGTAGCAGTTCCGCTAACAGTGACCGAAGTGTGAAGGCCATTCCCACTTTGGTAAATATTGACGTTATGAAAGCTGCCAATCTCTTCCACATGGGCACTATTTTGTATTCCAAATTGGGATATACCCGCGGTATTGCCAACTCCATACTGGTCGATATCTATAAAATTCTCAAAGCCTATTTGTATCAACATTGAATAGTTGTAATTCCCGACCTGACTCGATGTGATAATATTATCCTCACCAGATTGGGTGACCGATAAACTATTTCTATTGCCGTCCTGGTGAGCAGAAGTGTAGTTGTTACTACCTGATTGGCGGGTATGTATGTTGTTGTTTCCACCTTCCTGGTTGATAACGGTTAAATTTGTGACGGAGTAAAGATTGGCTGCGCTTAATTCGCTCGCAACAGCCAATTCACTGCTGGAATCCAAGTCTGAGCAATGGCCTAAACCCGGAAGGTTAACAACAGCCATTGCTAGGGTGGCAGAAAAAATAGTTCTGAATTTATGGTACATCTTTCCAAGTATCCCAATTTTAAGCCGGGCTTAAAAATATAATTTGTCAGTCATTGATTCTACATAATGACAGTGCTGTCATTGAGGTAGTACTGCAATATCGGATTTTCGATCTCATCCGGATTGGCAAGTGCCCAGGAATTGTGCACGATGCCTTCACTGATCAAATGAATCACAGCGGATTCCATCGCTGAAAGCATAGCAAGCTGTGCGGGTTCGTTATAAGTAGTACCAGCTTCCAATTCCAACAGGCGCCGATATTTTACGTAGCGAAATACATCGGCACTGATTGCCTTGGAGTAGACGGTTTTAGATGTCAATACAGAGTGGAGTACCCGCCCGGAACGAATATCTATGGCCCGCAAGTTCACTGTTACCTGATCCACGCGATACTGCTCGTCTGCGCCAATACCAAAATAGCGAGCACCTGCGCCACCGGTTTGAATATTTTGATCGTAGGCAACAATGCCGCCTTCTAATAGGACATTCGCAGCTACGAGTGTGGGAAGTGGCACGCTGTTATTGACGGGAATGTCCGGCTTGGTTAATCCTGCACGGATAATCTTCCGCTCTGTCAGCAGATTTTGTAGCCCTTCACGTTCCAACGGGATAAACCAGCCGGACTCATTGAGTACGTCCATGAGCATGGCCGCGCCACCTTGGGTGACTGCGGTAGAGAAACTGCTATTTGGAGCGGGCTTATACTGGCCGGTCTGATCGCGGAAACCGTATACCGCCACCAATATTTTACCCTTCGGTTGCGGAAGGTTGATCAGGTCCCGATAGGTGTTTTTCCTCGGAGTGAGCATCGCATCTGTGATGCCCGGACCAAAAAGTGCATCGCCCACATCTTTGACCGCGGAACAACTACTTAGCGTCATTAATGTCGCTACGATGGGCAAAGCTATCACTTTTTTTATTGCATTACGCATTGCCAAAGAATCCTTTGAAATTTAAACGTTCGTTAGTTTGTCGGGTTTAGCCCGCTTACAACGATTTCGCTTTTATCTCCGGTACTGCGGTCGGTGATAAGTACTGTCAGGACACCATCGTTATCAACGATTTGTACGATAAAGTCGTCTGTAATCAGTTCTCCACTATTACCATCACCAACATCGGTTAGAAGTTGGTTTAGCAGGCGGGTTTCCAGCGAGTCGCTGAACCTATCCAGAGCACTGGGTTGTTCATAGAGGCTGTCTGGTTTATCCGGATCTTCGTGAGTGTCTTGTGACTGCGCATTTTGCAGAAGGTAAGTACCATTGAGTGGGTTGCCACCAAAATTGGGGTTTACCGGTTCATAGATTAATTCGGTGGCCGAGACGTGATGATATGAGAACGCCGCCAGAGAAAAAAAAGCGGTACCCAGTAATGATTTGATCTTCATTAGAATTCATCCTTACCCAAATCAAAGGTGTCTGTGAGTGAGCTGCGAACACGCGCTTGCAGTACTTCCTGGTGAATATATTGCGCGGCCTCATCGGCCAAGCGATGAATATTATTGGTGCTTGGACTGATAAAACGCCTGAAAACAATTTTGTCGTTATAGGTAACCCAGATGAGATTTCCCCAACGTGCTGAGGGTCTCTCGTAAATAGTTAAGTTGTAAGTGGCATCTGGATAATTAAGGTTTCTGTATTCGCTCATGTAGCGGGCAAAATCGTGCCCGGTACGGGTTATTGTTCGATCAATATTGAATCCACTGATTTCGTCTTCGAGTTTTCCAGAATCGGTATCTGCTGGAGGGACCTCTGTGTCATCCTGGCCAAAGGCCAGGGATGCACACAGTGTCAACATCAACAGGGTTAGTCTCATATCCTCTCTTCCTGGAGATTGAGCTTGGCCCAATTACTGGCCTGCAGCCGGTTTTTAACTCCAATTTTTCGGAAAATGTTGTACATGTGATTTTTCACAGTGTGTTCGCTAAGGTGCAATTTTGTTGCGATCACACTGTTGGGTTCACCGGTAGTGAGTTGTCCGAGTATTTCCTGTTCCCTGCGGGTAAGAGGGAGGGAGTTTTGTGGGCTGATATGTTGTCGCCCCTCGGCACTGTGGATCGCGGTATCCAATTTGTGAATAAGATTTTCCTGACTGGTATTGCTGTCACAAAGTAGGTGAAAACCTTTCTGGCGTAACTTTTCCGATATATGAATGGGTAGGTTGGCTGGGAGATTAATCAGTAAAGCTTTTGCATGACTAATCTTCTTTAGATCTGAAAGAAACTGCTTTGAGTCAGAGCTCACACCAATTTGCCAGCAATCTATCACGATAGCCTGATAATGCTGCAGGCAGTTTTTTTGTTTTCCAATGCTAGATTTTTCCCAGGGTATGGGAATAGCTTGTGAAAACAGTGAAAATAATAGATCGCCTTGAAGGCCGGAGTTGCTAAAAAAAAGAACCGGCATATACCTCGTACCTCTCCTTGATACAGATAGATCTCTCTTAAAATAAGAGTTTGACCTTCCATCGACTCCTGTCGTTTAGGTTCCCAAAATTACCCCACGTTATCTGCCATGACGACGTGGGAGTCAGCGTAAAATTGTTTCTGCCGTGTTAGGGAAAAACACTCACTCAATGAGAATTTAGTTTGGAGTGTAGACGTAGGAGGGGTAAGGCTTAGGAAAAAATGTGCCTTATTTATGGGGTTTGAATATTTTTGGTTTGGTTTGGCTGTGGTTTTCAAGTTTGGAAATGTATTGTTTTACTTAGTCAGAAATTTGAAAGGTATGCGTGCAATTTATTTTTTTGGCATTTTGTGTCTCGCATATGGTGCTGTTTTTTTCTTTGGCAAGTATTGTGCTTTATTGTTGATTTTCTCTACTCGATGTAGACGTTTATTTTTTTAATTTCTAACGGGATAAAATTAAATTGATGTAAAAGAACAACTGTTTTCAGATAACTTTATTGATGTCACCTGTATGGTTCCGTATTGTTGGGTCGCCTTAACGGCCCTGCGTCTATATCAGCTTTCCCTGTGTTTCCAATATTAGGGCCTGATCCCAATGGCAAAGCTGTCGTCATACTCCTGTACAAATTGTGAACTTTTGGGCGAATGTGCTGTCCGCAGCTGTTAGGATAGAGGCCAATTGGGCTGATAGTGAGGGGGAAGAAATGAGTCAACTAATGCAAAGTTTACCACTTTGGCTTTGGGGCATCCTGGGATTGATTGTTTTGTTCCTGGCCCGTGAGCCTGTGCATCGCGCCGTATATGCGATAGCGCGTCTGGGCCATCGGGCGCTGCGCTTTATGGCGAGTAATATTGATTCCGCAGAACAAAGACTGGTAGAGCGCAATCGAGAAGTACTTTTTGCCGAAGGCCGGGACACGGCAGAGCGCCAGATTGAAAGAGAATTTGAACGTATTGAGCAAACCGTACAGCGGGATTTGGCACTGTATCCAACCTTGCATCGAAAGCTCTGTGAACAACTCAGCAGCTTGGATGAGGACTATGTACGCAGTGCTGAAATAGCACCGGAACCGTCGAACTGGGCCAGGGCTATTCGAGCTGTTTCGGAAATTCCTGGCAAAGAGGACCCTGTGGTAGCAGATGTTCTCGATACTATTAATCAGTCTATGCGCAAGGCCGAGTCCAAAGCTCTGGAGTCCTATCGTGAGTCCACCCGGGAGAGGCATCAATTACTAAAACGTATGCTGCCCAGTTGGCGTGCAATGCTTTCGACATTGGGACGTATTAACAAAAATGTAGAATCGGTTATTCGGCGGGCCAAAGCGCTGGATGGCCATATGGAGCGCTACGAAGAGATTTTGCAGGAAACGGATAAAAGCCTTCACTTGCTGTCTTCATCCTCTTTCAGCCGCTTTCTGACAGCTTCTCTGGTATTAGTGGTTGCTTTAGCTGGCGCTATGGTGAATTTTCAGTTACTGGCACAGCCTATGGCGGCAGTACTGGGCACTGAAGCTTCACTTGGCAGTTATAGTCTCGCCAGTATTTCAGCCGCAGTGGTTATCTTTTTGCAGATCACAGTCGGGTTGTTGATTATGGAATGCTTGCAGGTTACTCGAATGTTTCCTGCGGTAGGTTCCCTTGGTGAGAGTACGCGCAGGTTATTGCTGGGAGTGGCTTTGGCACTCTTATTGGTTTTGGCTGTAGTCGGTGGAAACCTGGCTTTCTCACGTGAGTTGATTCTGCAACAGCAGTTATTAGGTTCTGAGCAGCTTTGGCCAATTCCTCTGGCACAGATGGGACTTGGGTTTGTGCTTCCCTTGATTCTGGCTTTTCTGGCAATTCCTTTGGAGCAGTTTATCCGTTCAGCGCGAACGGTGATTGGTATTGGGGTGGGCTTATCCCTGCGGGGAATGACCATAATGCTGCGGTTTTTGGCGATGGCTTCACTGCACTTAGGTGTTTTGGCTAATCGTTTTTACGACATCGTTATTTTTGTTCCCCTCTGGTTACAGGCTTTATATGTGCGTCAGAAACAGGGAACTGGCAGTGAGACTAAAGAACCGGCGGGGAAAGAAGAGTCCAAAAAGAATTCCGTGCTTGCTGACACTGATTCTGTTGCCAAATTAGTGGAAGAGGCGTAATCGAAGCTAACACTATTCAGCTTGAAAACTGACAAAATAATAAGTGTGGTGAAGCATGTTTTGGTTGTCGTTCTTTTTAATTGCCCTAGTCGTCCTATTTCTTTATGCCCGGTCTGCACCGGGTAAACCTTGTCCCCTGTGGTTTCCTCAGGGGGAGGGGCCGATGGTGATTGCACATGGTAATGATTGCGGCAATGGCCTCTACCCAGGAAACACGGCGATTTACCTTGAAAAAATGGTGCAACTGGGCGTGGATGCTATTGAAGTGGATCTGTGGCTCTCTGCCGACGGCCATTTAGTGTTGATTCACGACAGGGAGCTGGAAATGTTCTCTGATGGTGCGGGGTTTGTAGAGGATAAAACCTTAGAGCAGCTGCGTCAGTTAAATATTGCCTATCTCTGGACTCGGGATGGAGAGCATTACCCCTATAGAGAAAAGCTTCTGCGAGTGTTGACTCTGGAAGAGGCGCTGGCAATGGTGGGGGATATGCCAATGATACTGGAGATTAAAAGTCGCCAGTATCGCGCTGCAAAAGTGTTGAAGGATGTGTTGGCACAGTGTGGAAAAGGCGAGCAGGTCGTCGTTTCCTCATTTCACCAAGGGGTGATTAATGAGTTTCGTCGACTCTGTCCGCAAGTGGCGACGGGCACGCCTACCGTAGAGGCGGTGGTATTTTATATTGCACAGTTACTTCGAGCAGAGAAACTGCTGCGTCCAAGCTATAGCGCGATGCAGCTACCGATGGAGCAAAAAGGTATTCCCGTAGTTACTGAAAGTATGGTGCGCGCCGCTAATAAGAAGAAAGTCCACTTGGCGGTATGGACCGTGAATGGCATGGATAATTACCGGCGCTATATTGATCTGGGCGTACACGGCATTGTGACTGACCGACCGGATCTGCTGTTGGAGATGTTGGCACAGCAGCGAGAAACTTTATTGAAGCAGGCAGCCTGAGCTAAATAATCAGTTGCCGATGATATTGGAAAGAAATAATAACAACTGGGAGTTTTTATGAAGAACGTAGTAGGTTCCGTCGCTCTGGCGGTTTCTGTATTGGCTGCATCTTTTACCTCTGCGCAGGATCGGTTTGCCAATGTGGAAATTAGTAGTGAACCCGTGTCTGGCAATGTTTATATGCTCAAAGGGGCTGGGGGCAATATTGCGGTACTGGTGGGGGAGGACGGCACCTTTATGGTGGATGACCAATACGCGCCTTTGACGGCAAAAATTCAACAGGCAGTAGCTGAGTTAGCTAAGCAACCTTTGCGTTTTGTCATTAATACCCACTGGCATGGAGATCATACCGGCGGTAATGAGAACCTGGGTAAAAGCGGCGCCCTGATTGTGGCTCACGAGAATGTGCGCAAACGGGTAAGTACCGAGCAGTTTATTGAGGCGTTTAAGCGGAAGGTTGAGCCGTCTCCTCCAGAAGCATTACCGGTGATTACCTTTACCGATGCCACTACCTTTTACTGGAATGGCGATAGGGTAAAGGTCCAGCATGTGGGGCCGGCGCACACGGATGGTGACTCCATCGTGCATTTTGCCGAAGCCGATGTGATTCATATGGGGGATATTTATTTTAACGGCAACTATCCCTTTATCGATCTCTCTTCCGGCGGCTCGGTGGATGGCATGATCGCAGCTATGGACACCGCTCTGGCAATGGCGGGGGAAGATACCAAAATTATTCCCGGTCACGGTCCTCTCAGTAATCGGGCAGAACTGCAACAGCAGCGTAATATACTGGCAGGGCTTAGGGACAAAGTGAAAGCAATGGTGGATGAGGGTAAAACCCGGCAGGAAGTGATTTCTGCAAAACCGACTGCGGAATTTGATGCGCAGTATGGCCAGGGTTTTATGACACCGGATATTTGGACCGGGATCGTTTACGACTCCCTGACGCAGTCTTAAAGAATTAAAAAAGGCGGCGCAGTGAAAACCTGCGCCGCCTTTTTTGTTGGATTACCCAGTGATTTTATTCTGTAGTGGCGTTCGGGGTCATGGGCCCGCCAAATTCAGGGCTATTTTCCACCGCCTCTTCATTGTGTTCTTCCCGCACTCGGAACCAAGCGGCATAGAGTGCTGGCAGGAACAGTAGGGTGAGTCCGGTTGCGACAATCAATCCCCCCATAATGGCGACCGCCATAGGGCCAAAGAAGTCACTGCGGGACAGTGGAATCATCGCCAATACCGCAGTCAGCGCTGTCAATACAATCGGCCTGAAGCGTCTTACCGTCGACTCGACAATTGCATCCCAGCGACTGAGGCCCTGACTGATATCCTGCTGTATCTGGTCCACCAAAATCACCGAGTTACGCATAATCATTCCCGCCAGGGCGATGGTGCCCAGCATGGCGACAAAACCAAAGGGCTTGCCAAACAGCAGCAGGAACAGGGTAACGCCGATCAGGCCCAGGGGAGCCGTGAGGAATACCATGGTGGATAGGGACATACTGCGCAATTGCAGCATCAGCAGGGTAAAGACCACCAGCACGAATAGCGGCATACCAGCATTGACCGATTTTTGCCCCCGCGCAGACTCTTCCACGGTACCACCCACTTCCAGCAAGTAGCCTGGCGGTAATTTATCTTGAATGGATTGAAGCTGAGGCCACACGGCATTGACCACGGTCGCCGGTAATTCGTCCCCATAAATATCAGCGCGCACGGTAACGGTGGGCAGGCGGTCCCGGTGCCAGATAATGCCTTCCTCAAAACCGTATTCCAGGGTGGCAATTTGGTTCAGCGGTACACTACGGCCGCTGTCGGTTTGCACCGAGAGATTGCCCAACTGGCGCAGGGCATAGCGATCGTTTTCATTACCGCGCACACGCACATCGATCAGCTCGTTATCTTCCCGGTATTGGCTCACAGTGATACCGGTTAAGGAGCTTTGCAGAGCTTGGGACAAGGTTGCACTGTTGACGCCCATGGCGCGAGCGCGGTCCTGGTCGATATTGAGGTTGATGGATTTACTGGGTTCTTCCCAGTCCAAGTGCACGTTGGTCACCTGTGGATTATCCCGCAGGCGCTCAGCCACTTCCCGAGCCAGCCCGCGCACTTCGCGAATATGTTCGCCGGACAAGCGGAACTGCACCGGGTAGCCCACGGGTGGGCCGTTCTCCAGGCGGGACACACGGCTGCGCAGGGTGGGGAACTCCTCATTCATCGTATTGATCAGCCAGTTGCGCACTTGCTCGCGCTCTTCGACACTGCGGGTCATCACAACAAACTGGGCGAAGCTGGCAGCGGGCAGCTGCTGGTCCAAAGGCAGGTAGAAACGCGGGGAGCCGGTGCCCACATAGGCCACGTAATTTTCTACCTGATCATTCTGCGCCAACAGGGTTTCCAACCTTTTGGCCTGGTGCTCGGTGGATTTCAGCGAGGCACCTTCGGCCAGCTTCAGGTCCACCATCAATTCGAGGCGTCCGGAAGAGGGGAAGAACTGTTGCGGAACCAGTTTGAACAGAGCGAGCGAGCCGACAAAAATCGCCAGGGTGGCCGCGATCACGGTTTTGCGATTGCGCAGGCACCAGGTAATAAAGCGGCGGAAGCGCTGGTAAAAGGGTTTCTGGTAGGGGTCTTCCACTTCACCGCCTTGGCCGTGTCGCGCCAGGTTCGGCAGTAGGTAGTGGCCCAGATAGGGTACAAAGACCACGGCGGCAATCCAGGAAACGATTAGCGACAGGGTGACCACCTGGAAAATAGATCGGGTGTATTCACCGGTACCGGACTGGGCGGTGGCAATCGGTAAAAAACCGGCGGCGGTAATCAATGTACCGGTGAGCATGGGAAAAGCGGTACTGGTCCAGGCGAAGCCGGCGGCTTTTAGTCGGCTGAGCCCCTGCTCCATTTTTATCGCCATCATCTCCACCGCGATAATGGCGTCGTCCACCATCAAGCCCAGGGCGAGTACCAGTGCCCCCAGCGAGATCTTGTGCAGTCCGATATTGAAGTAGTGCATCAGCGCGAAGGTCATCGCCAATACCAATGGGATCGACAGCGCCACAATTAATCCTGGGCGGCTGCCGAGGGAGAAAAAACTCACCAGCAGTACGATACCCAGAGCTTCGGCCAGCACTTGCAGGAATTCGCCGACGCCGCGTTTTACTGCCGCCGGTTGGTCGGAGACCTTGCGCAGTTCCATACCTATGGGCAGATCTTCCTGCAGTCGGGCAAAGGTTTCATCGAGGGCTTTACCCAACTTTAAAATATCTCCCCCTTCCTTCATGGACACGGCGAGGCCGATGGCGTCCTCTCCCATAAAGCGCATACGGGGCTGGGCCGGATCGCTAAAACCGCGGTGGACCTGGGCAATATCTCCCAGGCGCTGGGTGCGGCCATCTGCGGTAATTGGAAACTGGCGTATTTCATTGACGGAGGTGAATTGTCCGCTCACACGGATGCGCACCCGGTCGCTGACGGTATCCACAAAGCCGCCATCGGTGACCTGGTTTTGCGCTTGCAGGGCGTTTTGAACTGCAGACAGGGGAATGCCCATGGAGGCCAATTTGGTGTTGGATATTTCCACCCAAATTTTTTCGTCCTGCAATCCCAGTAACTCGACCTTGCCTACATCCTTAACTCGCTGAAGGGCCAGTTGCAGCCGCTCAGCGTAGTCCTTCATCAGTGCGTAATCGAAGCCACTGCCGGTGAGGGCATAAATATTGCCGAAGGTGGTGCCAAACTCGTCGTTAAAAAATGGGCCCTGGATATCCGGTGGCAGGGTGTGGCGAATATCCCCCACCTTTTTGCGTACTTCATACCAGAGATCGGGAATGTCACGGGAGTGCATATCGTCCCGGGCAACAAACAATACCTGGGATTGCCCCGGACGGGAAAAAGAGGAGATACGCTGGTAATCACCGGTCTCCAACAATTTCTTCTCTACCCGTTCGGTAATCTGGCGGGATACATCTTCGGCACTGGCACCGGGCCAGACGGTGTTAATCACCATCACCTTAAAGGTAAAGGGTGGATCTTCACTTTGCCCCAATTGGGTATAGGAAAAGGTTCCCAGCAGTCCCAGGACGATCATTGCGTAAAGCACCAGCGGGCGGTTTTTTAAGGCCCACTCAGAGAGGTTAAAACCCATGGCAGTTTCTCTGTTTCAAGGGCGGCTCTGCTGTTCGCGGCCGCACTTTGGAAATTGTTATCGAGGCTTTATTGGGAATTAATTTGCGCGGGCAGGCATTATTGTTCCCGCGCCTTTAATTTATTCCTGATGGGCGAGAGACGGCCCCTGTTCGATGGGGCGGTTCATACGGTCCACAGGGCGCACCACCATACCTTCTTGCAATAAATGGGTACCTGCGGCCACGATCCAATCGTTGCGTTCCAACCCGGAAAATACCGAGACAAACTCCTCACCGTAGGGGCCCAGGCTGACCGGGGTTTTGTGCAGTGTTTTTGTCTCTGGATTTAATACCCATACAAATGCGGCGCCATCGTCGGCACTGACTGCTGACATCGGAACTTGCAGTACATCAGTTTTTTCCGCCCTGGGGACAAATGCCCGTGCACTCTGGCCGATTTCTACACCGCTCACTTTATTTTTGAAAGCGACCCTAGCTTCAAAGGTGCGGGATATGGGATCGGCTGCCGGCGATAGTTCGCGGATGCGTGCGGGGAAAGATTGGCCCGGTTGGGACCAGAGTTCGACAGTTAGCAGTTGGCCCACTTTAAAGCGGCTGATGGATTGTTCCGGCAGGTCGATACGCACTTCCCGTTCACCATCGGCTGCCAGCTCAAAAATGCCTTGTCCTGCGGCAACGACCTGGCCGGCCTCGGCCATGCGGCGGGCGATCACGCCACTTTCCGGCGCCTTGAGTACGGCGTAGGCAGCCTGGTTGCGGGCAACATCCAGCTGTGCCTTGGCCTGCTGTAGTCGCGCTTCGCTGGCTTCGAATTGGGTTTCTACGGTATCGAACTGGGATAGGCTCACCAGCTGTTTTTCCAATAGCTTGCGGTGGCGCGAGAGTTCACTGCTAGCCAGGCGCTGGTCTGCCTCGGCGGAAGTATGGCTGGCGCGGGCTGAATCCAGTTGTAGCAGCAGGTCTTCAGTATCCAGTTCCGCCAGGGGTTGGCCCTGCTCCACACGGTCACCGACATTTACCAGGCGCCGCTGGATTTTCCCGCCGATACGGAAGGCCAGTGCCGGCTCGAAGCGGGCTCTTACCTCACCGGGATAGACATCAGTTTGGGCGCTGGCCAGGGTGGGGCGCACCATAACAGCGGGCCGCGGTTTGGTTTCTTGTTCCTGGGATTCAGAGGGGGCACAAGCGCTCAGCAAAAGGCTGAGTGAGAGCGCAGCGAGGGTTAGCATTCGGTACATATTGGCTTCCTTCCCCGGCGCTGGCGCGTCGAGGCAGATCCGTGACTGGGTCAAGCATGGCCGGGCGGCCATCAATGTTATACTGGCGAGTATAGTATATTTAATGAACTAACGAGTCTAGTATATGGAGAGCTATGTCTGAGCAGACCCAGACGGCCGCCCAGCGCGGTCGCCCCAAGGATCCGGTGAAACGCCAAGCCATTCTGGATGCCGCCCGGGACCTGTTTTTATCCCACGGTTTTGCCGCTACCAGCGTGGATGCGGTGGCCTCGGCTGCGGGAGTATCCAAACTTACGGTCTACAGCCACTTCTCCGATAAGGAGACGCTCTTTAGCGCCGCTATTGCCTCTCGCTGCGAAATGATGATGCCCCTGCCCATCTTTGCTTTAGAAGAGGGGGAATCGGTAGAGCAGGTCCTGGAGCGTATTGGAGACGCTTTTATGGGGATGGTGGAGAGCGAGGATAGCGTGCGTCTGTTACGCCTTTTGTGTGCCCTGGCATCCCAGGAGTCGGAAATGGCCCAGCTATTTTTTGACGCAGGTCCCCAGCGGATTTTGGGGGAGATAGAGCAGCTACTGCGCAGAGCCAATCAGTTACAGATGTTGAAGGTGGATAATCCCGCCGTAGCGGCGGAAGATTTTATCGGCTTGTTGCTGGGTTGCCACCATATGCAGGTCTTGATCGGCTGCCGACAAATGTCGACACAGGAAGAGCGCCGTGAGCGCGTACAAAAGGCAGTGAGAACCTTTATGTGTGCTCACCACTAGCGCCGGAATTATTGCCTGTATTCTTAGGCTGCTCCGCCATCGCGGGGCACAGGATAATATCACTGGCTACCTGGAGCCACTCCGGTTTGTTGCGACTGTAAACATAGCGCTCGGGATAAATAAATTCCGGTGCATCAAAGGCGCCGCCGCCAAAGCCCCGATATTCGGGTAGGAATTCCAGTGTCCAGGTGAGCGTGCTGCCGCAATCGGGGCAGAATTGGCTCTTTATCCAACGACCGGCATCAGAGTAAAGAGTGTGAGTTTGCAAATGGCCCTGTAGAAAGGCTATTTGTTTCTTTTTGAAGTAGACCGATAAGCCGATGGGGCTACCGCTGCGCTTTCTGCACCACTGACAAGAGCACAGGCTGACCCGGCGAGGGGAGCCGAGGGCGCGAAAGCGCAGTTGCCCGCAAACGCAGCCCCCTTCGTGATATGCCTCCACCATGCAAAGTCCACCGCTGTACCGCCTTTACTAAGGTTGGCACAGCGGCGCGGGGGAGGAATCAGGTTTTGATGCGGTATCCGGTGCGGAAAATCCACCAGACGGTGGTGAGACACAGCACCAGAAAGAGCAAAGTCATGCCGATACTCAGCCCCAGGTTAACATCGGCTACGCCGTAAAAAGCCCAGCGGAAGCCGCTGATCAAATAAACTACCGGGTTGAACAAGGTAATTTTTTGCCACATTTCTGGCAGCATACTGATCGAATAAAATGCACCGCCGAGAAAAGTGAGCGGCGTAATAATCATCAACGGAATAACTTGCAGCTTCTGAAAGTCATCGGCCCAAACTCCGATAATAAATCCGAACAGGCTAAAAGTGACGGCAGTCAGCGCGAGGAATGTCAGCATCCACCAGGGGTGTACAATTTCGTAATCCACAAAAAAGCGAGCGGTCAGCAATATCAACAGCCCCAATAAAATGGACTTTGTAGCTGCGGCACCCACATATCCGGTGACGATTTCGAAGGAGGATATGGGAGCGGACAGTACTTCATAAATGGTGCCGGAAAACTTAGGGAAAAATATTCCGAAAGAGGCGTTGGAAATACTCTCGCTGAGCAGCGCCAGCATTACCAATCCTGGAATAATAAAGGCCCCATAGCTGACCCCGTCGATATCCCCCATACGCGATCCAATCGCCGCACCAAACACAATAAAATAGAGAGATGTGGAGAGCACCGGTGAGGCGATGCTCTGCATCAGGGTGCGCCAGGTGCGGGCCATCTCAAACTTATAGATGGCGCCAATTCCATACCAATTCATGCCTGTGCCTCCTTACTGAGCCGCTCTTCCCGTTCAAGGCGGGCACCGTGAACCAAGTTGACGAAAATTTCCTCCAGGGAGCTTTCCCGGGTGTGTAAATCGCGGAATTCAATATTGGCGGCATTTAAACGGCGCAGAAATTCCGCAAGACCAGTGTCTTCGCTTTTGATGTCAAAGCGATAAACCAGCTGGCTGCCATCACTGCTGAGACTGAGTGGCAGGTCAGCGAGACTCTCTGGAATTTGTTGCAGTGGTGTGGGCAGTTGCAGGCTGAGTTCTTTCTCCCCCATTTTCTTCATCAGTGCATTTTTCTCCTCAACCAGAACCAGTTGGCCGTGGTTGATAACACCGACACGATCGGCCATTTCCTCGGCCTCTTCGATATAGTGGGTGGTGAGGATAACGGTTACTCCCGACTCTTTCAGTTCGCGCACCATTTGCCACATATCCTGGCGCAGCTCCACATCGACCCCGGCGGTGGGTTCGTCGAGGAAGAGCACATTGGGCTCGTGGGATAGCGCTTTGGCGATCATCAGCCGGCGCTTCATTCCTCCTGAAAGCGTAATAATTTTGTTATCTTTTTTCTCCCATAGGGATAGCTGCCGTAGAATTTTCTCCAGATAGGCGGGATTGGGAGCCTTGCCGAATAGACCGCGGCTGAATTTCACTGCCGCCCAAACGGTTTCAAAGGCATCGGTGGATATCTCCTGGGGCACCAGACCAATCTCATTGCGGGCCTTGCGATAGTCCCGCTGAATATTGTAACCATTGACAGTGACCTCACCACAGCTTGGATTTACGATGCCGCAGATAATGCTGATCATGGTTGTCTTGCCCGCACCATTGGGGCCGAGCAAGGCAAAGAGTTCTCCCCGCTGAATTTCCAGGTCGATATTCTTCAGGGCGGTAAACCCCTCGGCATAGGTTTTTCCCAAGCCTTTGATGGAAATAATCGATTCCACTTTTTCTCCTTGCCAAAATTACCGTACGGCTTTGGCTGTGTGTTGTCAGGTGGATTTATCGGGCAGAAAGGAGGAATACCTTTCCTGTCGGATCAGTTTCCCGATCCCAGCCCGGAAGTATATGCTAATAAGAATTCTTTTTTAATTTTAATGATGTATATCAAAGCTGCGCTGGAGGCGGCGAACATCAAAATTAAAGCCATGGATGAGAATGCACTGGAATATCCCATTTTATCAATCCAGGGCTGGCTGATGAAAGGCGAAATAAATTGCCCAAGAAAAATTCCAGTCGTCAGAAATCCCGCAGTTTTCCCTCTTTTTGACTCCGGAGCAGACTCGAGAGCCGTAGAAAAGATATGTGGTATCAGGGTACCCATTCCAAGTCCGTAGAGGGCAATAAAAGCAACTATTTCTGTCAGGTTTTGAGCGCCGGCGAGCAGCCCAAAGCTGGCGGCCATAATAGTGAAGCTTGCGATAAAAACGCCGAGCACTCCCAGTCGATTCCGGGCTCGCCGGTAAATCAATAATGAGGCGATGGCTCCCATAACATTACTGGAGGCGATAGCCATAGCAATAAGGCTGGGTGAGGAGATTTCTATCTCGCGCAAGTAAAAAGGGATCTGAGTTGGAATCAGGGTAAAAGCCAGGCTATTTAAAGTTGCCGCCGCCAGTAGTGTATAAAATGCAAGCGGGTTATCCTGCTTTTCTTTTTTGGGGTCTCTGTGCTTGAAAGGCCTTACTCGCATGGGCTCCCAAAGGAAAATTTTAACTGCTGGAACTAGTAGTAAGGCCAACAAGTAAATTGCGAAGGGGGCGCGCCAATGTAAGCTGGCCAGTAGTCCGCCCAGGGTTAGAAATACGACCCCACCGATACTGATAAAAGTACTCTGCTGGCTCAAATAAGTTAGGCGTTGCTCCCGGCTGAAATAATCCCCCACCAGGGCTGTTACCGAGGTCATTGTTCCGGCCACGGCAACTCCCAATAGTAAGCGGCTAGTCAGGATACCTGCGAGACTATCCTGAAATAGGGCTAGTAGACCGGATAGTCCATAGAGTACCAGGGCTGCTTTCAATAATTGCAGGCGGCCATGGCGATCAGCAATCCAGCCTGCTAATGGAGCGCAGAGGGCGATGCTCAAAGCGGGCAGGGTCACTACCAGTCGGCTCCACAAATCACTATTGGGTGTCCCTGAGAAATACTGCTGCAGTGCAGGTAGTGACGGGGCTACAGTGGCCCCCGACATGATAGTGAGTGCTGCCAAGCACAGTAATGTGATACGGCTCTGAGACGGTATCCCGCTGGTCGTGTGCTTCATGATTATTAGTCGCTGCTTCTAGGTCCCTGGGTTTCTCTTCGCGGTATCTCCAGACTCGCGTATTTCAGTAGCAAATTTGGGGTTCAGGCTTGCAGCTGCCACTAGTAGTAAGAACAGGTTTGGGTTGGCTTGACCGACTGGTTGCGCAACGCCGTTTGCTTGGTGCTTTTCCATCACTTTTCTCCCTCGCTTGCATTAGGTTGCGCAGCAGTGTAAAACCTCAACTAATGTTTAGGTCAATGGTTGGTGGGCATTTTTATGGCAGCTGAAGAATCGGCCGAAAAAGGAGCGGTAAAGTCAAAGCAAATCAAGCGGGAGCTGACTGTTGGCGAGGTGGCCGAGCGCAGCGGCGTGGCAGTCAGCGCCCTGCATTTCTATGAAAGCAAAGGCCTGATTGCCAGCTGGCGGACCTCGGGAAATCAAAGGCGTTACTCGCGGGATGTGTTGCGCCGAGTGGCCATTATCAAGGTGGCCCAGAGCACCGGGATTCCACTGTCGGAAATACGCGAGGCTTTCGGGGAGCTTCCCAATAAACGCACGCCCAATGCGGGGGATTGGTCATCACTCTCTTCTCACTGGCGTGAAGAGTTGGATCAGCGTATCCAGCAGTTAACCAAGTTGCGCGATGATCTTGAGGGATGTATTGGCTGTGGTTGTTTGTCTATGCAGAAATGCCCTTTACGGAATCCCGGGGATGAAGCTGCGGAGCAGGGAGGGGGAGCTCGCTATTTGGATTTGACCGAGTAGGAAAGTAGTAGCAATACACGAGTACTGCTACCAACTCCCAAGGCGTACTTTTATCGCGCTAAAAGGTTGCTAGCAGTTTTCCGGCGTTCACTTCAGGAGAAAATCTTCTCGTAAAATGCCAGTGTTCCCCGCCAAGCGTCCTCAGCGGCTTCACGGTTATAGGCCAGCGGCAGGCCGAACTTTTCTCCCCGGTCTGTTGCACAGGGGTTGGTAAATCCATGTAGAACCCCCGGGTAACTGACCAGAGTTAATTTGGCTTTGGATTCCTGCATCTCAGTAACAAACTGGCCGACCTGGTCCGGTGGAACCATCACATCGGCGCCGCCGGTGTAGACCTGTATTTCAGCATTAATAGGTTTGTTTTGTGCGGGGGTACTTCTTGCCAGTGCCCCGTGGTAACTGACTACGCCGCGCAAGTCCACGCCGACTCGAGCCATAGCGAGTACGACTCCGCCGCCAAAACAATAGCCCTGTGCTGCGACCTGGTCCGGGTCTGCTTGGGGCCGCTGCTGGAGCAGTGATAATGCTGTGCGGAAGCGCGCTTCAAGGGCCACCGGGTCCTTCAGGGCTTCATCCCTGAACTGTTGTGCCTCTTGTGGATCATCGGTCTGTTTGCCTGCGCCAAACATATCCACTGCAAAAGCGAGGTAGCCGCAGTTGGCCAGTTTCTCCGCCTGCTCGCGAACAAAGGCATTGTGCCCCCACCATTCGTGTACCAGTAAAACCCCCGGCCGTTTGTCACTGATATTTTCATCCCATGCGAGATATCCGCAAAAAGTATCCCCGTTTACGGTGTAGTCAATTACTTCCGCTTCCATAGTGAGTCGCCTGGCTGATCGAGAAAGAGTCGTTGGGAAACCGGTTTGGGCCCGGCTACTCCGCAAGCGTGGCACAAACTTCAGTTGTTGCCAGTGGGTGGCCCTTTCAGCTCAATCACATTGTCTTCGGGATCTGAGATGTAAATTGACAGGCCAATTCCATCGGCGCCAAAGCGCTCTTCTGCTGGCGAAAACTTTACCTGTTCCTGCGCTAAAAAGGCCTGAATGCTCTCCGGATTAAAGGGTTCAACCCGGAAGCAAAAATGATCCAGGTTCCGCCCTTCCTTTCCTGGTGCTGCTCCCCCTCTCTGGCCTATAGGTTTATCAACTGGCACTAAATCTATCATGCAAGTGCCTGCGCGGAGTTGGTAGAGGCCAATATCGTCCCGTTGGCGCACAATGCTGCATCCAAGAATATTTTGGTAAAAGTCGAGCATGGGTTTTAGAGATTGGACACGCAATACAATATGGTCAATATGGTGGAGCTTAATCATAGGCTGCCCAAGCTTAGTTTTTACTAAGACTAGGTGGACCCCAAGGTAGTTGTCGAGTGAATTAAATGTTAGAGATTTTTTAGTTAATCTGTAAAAGCCTGGCTATAGAGAAGGTAGGTAGCGCAAATAATCAGAAGGCTCCCCATGGATCTGTTAAATATTTTGCGCCGGTATTGACTCTCTAATAATAGGCGAGCCCGATCTCCGGCAATAGCCCAAATACTTAATGAGATGTAGCAAACCAGAAAGTAAATCAGGGTGAATGAGAGTAAATTGCTGTGGTTATCGCTGCTGGAGAAAATAGCCACTCCAGAAAGGCAGGCGATCCAGGCCTTCGGATTGAGCCATTGCAATAAAAACCCTTGGTAAAAGCGTGGTTTCTGTAACTGCTCAATATCCGCATGATTAGTAGGTGCAGCCGCTGTTTGGTAGCCGATAAAGGCCACATAAATTGATCCTGGTATCGCAACATATCGTAGTAACTGGGGATAAATTTCTATTGCCTGATAGAGCCCAAGGCCTATAGCTGCAAGTAGCAGTGTAAAGCCTATTGTGGCTCCTGATACAAAGGGCAAGGTGCGGATAAATCCATAATTCACTCCAGAGGAAATGATAACCATATTCACCGGCCCCGGTGTAATGGACATAGCCAGGGAAAACCCAAACATAGCAAGAAGTAGTGACATTCGCTGCTCCTAGCAGTTATCAATTGTTTGGAGACTTTAATGGCCTGGTAGGAAAATGATTAGATACTTAAAACTGAAATATATTGTTTATAAAAATTTACTTACTAAAAATGGAGAAGGAAAGAATACACTGCACTTGGGACCCTATGAGGCATGGATGCCGATTAGGAGCTTACAGGGATGTATTCACTGCGTGTCTCGAGTGCAGTGTATTCTTTCCTTCCACCCCAGTAGTAAGTATGGACGAGTGTGCTGCATGAGACTGGGTGCCGATTACGTGCTAACAGCAATATATTCACAGATCTTCGCAAGAGCGGTGTATCCTTTCCTGTTGACCCAGAAGTACCTTTAGAGAATTCATAGGGAGTTGCTATTGTGCTAAAGGATATTCGCTATTTACTGGTGTTTGCCAAGGTTGTGGAAAGCGGCTCTTTTAGAGGCGCTTCTTCGGAACTGGATATTTCTGTCGCCAGCGTTAGTTCCTATGTGGCGAGGTTGGAGGAAAGTCTTGGCGTTGCACTCTTGTATCGCAATACCCGCAAGTTGTCCCTGACCGAAGATGGGGCAAAGATTTATAAAACGGCACAGAAGATATTGGATTTGTACGCCGATGGTCTCGGAGAATACAAAGCGCGAGAGGAACGCAGTATCAGTCGGCTTAAAATTGCAATCCCTGCCGTTTTGATCCACAGCCGCTTGCTGAGCAAAATAGTGGGCTTTGTCCGGCGGGATCTGGGTATTCATTTACAAATTCAATGCAGCGACCAGCACGAGGATGTAATTGGCGGTGGTTTTGACTTGGCAATTCGTCTGGGTAATATGCCTGACAGCAATTTGAAAGCGCGTAAGATATTTGAACTAGAGCGGGTGTTAATTGCCAGTGGCGATATGCTGGATCGTTATGGTTTTCCGAGTCATCCTCGCGACCTTGCAGTTTGGCCCTGGATTGGGCTGAAAATGCGGCCCAATCACCGGCGATTTCTGCATCGGCAGCAGGGCGAATATGAAGTTAGCTACGCTCCGGTAGCGACTGTCGACAGTGTTGAAGCGGCTTATCGATTAACGAGCTGCGGCCTGGGACTATCGGCGCCACCTAGATTTCTAATAAGTGCACAGGATGATGTACAAGAATTATTGCCAGACTGGCAGCTTCCGAATTTACCCGCCTATGCAGTTAGACCTTCAAACGGAGTCTCCGAAGGTCCTATACAGAAACTGATTGATTATTTGGCCGATAGTGATACCCAGCTTGCTGCCTGCCATCCTCGCGATTTAACGCAAAAGCTAGCTGCAGAAGCGGTTGATTGTCCCGGAAGGTTCTCAATAGCTCGGTAGAGGCCTCTGCCGTCAAGGTTGGTCACTTGCGGGCAGAGGTTCTTTTATTCATGGGGGAATTTAAAACCTTACTGCGGAATAAATTCCTGAACTATATTTATTCGGGCATTACTGCTTATTTCTACCGGATCTTGCTTTACCGGAGTTGACTCCATGGATGTGTCTTCAGAGGCGTTAACTGTGCGAATAATGCTGGAAATTTCTGGTTTGCAGGAACCGCAGCTGGTACCGCAGCCAAGGGTTTCTCCCAGTGCTTCGACGGTGTTAATGCCTTGGGCGATGGCCTCCTCTATCTGTGGCCGGGAAACCTGGAGGCAGGTACAAATCATCTTCACACCGGGCTTTATGGGATGAAGCAGTTGCCCCGGTGATTCCGGCAGGGGAGTGGCCAGGTAATTTTCCAGGTGCTGTCGGCTGGGTAATTGATGCCAGTCTCTGCCAGAGAAAATCAGTAGTTTTAAGTTATCGTCGTAGGCGATCCAGCGCTGACTTTTAGGGGTAACCAATTCCTGCCAGAACAATTGGGGCTGGTCGTCCATTATCTTGGATGCCAGTTCCCGCCCATGGATAAGTTGGTTCGCGGCAATTTCATAGCGAAAGCCATTTTCCAAGGGGACTCGATACCAGTGCAGGATACTGCTGTCGTTGGCCTGCTGTAACCAATCCCATACTCTATCGGCAGTCTCTTCGGCACAGATCATTGTGGCAAAGTATTCAGCTGCTAGGGGACTGACATTGACGGGAACCTGTTTGAATTCAGGTTGACCGGAGTAGGGATCAATACTGGAGTCCGCCAGGGCACTGGGCTTGGAATCCTGTGAGAAGGTTTCACTCCAGTGAATAGGGGCAAAGATCTCCCCTATTTTTTGCCCTCCGTTGAGGGCGGCGCGGCCGACCATTTTAGATGAGGCGCTGTTTAACCGAACTAATTCCCCATCGTTAACCTGGAAGCGAGCGGCATCCTTGGGGTTTATTTGTATTTCCGGCAGTTCACTGTGATCGAGTAATTTCCTTACCCGCCCGGTTCGGGTCATGGTATGCCACTGGTCGCGCATACGGCCGGTATTGAGCCATATAGGATACTCGCCACTGATCTGCTGTTCCGGAGGCTGCGGCGCTATGGGGATAAAGCGTGCACGCTTGTCCGGGGTAAAAAACTGTCCACTGGTGAATAAGCGTTTGCACCCAGCCGGGTGCTCCTGATTGACCGGCCAGTGTACCGGGGCCAGTGCATCGTATTCACTGCGATTGATATTGGCGAGTGCGGAGATATCGAAAGCCCTGGAGCCGTGGTTTTCGAAGCCGGAAAGCTGGGCGTGCTCACGAAAAATATCGGCGGGGTGTGAATAATTAAACTGATCTCCATAGCCTAAATGTTGAGCCAGTCCGCACAGGGCTTGCCAGTCGTGGCGAGCTTCTCCCGCTGGGGATAAAAATCCACGTTGCCGAGAGATACGTCGTTCTGCATTGGTGACAGTGCCGTTTTTTTCTCCCCAGCCTGTTGCGGGAAGTAGCAAATCGGCGCAGCGAGCGGTATCGGTATTGGCTATGCAGTCGGAGACAATAACCAGCGGGCATTTCTGTAGCGCAGCTTTGACTCTATCGGCTTCGGGCATACTGACGGCGGGGTTAGTAGCCATAATCCAAATGGCTTTAATTTTTCCGCTTTCTACCGCGCGGAACATATCCACAGCCTTCATTCCCGGCTTGGTAGCAATTTGATCGGAATTCCAGAATCGTGATACCCGGTCAATATCCTGCTCGTTAAACTCCATATGCGCGGCGAGGGTATTGGCAAGTCCGCCCACCTCGCGTCCACCCATCGCGTTGGGTTGGCCGGTAATAGAAAATGGCCCTGCACCAATTTTGCCCACGCGTCCGGTGGCTAAATGGCAGTTTATGATTGCGTTGTTTTTATCAGTTCCGCTGCTGGACTGATTGATTCCCATGGAATAAAAACTAATGGTCTTTTCTGTTGCTGCAAATGCCTGAAAAAATTCCAATAGTTTCTCGATAGATATGCCACAGGTGGCCGCAGTTAATTCTGGTGACCAGTCTTGAGCCGCAGCTAAGGTATCGGCAAATCCCTGTGTATGATTTTTTATGTAGTCGGTATCTAGATAATAGTGCCGGCTGAGAAAACGCAGTAGTCCATTGAATAGTGCCGCATCAGTGCCGGGTTTAATTGCCAGGTGCAGATCTGCCATTTCACTGGTAGCGCTGCCACGGGGGTCGATAACGACAAGCTTTGCAGCACCTGCCTGCATTCGCTGGAATAAGATCGGATGTGTCCAGGCTGCATTGGAACCGATAAGCACGATAAGTTCAGCCTGTTCCAGATCCTCATAGGAACAGGGTACCGCATCGGCACCAAATGCGCGTTTATATCCCACCACCGCAGAGGCCATACAAAGTCGGGAATTGGTATCAATATTGGCAGAGCCAATAAATCCCTTCATTAACTTGTTGGCCACATAGTAGTCTTCGGTGAGAAGCTGACCGGACAGATAAAAAGCTACCGAGTCAGGGCCATGGTCGCGAATTGTCTGCTTAAAGGCATCGGCCATATAAGAGAGCGCAGTATCCCAGTCACAATCTTTTCCGTGCAGGCGAGGGTGTAGGAGACGGCCGTGTTCGCCCAGCGTTTCGCCGAGCGCAGAACCTTTAACGCACAATTTGCCGAAATTTGAAGGGTGCTGGGAATCGCCACTAACAGTAATCGCTGTAGTATTTGCGCGCTCTTCCCTGTTAACCGAAACCCCACAACCGACACCACAATAGGGGCAGGTAGTGCAGGAGCGGTGCGCGCTCAGAAATTCCTGTACTGCCATTACTGTAGCTTATTGTTGCCGATGTAAACCGTGTTCCCACTAAATGCCAGCGGGTAGGTGGCAAGCTTGATATCGCTGTCTTCCATGCAGACTCCATCGCTAAGGCGGAAATGGTTTTTATACATTGGGGAAGCAATGGTTAATTCCCCTTCCAATTCCGCAATAATTCCTCTTGCAATCACACCAGCTTGTGCGATTGGGTCCCAGTTGTCAACGGCATAAAGCTGTTGTTCCTGGTCGGGTAAAAAAAACAGGGCGATGCTTCTTTGATAGACAGTTTTAGTCACTGTATTCAAAGCCTTCGTTGGGTATACGGAGGTATCGCCCCAAAGCGCACATACCCCAGAGTTGGTGACCAAATCTGATCGCTGACAGATTGGAGACCATTGGGGGTGGGTTATGGCAACTGAATTTGAGGGAGTTTCTTGCAGGGCAGCCAGGCTCATAATAATTTCCTCACAATGGATGGAAAGGATTCAAAAGCAATTTATTAATAAAGGTATAACTGGCGGCTTGCGCCGCCGGGAGAAGCTTTAGGCGGATTCGGCTGTTTCCACTAGCTCGTCAGTGGTTGCCGGACGCGGTTGTCCACGCTCCTTAACGAAAACAATCTTTTCATCGGTTTCGTTGCTATTGACGAATTGACGGAAGCGCTTGAGTTTTTCCGGATCGTTAATGGCTGTTTTCCATTCGCACTGGTAGGTGTCTACTACTCGGGCCATCTGGACTTCCAGCTCGGCACAAATCCCCAGCTTGTCATCGATAATGACTTCGCGCAGGTAATCCAGGCCGCCGTCAAGATTTTCCAGCCACACAGATGTGCGTTGTAATTTATCGGCGGTGCGCACATAGAACATCAGGAAACGGTCGATATAGCGGATAAGAGTTTCGTCATCCAGGTCGGTGGCGAACAAATCTGCATGGCGGGGGCGCATGCCACCGTTGCCACAAACAAATAGATTCCAACCTTTTTCAGTGGCAATAACCCCGACATCTTTGCTTTGAGCCTCAGCGCATTCACGGGTACAGCCGGAAACAGCCATTTTTATTTTGTGTGGAGAACGCAGTCCCTTGTAACGATTTTCTACTTGAAGGGCCATTGAAACGCTGTCCTGAACCCCAAAGCGACACCAGGTGCTACCAACACAAGACTTAACCGTGCGCAGGGATTTGCCGTAGGCATGGCCGGTTTCAAATCCGGCATCAATCAGTTCTCGCCAAATTTCCGGTAGCTGCTCCAGGCGCGCGCCAAACAAGTCGATACGCTGGCCACCGGTAATTTTGGTATAGAGGTTGTAGCGTTTGGCCACTTCGCCGATCACTATTAATTTTTCCGGTGTGATCTCGCCGCCGGGAATACGCGGGACTACAGAATAGCTGCCGTTTTTCTGCATATTCGCCATGAAAGTATCGTTGGTGTCCTGTAAGCCGACGTGAGTCTGCTCCAGAATATGTTCATTCCACAGGGAGGCAAATATGGATGCGGCTGCAGGTTTACAAATTTCACAGCCGCGCCCTGAACCGTGTTTGCTTAATAATTCACTAAAGGTTTTTATTTCTTCCACCTGGATAATGTGGAATAACTCCTGGCGGGAGAAGGGGAAGTGCACGCATAAGTGATTGTTCACTTCCATGCCGAGCGCCGCTAGCTCTTCATCGACAATATTTTTCAGTAGCCCAGCACAACCACCGCAACCTGTAGATGCTTTTGTTACATCCTTAACATCAGCCAGTGAGTGGCAGCCACCGGCAACGGCGTCGATAATCTGGCCTTTACTTACATTGTGGCAGGAACATACGGTAGCCGAAGCGGGGAGTGCAGCAGCACCCAGCCCGGGAGCTGCGCCATCGGTTGCCGGTAAAATTAATTGTTCCGGGTGTTCGGGCAGATCAATATCGTTGAGGTGATATTGCAGCAGGGTATCGTAGTCATCCGTATCTCCTACCATTACCGCGCCCAGGAGCTTTTTTCCCTCGCTATCGGTGATCATACGTTTGTAAACACCGCTCTGCTCGTCTACAAAAGTAATAGCGGCAGCGCCGTTGGTGCGACCATGGGCATCGCCAATAGAACCGACCTGTACGCCCAGGAGTTTCAGCTTGGTGCTCATGTCAGCACCGTTAAAACTTTCCTCTCCACCGGTCAGTTGAGCGACAGCAGTACGCGCCATGCTGTAACCGGGAGCGACCAGGCCAAAAATTTTCTGATCGTAAAGCGCGCATTCGCCGATAGCGAAAATATTCGGGTCTGAAGTACGGCAGTTGCTGTCAATTACGATCCCGCCGCGTTCGCCAACTTCCAGCCCGCTGGATTTTGCCAGTTCATCCTGGGGGCGAATGCCTGCGGAGAAAACAATCATATCGGTAAGCAGTTCTTTATCTCCCTTGAACTGCATACGCAGGCGGCCGTCTACTTCTTCAATCAATTCCGTGGCGGTACTGGTGTGTACCTGAACCCCGAGTGCTTCAATTTTTGTTCTTAATAGGGCTGAACCACCTTCATCCAACTGAGTGGCCATAAGGCCTGGGGCGAACTCGACAACGTGGGCTTCAAGTCCCAGGGCTTTCAGGGCATTGGCAGCTTCCAGGCCCAGTAGGCCACCGCCGACAACTACACCACTTTTTGCACTGGCGGCAATCGAGCGAATGGAATCGAGATCTTCCAGGGTTCGATATACAAAGCAGCGCTGGTGTTGATGGCCGGGTATTGGCGGAACAAAAGGGTAGGAGCCGGTGGCAAGTATTAATTGGTCGTAAGAGTGGCTGGCTCCACTTGCCGCAGTAATTGTTTTATTGTCCCGATCAATTTGCACCACCTTGTCATTGAGCAGGATATTAAAACCCCACTGCTGATACTGCTCCAAGTTTCCCATGGACAGGTCTTCAGCTGTGCGTCCGGCAAAGTATTCGGAAAGGTGGACCCGGTCATAAGCGGGACGGGGCTCTGCACAGAATATGGTGATATCAAACTGGTTGGCGTATTGATGGTTGGCGAGCTGTTCCAGGAAATGGTGCCCGACCATACCGTTGCCAATCACAATCAGCTTTTGAGGTTTAACATTTGCCTTCATTTACAATCCTGCCGTCTCAATTCGTTTTATTCGGCAGGAAGAGAGCCCGTCTGAAATGGCAAGGGCGTCTCCTCTTCTGCCGAAGAGTACAGGCGCCGTTGCCTCGTAATGGGGGAATAATTTGTTGGTAATTAAATACATTCAATCTCTATGCCAATTTTATTTTTAGTAATAAAGGGGGTTTGGCCTGATTGTCCACAATTTTTGCGACAAAGTGGTGCATTTAATTAATTTTCTGCGCTGTAAATGTGCTTATTCAAATCTTATGTATTAGCGCCAAAAGAAGTAGAGCAGATGAGAGAGCAGTAGAATTAAAGTTAGTAGCTGCCAGACAAGAACCGGATTTCTTTCTAGCAGGGGACGGCTTTGGGGGGCTTTAAAATCTGGGCTGGGAGATTGCAGATCCTGGATAAATTCTGACAATGCGTTGTAGCGCTTTTTAGGATCAGGAGCACAAGCCTTTTGTAGAGCGCTATCAATCCAGTAGGGAATATCTTTGCGGTGTGCGGATGCGCGAGTAAAGCGCATTTGGTTATAGTTCTTTAAACGGTAGTGGTAGCTACCAAAGCGCTCGGGATAGGGATATTTGCCCGTGAGTAATTCATAAGCAATGATTCCCAGGGAAAAGATGTCTGATCGATGGCTGGCGCTATCCCCAAAAAAGAATTCCGGAGCTGTATAATTCTTACTGCCGGGTGCTGTTTCACCAGATAGATGTAATTGCTCTCTGAGCCCTGGGCCATCGGCACCACCGAGATCAATGATTGCCAGGCGCCCGTCGTTGCGCATCATAATATTCTCTGGCTTGAGATCGCCGTGAACGATCTCCAACCGCTGTAAACTTCGCAACGCACTAACCAGTTGTGCCATTAGCTCCCGCACTTGGGGAATTTGAGGTTGTGGATGTAATTGCATCCACTGACGCAAAGTCTGTCCTTCGATATATTCGAGAATATGATAGAGACAGTGCCTTTCAGAAGTCGGAGCAAAAACTTTAATAATTCCTGGGTGGGAGATTCGTCGCCCGGTCCATTCCTCAGCAATAAATCGCTCGATGTAGTGGGGGTCATCACAGAAATTAACTGAGGGAGTTTTTATCACCCGCAATACTTCGGTATTGAGGTCTCGGGCCAGATAGAGATGGCTGCGGCTGCTGGCATGTAATTCCTGTAAAACAAGGAAATTGTCGAGCTTTTGGCCTGGGCGCAGGTCAGGTGCGAACGGGAGTTCGCGATTGCGCATAGCCAATTCATCGCATTGGGGCAGCCCTACATAATTTATCCGGCAAGTGACAGCAGTCAGGTTATCGGTGGAGCCCGCTGTCAGAGCAGCATCAATAAGCCCTTGTGGGGTTGAACTGGAAAAATTAAGCAATAGCTCAATTAACTCTGTCTCAGGCAGAAAATCGTGAATCCCATCGCTACTCAGCAGGAAAATATCCCCGGGTTGCAATTCCTCACAGCGGTAGTCCACTTCAATATGAGCATCCATTCCCAGGGCGCGGCTCAAAAAGGTGCGTCCAGGTCCGAGGCTGTGGCTGTGATCGCTACTCAAGCACTCTAATTTCCTGTCGCGGAGTCGGTAGATCCGGGAGTCGCCGATGTGAACCAGATGTGCGCTGGTGCCTTTGAAAATAACGGCAGAAAAAGTGGTCAGCCAACCCCGTTTAATTTCGGCACTGCCGCCACTCTGTCGAAATAGCCAGCTATTGAGCGAGTGCAAAACCCGCGCAACAGCGTGCTTTGTCGACCAGGTTTGCGGGGTGCTGTAATAATCGGAAAAGAATCCATTGATGGCAGCGCGGGCTGCTTCACCGCCGGCTTCTGCATTGGCAACACCGTCGGCTACTGCCGCAAGGCTGCCGTGGCGCTGTAATTCAGCGCCTTCGGGAAGCCGCACTGCGCAGGCGTCGTCATTGTGTTGGCGAAGTCCGGCGCAGGAGGCAGTGAACAGTTGCAGGGCATCTTCTTTATTGTCCTGCGAACTGTCACTAGCAGCGAGCCCGGATTCTATTGTGCTCGCTGCAGTGGGTAGATCGTTATTAGGCAACATCGATCATGGATACGCTGCCATCGGGGTGTACTTCTGCCATTTGTCCCTCCGGTTCTTCCAGTAGAAGCAGGGCGGCAAAGCCGAGCAATGCGGTAGCGCAGATTACCAGGAAAAAGGCCTGGTAAGACACCATGCTGAGAACGGTGAGATAGAAAACGGCTCCGACATTGCCGTAGGCGCCAGTCATGCCGGCAATCTGCCCGGTTAGGCGGCGTTTGATTAAGGGCACCACTGCGAATACAGCGCCTTCACCAGCTTGCACAAAGAAGGAGCAGGCCATGGCAGCGGCGACCGCCAGGTACAGGGGCCATTCGGCATCGATCATGCTCATAGTGAAGTAACCCAGAGCCAGGCCAGCGGTGAGGATCAGCAGGGTAGGTTTGCGGCCCCAGCGGTCGCTAATCAATCCGCCGGCAGGGCGTGACATGAGGTTCATAAAGGCATAGGCGGAGGCCAGCAAGCCAGCTTTTACCGGGTCCAGTGTAAAGGTCTCGGAGAAGAACAGGGGCAGCATGGAAACCACAGCCAATTCGGAACCGAAAGTCGCGAAGTAGAGCAGATTCAAAACTGCTACTTGCTTAAACTTATAGCGGTGTACCGGTGCTGGTGGGTTGCTGAGTACTTCACGGTTAATACTGTAGGTTTTATACGCGTCCAGAAGGTACAGTAGTACCAGGCCTGCATAGATCAGGTTGGCAGTAAGGTTGGATATTAATGCAACGCCGCTAGATAATTTCCAGGTTAGCAGAGCCAGTGCCGCATACATGGGCACTTTCATCACCAGAAGCAGGATAAAATCCCCGGGACTGGTGACTTCCATAGCACCAATTTTTTTTGGCTTGAAATAGGTTGACCCCTTGGGCGTATCAGTCACAGAGAAGTAATAAATTACGCTGTAAACCAGTGCGATTGCGCCGGTGAGGCCAATGGCATAACGCCAGCCGTCGTCACCGCCAAAAAACAGGGCGATAGTGGGCAGGGACATGGCTGCTGCAGCTGAGCCAAAATTTCCCCATCCCCCGTAAATACCTTCCGCGGTACCCAGCTGTCGAGCCGGGAACCACTCGGACACCATTCGGATACCTACAACAAAACCTGCACCAATAAAGCCCAAAAGGAATCGGCCAATGGCTGCCTGCACAAAATTGTCTGCCAGGGCAAAAATAAAGCAAGGCACACTGCCGATTGCCAGTAATAGCGAATAGGTGAGTCTGGGGCCATATTTATCAGTGAGCATCCCGATTACAATGCGCGCGGGAATTGTCAGGGCCACGTTTAAAATAAGTAGGGTTTTGACCTGGTCCGGAGTCAATGAAAGGCTTTTCGCAATTGCCATTAGCAATGGTGCGTGGTTAAACCAGGCAAAGAAAGTGATAAAGAAGGCCACCCAGGTTAGGTGGAGCACTTTTATCTTCCCGCGGAACGAGAATAGATTGAGTGAGTCACTGGACATGCGCATTTCCTTTGTTTGCTAATTCCGCAGGCACAAAAAAAGCCCAAAGCTGCAGCCGCTTGACTGCAGACGATGGACTTCGTTGCCCGTTATATTCGGCGAACAACCGCTTCACCGCGCTGATGCGCCTGAGGGAAGGCAATTGCATCATCGAATTATTTCCATTCAATTAATGTGCCACTATTTTTTTGCGAGCAGGAAATCCACCGTTTGCCGGTAGAGGTCTGGACGATAGGCTTCTGCTGCACGAAGTGTCGAGCTCCCCAGATCTGAATACATCTCCAGTAGCTGCCGTGCTTTTTCCTGAGTTGGACGCCCACAGTCGTTATCAATATGGGCAAAGAGGTGCCAGCCGGGATTGGCGAGGATTTCCCGGTCCCGATGGTAGAGAATCTGGTCATTGAGAGAGCGTTGAATCAGCTCCTCAGGCAGGTTGAGGTATTGCCCCAGGGACAAGAGCTTGGCAGCTTCGGCTCTGTTTGCGCGTGCGGCAAGCCAGGTACAGGCTTTGAGAAGAGCGGCCCTTAGGGCCAGGTGGGTTGCAGGGTTGGCTTGATGCCAGCTTTCAGTGACTGTCAGCACTTTTTCCGGCATAGCTGGCAGCAGTGTATTACAGGCTGCAATGACCACTCCGGACCCTTTGTGGGCGGCCAGGGAGTTCCAGGGTTCGCCTACACAATAGCCATCGATAACGCCACTGTGGAGGTTTTCCAGCATTTGTTCAGGCGGTAATACCACCAGTTTTATATCCCGGTCCGGGTCGATATCGACGGAGCGCAACCAGTACCTTAATTGCAAGCTATGGCTTGAAAATGGATAAACTGTGGCGAGTCTGACAGTAGGAGGGTGTTTATTGCCATGCAGATAGCGCTTAAGTGCCAAGGCGATATCACTTTGAGAGTCACCTTCACAGTAATTTTGCAGGCGTTCGAATAATTCTGCGGAAAGGGTAATAGCGTTACCGTTGCAGCTGAGAATTAACCCACTTAACAAGCGTTCGTGGCAATTGGGTAAAGCTTGTTCCAGTGTCAGGGGCATAGGAGCGAGCATTGCTGCAGCATCTGCCTTGCGCGCAATTAACTTGTCTCGCAGGGTGGCCCAGCTTGTTTCTTTTTGCAGCTGTACTTTTAATCCATGTTCTTGGAAGTAGCCTAGTTCCTTGGCGACAATCAGCGGTGCGCTGTCGGTCAGGCGCAGGTAAAGCAGTTTGATGGTCTTTTTTTCCGGGCACAGAAGGGCTGACATCGGTACTCTAATGCTCTTTCTGAAAATATTGGATAACTTGCTCGGCAACTGTATGGATGGTTGAGTTGCTGTTCATCGCGAGATTGCGCAAGGTCTTATGGGCATCCTCTTCACTGAGGTTCTTCTTGGCCATTAATAGCCCTTTGGCCCGCTCGATCGCTTTTCGCTCTGTGAGTTGCTGCTGGGTGCGCTCGAGAGACTGACGCAATTGCTGGAAATGTTTAAATTGTGCCATAGCGATTTCTATCGCTGGTGCCACGCGCTCAGGAGTCATTCCCTCGGCCATATAGGCGCTTACCCCGGAGTCGACCGCGCGGCTAATGAAGTCTGCGTTGCCGCTACTTGAAAACATGGCCACCGGAGTCGGCGCCTCACGATTAACTATGGCCAGGCTTTCCAGGATATCCCTGTCCGGGGATTCGATATCTATCAACACAATATCCGGACGGTATTTTTCCACCTGGAAGAGGAGGCCTTCGGCACTGTTGATCTGGGCGAGAATGCTGTAGCCAGCAGCACGTAATCGCTCACAAACCAAGTGGGCGCGCTCGGGATTGTCATCGACCAGCATGATTCCAGGGCTTGGATTAGTCACAATTTACTGCGGCACTCATCTAATAATTTTTATTGGGCTTTACCAACTTTTAATCAATAGTTGTGCCAAATACGCAGAGGTGGGGGAGTGGATGTATGTCTCTAATTCCATGAGATAAATCTGATGTTACTGCTTTTTCCTGGTGCGACATTCTGCGGATATTGTTTTTTTTGCACAAGTAGGGGGCTAGTACATATTTTTCAGGCAGAAAAGTGTGACTTGGTACTATGGAAGCAAAATCATCTGCACATTTGTGGTTTGCGTGAATAGACTGTCACATGGCGCGTTATTTTTTGTTATAAACGTAATGTGGCATCCGTATTCGTCGATAATATTTAACTAACATGATGTATTTGGTGATCTATTTTTGGTTATTAAAAATAGTCAGTTACCCCTAAATTTTTGTAGTTTCTGTTTATTTGCAGGTGCTTGCTCTACCGTGGGGATTCTTTTGGATTGAAAATTCATAGTGAATTGATCGGTGAGGCCATTCAAAAAGGAAAATCCCTTATATTTTGGATAAACAAATAGCAATTTAACTTCAGGGAAAAGGTTTCGAGCGAGACTAATTTTTGCTTATTTCTCTCAGGTCTATATAGCCAATTCAGGATATATAGTCTTATTAATTTCACCAATTACGGCTATCAGGTTATCCCCCTTTTCATCCCCTTTGACGACGTTTACACTCGATCTGTTTATAAATTGGGCAATCCAATACTTTTTGAGGTAGATGTAGCTGTAAGTTCATAAAATCAACTAAGAGGGGCACGGCGGTGATTATAGCCATACCTAGAGAGACCGCAGAGGGAGAAGCACGTGTTGCAGCGACTCCCGATAGCGTAAGACGATTACGCGATTTGGGTTTTTCCGTAGCGGTGGAGAAGGGGGCTGGTAACAGGGCCAGTTTTACTGATGAAGCTTATGCTGAAGCCGGTGCAGAAATCCGTGAGGATATGCAACAGTGCCTGGCTGATGCGGGCATAGTATTAAAAGTACAAGCACCAACTGATCAAGAGTTGGCCCTGATTCCCAAAGGGGCTACGCTGATCGCCTTTCTGAAGCCGGCACAAAATGCCGAGTTCCTACAGAAGCTTGCCGAGCGCGATATCAATGCGCTAGCGGTCGAGTCGATTCCAAGAATTTCCCGCGCGCAAAAAATGGATGCGCTCAGCTCCATGGCAAATATTGCCGGCTATCGTGCGGTTGTGGAGGCTGCCCACAATTTCGGTCGCTTCTTTACAGGGCAGATCACGGCAGCAGGAAAAATTCCCCCGGCAAAAGTACTTGTTATTGGTGCTGGTGTAGCGGGGCTCTCTGCAATAGGTACGGCAAAAAGCATGGGAGCTATAGTGCGGGCCTTCGATACCCGCGCTGAAGTACGTGAGCAAGTGGAGTCCATGGGGGCTGAATTCCTCACCGTAGAAATTGAGGAGGAAGGCTCGGGCTCCGGTGGTTACGCCAAGGTGATGTCGAAGGAATTTATTGATGCTGAAATGGCACTGTTCCGCGAGCAGGCCAAAGAAGTGGATATTGTGATTACCACTGCCTTAATTCCGGGGAAACCCGCTCCGAAATTATGGCTTGCAGATATGGTCGACAGTATGTCTAAAGGTTCTGTCGTCGTGGATTTAGCAGCAGAAATGGGCGGTAACTGTGACTATACGGTGGCTCATGAAAAAGTGGAGCAGAACGGCGTCACTATTCTTGGTTATACCAATCTGCCCAGTCGAGCAGCGGCACAATCCTCGCGCCTGTATTCAACCAATCTCGCTCACCTGCTTGGGGAGCTAACTCCAGAGAAAGATGGTGAGGTTAATCTCAATTTTGAAGATGAAGTGATTCGTGGTGCCACAGTGGTTAAATCCGGTGAGATTACCTGGCCTCCACCCGCACCAAAAATTTCGGCTCAGCCCAAGCCATCGGTGAAAGCTACTGAAGAAGTGAAAATTGTTGAGGAGAAAGCTGAGAAACGAAAATCTCCCGTATCTATTTTTGCATTTTGGGCGATCGCGGCAATCTTATTGCTG
This sequence comes from Microbulbifer maximicatervae (SeqCode), assembly GCF_052468095.1. The sequence goes on from NZ_CP174332.1 coordinate 692,479, forward strand.
TGGTTGGGGCGCGTGGCACCTCCTGATTTCGTCTCGCACTTTACCGTATTTGTTCTGGCAATATTTGTTGGCTGGCAAGTGATTTGGAATGTTACTCATGCGCTACACACTCCGCTAATGAGTGTTACTAATGCAATTTCCGGCATAGTGGTTGTTGGTGCGTTAGTGCAGCTTGGGATTGCCAATTCGGGTTTGGTGAGCCTGCTTGCTTTCATCGGCGTGTTGGTGGCCAGTATTAATATATTCGGTGGTTTCTTTGTGACCTACCGTATGTTGAAAATGTTTCGCCGGTAAGGGGAGGAGAGAGTGATGAACGGTATGATTGCAATGGCTTATCTCTTCTCGGCAGTGATGTTTATCTTGAGTCTGGGAGGTTTATCCAGTCACGAAACTGCGCGCAGGGGAAATATTTACGGCATGGTGGGAATGGCAGTTGCCATTATCGCCACTATTGCTGGAGTGGCCGCCGGGGCTTACTGGATGGTCGCCATCGCCATGATCGTCGGCGCGGTGATTGGTTTGGCACTGGCCAAGCGTGTAGCTATGACTCAAATGCCACAAATGGTTGCTTTGCTACACAGCTTCGTCGGCTTGGCTGCGGTATTAATTGGTTGGGGCGGTTTCCTCGATCCAGTTGTGGAGTTACACGGAGCTGCTCATGTTGTCCACAGCACTGAGATATACCTGGGTGTATTTATTGGGGCAATTACCCTGACCGGTTCTTTGGTTGCTTTTTGTAAGTTGCAGGGATTGGTTTCCGGGAAACCATTAATGCTACCGGCCCGGCACTGGCTTAACTTGATTGCCATTTTGGTCTGTATTGTTCTGGGTGTGTTGTTTGTACCGGCAGATGTGCATGCGGGTACGGTTATTAACTTGCTGTTAATGACCTCAATTGCATTGCTGTTAGGTATTCACCTTGTGGCGGCTATTGGCGGCGCTGATATGCCGGTGGTTATATCCATGCTGAACAGCTACTCCGGTTGGGCCGCTGCCGCTACCGGATTTATGCTGGGCAATGACCTGTTAATTGTAGTGGGCGCCCTGGTGGGTTCTTCCGGTGCCATCCTGAGTTACATCATGTGCCGGGGAATGAACCGCTCTTTTATCAGCGTTATTCTCGGTGGATTTGGCTCTGATGGTGGTGAAGTGTCCGATGAGGAAGTCGATGGTGAAGTCATTGCCATTGATCAACAGGAGCTTGCGGATGAACTGGATACGGCGGACAGTATCATTATTGTTCCCGGATTCGGAATGGCGGTTGCCCATGCCCAGCAGGCGGTTAGTGACTTGACTGATCGTTTGAGAAAAGCGGGCAAAACAGTGCGCTTTGGTATTCACCCGGTAGCTGGACGTCTTCCCGGACATATGAATGTGCTCTTGGCCGAGGCTAATGTGCCCTACGATATCGTTCTGGAAATGGATGAGATTAATCCAGACTTTCCCGCTACAGATTTGGTTTTGGTGATCGGTGCTAACGACACGGTAAACCCGGATGCAGTGGAAAAACCGGGCTCGCCAATCGCAGGTATGCCGGTATTGGAAGTTTGGAAGGCCGGTAAGGTTGTTATCCTTAAGCGCTCTATGGCTTCCGGGTATGCGGGAGTTGCTAACCCACTGTTTTACAAAGAAAACTCACGCATGCTGTTCGGTGATGCAAAAGATAGTTTGCAGGGGGTTTTGGGTAAAGTCGGCAATTAATTACTAGCCAAATTGTAAAGGATAAAAAACCTATATTGCACTGAAAGGCTTGTAGGGGCACAAAATAGAAAGTGTCTCTCCAGGCTTTTCTGTGTTTAGGGCTGGTAATTTCTTTTTGATGAAAAATTTGGTTATCGAAGCCTCCGAGAAATAATGATAGGCTCCGGCTCTTTACGTATCTTTACGAGTTGAAGGGTTAATAAGGAGTTTGGGGATGGAAATCCGTCTACATAAGCTAGCTTTAACAGGGCTTGTTACTCTGGGGGCTTTGGGGTTGGCAGCCTGTGGTGGAGGCGGTGGTAGTTCCGACTCCGAGAATGGGGGTGTGTCAGGCTCGCCAACTGTCGTTGGCGGCACCTGGGAAGAAGATAACTTTCTGCCGTCTTCATCCTTTGCAAATCAGTGTGTTTCCCCTCGCAGTGGCACAGACCCAGCAACGGGTTCAGCTTACGCTGATGTAGCGGGCACCCGCGAGGATGAGAATAACTGGCTGCGCTCAATGAGTAATGAGCTCTACCTATGGTACGACGAGATTGAAGACCAGGACCCAGCGAGCTTCGATGATTCTTTAGCTTATTTCGATGAGCTAAAAACTTTCGCCTTAACCCCTTCCGGCCGAGAAAAAGATCGTTTTCATTATACGGTTCCGTCAGATGAGTGGTATTCACAAACGGAGTCTGGGGTTTACGTTGGCTATGGTATTCAGTGGGCTTTACTCTCCAGTACACCGCCACGTAAAGCGGTAGTCGCTTACCTGGACGAAGAAAACGGTGGTAATCTGCCGGATATTATCACCCGCGGTGCAGAAGTTATCAGTGTGGACGGCGTTGACCTGGCTTATGGTGATGATGTCGATACCTTAAATTACGGTATGTGGCCGGAAAACGATGGTGAGTCCCATGTATTTGAAATAAGACCTTTGGGTTCTTCAACGATTGAGACTGTCACTTTGGTCGCATCACCAGTGCAATCAGATCCTGTTCAATATGTTAAAACGGTGGACACAAATTCGGGCCGCAAAGTCGGATATATGTTATTCAATGATCATATTGCGACAGCCGAAGCGGAATTGATTGATGCTGTCAGCGAGCTTGAGTCTGAGTCTGTTGACGATTTAGTACTAGACCTTCGTTATAACGGTGGTGGTTACCTCGATATCGCTGCAGAGTTAGCTTATATGATCGCAGGTGATAATACTGCGGGGCAGGTATTTGAAATTGCCCAGTTTAACGACCAGCATCCGGAAACTAACCCAATTACCGGAGCGCCATTGGATGGGACTCCATTCTACTCGACCGGTCTGGGCTTTGTTGATGAGTCTTTATACGGGGAAGAATTGCCGACTTTAAATCTGTCGCGACTGTTTGTCTTAACCAGTGAAAATACCTGCTCAGCCAGTGAGGCAATTATCAATGGCTTGCGCGGAATTGATGTAGAAGTTATTCAGATCGGTGAGACTACTTGCGGTAAGCCTTACGGTTTTTATCCCCTGGATAACTGTGGCACCACTTATTTCACTATTCAGTTCTCCGGTGTGAATGCAAAAGGCTTTGGCGATTACTCCGATGGCTTTGTACCCAATGGTAATTATGGAACTGATGCAGATTTGCCCGGGTGTGTGATTGGGGATGACTTTGACAATCTCTTGGGTGATGCTGATGAAGCGCGATTTGCCACTGCGTTGAATTACATTGAGACTGGCGAATGTGGAGATATTGCGGTTAGCGCATTCTCCATTTCCGGTGAAAGCGAGGGTGCCCCCGCTTTCAATGCACGAGTGACCAAGGAAGTCTCTCGCAGTAACCGCATAATGGTGAAATAAAATGAAAAAGGCAGCTTTGGCTAAACTTTGTGGTTTTGCATTGATGTGTCTTGGCTGCTCCTCCCAGCAAAATATTGAAACTGCACAACCGGCACTGTTACTGGAAACGAGCCCGGAGATTCAGGACAAGCTGCAGGTGGCAGTTTCGCAAGCGCTGGGCGGGGTTAATGTGACCCTGGGCCCGAGGGTGTTTGTGGACGATACTATTTTGGTGATTGAGAATGATCCCAAAAAGATGGCTCTGATTGGCCGGGATATGGGGCGGCCGATCAAGTTTCAATTAGTCGGCAATGGTGAGAAATGCTGGTTGAGGCGATTGTCCAATGGAGAATCCTGGGAGTTGCCTGTGATGTGTAAGCCAGTTTCCACTGGTTGAGAAAAGAAAGGGGAGCATTAGCTCCCCTTTTTGTTTAACGCAGCAGGTTGGACTTGCGAATATCCGGTTTTTGCGCTGCACGGAAAATCAGGGCAATCTTGCCGATTTCCTGTATCAGCTCGGATGAGGATTTTTCGCAAAGCTCACCAACGATTTGGTGGCGTACTTCCCGGTCGGCGATCATCAGTTTGACCTTGATCAGCTCGTGGTCTTCGAGTGCACGGTTCAGTTCTTCCATCACCCCCTCGCTCAGCCCGTTGCCGGCTACGGTCACGACAGGTTTCAGGTTGTGACCTAGAGAGCGAAGAGCTTTTTTGCGGTCGGCGGTTAAAGGCATACAATACTCCATTACCACTTTGTGGAATTCGATGTGGGAGCGGCCACAGATCGCGATCGTCGCCAGCGTTTGTTCGGCGGACCCGATCGCGGCCAGTGGCCGCTCTTATAATTAAGCTGTAGTGATTGTAGGCATTGTACCCGATGGGCCGATCTAAGAGCAGCCACCGTTGGCTGCGTGAACATTTTAATGACCATTACGTCAAACAGTCCCAAAAAGAGGGCTATCGCTCCCGTGCCAGCTACAAGCTGCAGGAGCTACAAAATAAGGACCGCTTATTCAAGCCGGGAATGACTGTTGTCGACCTGGGTGCGGCTCCAGGGGGCTGGTCCCAGGTAGCGATGGAGTTGGTAGGGCACAAAGGTAAGGTTTTGGCGTCAGATATATTGCCGATGGACCCGCTGGCCGGTGTGGACTTTGTCCAGGGGGACTTTACCGAGGAGTCGGTGCTCAGTGAACTGTTACAGCGCATGGGCGATGAACTGGCAGACCTTGTGATTTCCGATATGGCCCCCAATATGAGTGGGATACGCGATGTTGATCAGCCCGCCTCCATGTATTTGGTGGAACTGGCGGTCGATATGGCCCGGCAGGTGCTTAAGCCCGGTGGTGCATTTGTTGCAAAGGTATTCCAGGGAGAGGGTTTCGACGAGTTGATCCGCGACTTGCGTGGGAGCTACAACAGTGTCGTAACTCGTAAACCTGGCGCCTCCCGCCCCCGTTCACGTGAAGTATACGTGGTGGCGCGAGGATTTAAGGGTTGAGAGCGACTGAGAACATCGGCGTATTTCTAGTCTGACTCCCCATATGGTATAAGCGATACCTGTATCGGGGGCGAAGGCTGTTGACCCCCCGCACCTATACTGGTTTTATCCGGTATTGATGTGGCCGGCGTTGCCGGAATGAACGGATTTTGATTGCGAAAGCGAGAGGGCTATCCCTTTGAATGATATGGCAAAGAACCTAGTACTGTGGTTGATCATCGCAGCGGTACTGCTGATGGTTTTTCAAAACTTTAAACCACAGTCACGGGATGAGGCTCTCAGTTACTCCGACTTTGTTCAGGATGTGCAGTCGGGCCAAGTTAAGAACGTGATCGTAGACGGTCTGGTAATCACCGGCGAAAAAGCCGATGGCAGCCGCTTCAAGACTATCCAGCCACAGATTATCGACGATGAACTCACCAATGAGCTGGTTCGCAGCAATGTGCAATTCGTTGGTCGCGAGCCTGAGTCACCGAGTATCTGGCAGCAGCTTCTGGTAGCCAGCTTCCCGATCCTGATTATTATCGCTGTATTTATGTTCTTTATGCGCCAAATGCAGGGCGGAGCCGGCGGTCGCTCAGGTCCTATGGCATTTGGTAAGAGCAAGGCGCGCCTGCTGGGCGAAGACCAGATCAAGACAACTTTTTCCGATGTTGCCGGAGTAGATGAAGCTAAGGAAGAGGTACAGGAGCTGGTCGAGTTCCTGCGCGATCCCACCAAGTTCCAGCGACTGGGTGGCAATATCCCCCGTGGCGTACTGATGTGTGGCCCTCCCGGTACCGGTAAGACCCTGCTTGCCAAAGCAATTGCCGGAGAAGCAAAAGTACCTTTCTTCTCCATCTCCGGTTCTGACTTTGTTGAGATGTTTGTTGGTGTGGGCGCTTCCCGGGTGCGGGATATGTTTGACCAAGCCAAGAAGCAGGCTCCCTGCATCATCTTTATCGACGAGATTGACGCTGTTGGCCGTCACCGTGGAGCCGGCGTTGGCGGCGGTCACGATGAGCGCGAGCAGACCCTGAACCAGTTGCTGGTTGAGATGGATGGTTTCGAAGGTAATGAGGGTGTGATCGTTATTGCAGCGACCAACCGCCCGGATGTACTGGACCACGCCCTGCTGCGCCCAGGTCGCTTTGACCGCCAGGTGTTTGTCGGGCTGCCAGATATTCGCGGCCGCGAACAGATTCTCAAAGTTCATATGCGCAAGGTGCCTATGGATGACAAGGTGAACCCACAGACGATTGCCCGTGGAACCCCTGGTTTCTCCGGTGCCGATCTGGCCAATTTGGTCAATGAAGCTGCGCTGTTTGCTGCGCGGGCCAATAGACGCACGGTAACCATGGAAGAGTTTGAGCGCGCCCGTGACAAGATCATGATGGGTGCCGAGCGCAAGTCCATGGTGATGAATGAAAAGGAAAAGGTGAATACCGCTTACCACGAGGCCGGTCACGCCATTATTGGTCGACTGGTACCCGAGCATGACCCGGTACACAAAGTAACTATTATTCCCCGTGGCCGCGCCCTGGGTGTCACCCAGTTCCTGCCTGAGGAAGACAAGTACAGCCTGTCCAAGCGCGCGATTGAATCGCAACTGTGCTCCCTGTTTGGCGGCCGTATTGCCGAGGAAATGACCCTGGGGATCGACGGTGTTACTACCGGCGCTTCCAACGACATCGAACGGGCCACTGACTTGGCGCGTAGTATGGTGACCAAGTGGGGCTTGTCCGAAAAGCTCGGCCCATTGCATTACGGCGAAGATGAAAGTGGCCAGCCCGGTCAGGGCAATCCGGTTTCCGGCAAGACTTCCAATGAAATTGATGTAGAAGTGCGCCGTATTATCGATGTCTGCTACGAGCGAGCACAAAAGCTGTTGGAAGATAACCGAGATATTCTTGAAGCGATGAAAGATGCGCTGATGGAATACGAAACCCTGGATGCGGAGCAGGTGGACGATCTTATGGCTCGCCGCAAAGTTCGCGCACCGAGGGATTGGGAAGACAATAACTTCGGCTCTGGTGGAAACAGCCCGACCCAGGATACTGAAACCACAGAGGCCTCAACTGAGGCGGATAAGAGCAATACCGTCGGCGGCCCATTAAACGGCCACTGATTCTCCGAAGCGACTAACTGGACAAAACCAAATGCCGGGTTGGGGATAGGGCAATAGCCTGTTCCAATCCGGCATTTTTTATTTCAGCCAATGAAAATTATCTGTGGTAACCACACCCTAGACCTCTCCCAACCGGTGGTTATGGGGGTTCTGAATACAACGCCGGACTCCTTTTCCGACGGTGGCAATTGCTATGCCTCCGGTAGCCTGGACTTGACCCTGGCTCTGCAGAGAGCAGAACAGATGCTCTCTGAGGGAGCGACAATCCTGGATATTGGCGGAGAATCGACACGCCCTGGCGCATCGCCGGTCACCGAACAGCAGGAGCTGGATCGGGTAGTGCCGGTGGTGGAGGCGATCAAAGCGAACTTTGACGCGATCATCTCTGTCGATACCAGTACCCCGGCAGTGATGCGTGAGTCAGCTGCGGTAGGGGCGGGACTGATCAATGATGTTCGTGCCCTGGAGCGCCCAGGAGCACTGGAAGCAGCCGCAGAGAGTGGTTTGGCAATCTGCCTGATGCATATGCAGGGTCAGCCCGGCACTATGCAGGATGATCCGTCTTACACTGATGTTGTAGAGGATGTCGCCAGGTATCTGCAGAAACGGGTCGATCTCTGTATCGAGCTGGGGGTGACACGGGACCGGCTCATTCTCGACCCGGGTTTTGGCTTTGGCAAAACCGATGAGCACAATTTGGCGTTGTTGCGTAATTTGTCGCAGCTGGCGCCGGCGGATATGCCCATACTGGCGGGCTTGTCGCGGAAATCGATGATTGGTCGCTTACTCGATCGAGATGTAGATGGCCGACTCCCCGGTAGCCTGGCCCTGGCCATGTTGGCTGCGCAAAAGGGCGCAAGAATTTTACGTGTCCACGATGTTGCGGAAACCTTGGATGTGTTGCGCATGCAGCAATTGGTTTGCAGCGAAATTTGATGAGTGATGTCTTACAGAGACCTTAAGCCGCAGGGTCCTGTTGTGGTTTTCCGACAGAACAGAAAAGCGGCGAAGTACACAATTGAGAAGCGTTATGGAAAGAAAGTATTTTGGCACTGATGGTATTCGTGGTCGCGTTGGCGAGGGAGCAATTACTCCCGATTTTATGCTGCGCCTGGGATATGCAGCGGGCAAGGTACTGGGAAGAATTTCCAAAGCTAAACACCACCGGCGCCCCCGCATCCTTATCGGTAAGGACACTCGGGTCTCCGGCTACATGTTTGAGGCAGCGCTGCAGGCGGGCCTGATTAATGCTGGCGTGGATGTCGCCCTGTTGGGGCCAATGCCGACTCCGGCGATCGCCTACCTGACCCGGACTTTCCATGCCGGTGCAGGCATTGTTATCAGCGCCTCCCATAATCCTTACCACGACAATGGCATTAAGTTTTTCAGCGCTGAAGGCTCCAAGTTACCGGATGAGGTTGAATTGGAGATTGAAGCCGCTCTCGAGCTGCCGATGGAAACTTCTGACGATCTCGGTCGCGCCTATCGAGTTGATGATGCAGCCGCGCGTTACATCGAGTTCTGCAAGGCTTCCACGCCCTGGGGTTTCTCCCTTGAGGGTTTGAAGATTGTTCTCGACTGCGCCAATGGAGCCACTTATCACGTAGCGCCGATGGTGTTTCGTGAGCAGGGAGCAGAAGTCAGCGTAATTGGAGCGGGCCCTGATGGACTCAATATCAATCTAGATTGCGGCTCCACTAAACCTCAGCAGTTGCAACGGGCCGTGGTTAAGCGCGGTGCGGACCTGGGTATAGCCTTTGATGGTGACGGGGACAGGGTGTTGTTCGTCGATGCCAATGGGGAATTGGTCGATGGCGATCAGCTGTTGTATATCATCGCTATGCACCAGCATAAATTCCTGGGCGGTTGTAGTGGTGTTGTCGGCACCTTGATGAGCAATTACGGTTTTGAGCTTGCATTGCGCGAAAACAAAATCCCGTTTGAGAGAGCCAAAGTGGGCGACCGCCATGTGCTTGAAAAAATGTCAGCTAATCAGTGGAAACTGGGAGGCGAGTCATCAGGCCACATTATCTGTGCCGATGCTTCTACCACCGGCGACGGTATCATTGCCGCACTGCAGGTACTGCGTGGCCTGTGTGAATTTGATGAGCCCTTGCATCAGCTTAAATCCCGTATGACAATGTTCCCCCAGCACATGATTAATGTGCAACTGGCTCATCGCGATGGTGTTCTCGATCACACAGACGTTAAGGCCATTGTTGTCGATGCAGAACGTCAGCTCGCAAACAGCGGACGTGTGCTGCTGCGGCCATCTGGCACAGAGCCTCTGATTCGGGTAATGGTTGAAGGTCGCGACAGCGCCCTGGTGGAACAGCTGGCCAAAGATATTTCCTCCGTGGTGGAGCGAATTGGAAATAACTGATCTGCTGCGATTTAACCCGTAGTAAATCGGTCCTCTTGGGGCGTAGAAGAAACTCGTATAATTTTGGTTGTATGTTGGCGTCAATGTCGCTAAGATTTGCGCCCCTTGAAGGAGCACACATGCGAACACCGCTACTAGCAGCAAACTGGAAAATGAACGGCAGCCGCGAGTTTGCCGAACGTTTTTTCACCGAACTCAACCTCGAAGGTGTGAAGTCCGGTGTTGTTGTTTGCCCATCTTTTCCATACCTCGGCTTGGTGGCTGATGCGGCGGAAAAGAGCGGAGGTTTCAGCTTGGGTGCCCAGGACCTTAGCCAGGAGCCCAAAGGGGCGTTTACTGGTGAGGTTTCCGCTAGCATGTTACTGGATTGGAATACCCGTTACGTTATTGTCGGGCATTCTGAGCGCCGTAGTCTCTACGGAGAAACCAGTGAGTTAGTGGCGAAAAAATTTGTTGCGGCCCAAGAGGCGGGATTGACTCCAATACTTTGCGTCGGGGAAACCCTTGAAGAACGCGAGCAGGAGCGCACTCTCGAAGTGGTTGCAGAACAACTTCAAGCGGTTGCCGATATCATTGATTCGGCTGGATGGAAGCAGTCCGTGATTGCCTATGAGCCGGTATGGGCCATTGGCACCGGAAAAACTGCTACCCCTGATGAAGCCCAAGCTGTACATGCGTTTATTCGCTCGCAGTTGGGAGATTTGGGTGCTGAAGTACAGATTTTATATGGCGGTAGTGTAAAATCCGCAAATGCCAGGGAGCTTTTTGCCCAGGCAGATATTGATGGCGCCCTGGTGGGTGGAGCCTCGCTGGATGCCGGCGAGTTTGCTGAGATTTGTCGCGCTGCTGTCTGAATTGACAGCACGCGGGTTGGCGAATACTGAATAACGGGTTGTTTAGACCCCGGTAGAGAGTTTCCAGAAAATGGAAAAATTGGTATTAGTTGTACACGTTTTGACCGCATTGGGCATTATTGGCCTGATTTTGTTGCAGCAAGGTAAAGGTGCCGAAGCCGGTGCATCCTTTGGTGCGGGCGCGTCCCAGACAGTTTTTGGCAGTCAAGGTAGCGGAAATTTCTTTTCCCGCTTGACAGCAATTTTTGCGACGGTATTCTTCGTCACCAGTTTCGGCCTGGCCATCCTGGCTAAGCAAGGTGCAGGCACCAATGTTGATGCGGACCTTCCGCAAATTCCAGCAGCGGTACAGCAAATTGGCCCAGCCGAAGAACTGCCGGCTATCGACAGCGATATCCCGCAGCTTGAAACAGATTTGGAAACTGGCGATATCCCGCAGATTCCTGCAGACAGCACCGGTTCAGAAGAGCCAGCTGCTAACCAGGAAAGTGAGGAACAGCAGTAAAAGATTTTTGCCCAGGTGGTGGAATTGGTAGACACGCTATCTTGAGGGGGTAGTGAGCTATGCTCGTGCGGGTTCAAGTCCCGCCCTGGGCACCACATCAAGATCCGAAGAAGTTCGGAATTATCCAAAAAGCCCGGTAAGTCCGGGCTTTTTGCTATCTGTAGGGTACGCAGCCCTCCGCTCTCGTTCGTTGTCAGCTGGTGCTACATTTGGTGCTACCTAGTTCAATTGAGAAACAGGTAGCACCACCATGGCTCTGACAGATACTCAAATCAAGCCTGCCAAACCAAGCGGCAAGAAGCAGTGGTTTGCGGATATCTGGTAGCTCTGTATGCGGCTCTTCCGCTTAGTGCTCAATACGCAAAGTAATGTAATCAATATAACTTGGGCCCTGAGATCAGCTTTAGATCTCAATTTTGGCCAAGTAGAGAGCTAGTCATTTCAGCAAGAAATGATATGGACTACTAGCTATTTGACTTAGTCAGGGAATAATTATGCCTACCCTACGCAGTTGCTTGTCTATAAGTTTTGGTATATTCGTCCTAATTTATGTCCTGCACTGGCTTCTTGCCTTTCCATGGCTGTGGGTGATTGGCTATCTTGTAGTTGGTGCCATATTCGTCGGTTTCTCAACGTGGCTTTGCTCTGGTATGTATAGCGAAGACGAATGAAAATTTATACAAGCGCGCATATGGATAGCGGCATAGTGTCGTCTTCGCGGTCTATTCGGTTTGAGTTTCTGTACTTTACCGACCACCAAGGGTTCTAGAGTGTGTGATTCTGGGTGCCCTCTGGGATTTTTTGTAAATCACTTCACCTAAAGCGAGTTTCCTGCTCAGCATTGAGTAAACCGATACTTTGTCGATTGGAGTAGGTGAGGCCACGCTTAAATTTCAGCATTACGCTCAGTCGTTGAGACTCCTCAGTAGGGGGAGAGAATTTGAAGTGGTGCTACATGTGGTGCTTTTTTTACTGCGCTTCCTTATGCGCCCCGTAACCGCCGCTCTAGAGGTTATTTTTCGAAACTGAGAGAAAGCCTCAGTTCATTCAAAGAGTTCAAAGGAGGCTTCGACTCCCTTTTTATGTCTGGTACTTCGCTCGCATATAATTTATACACACTTATGTACCTTTTGAAGCGCCCGGATAGCCCCCGCCTTCCACTTAATTCTCACTTCATAAAAGTCCAGTATCTTACCAATCTGTTGAATGCCAGTAGCCAATCCAAAATATTCAGAGTTGTATATAAGCTGTGTGGATAATAAAGAGCCAAGACTATAGAGAACCTGTTGGGGCAAGGAACCTGGGGGCTAGTGCATTTAGTGGTCAAAAACTTCTTGTTGGAATTGGGCGGTATTAACGACTACTGGACATGTCCAGTCAGACAGCTGACGGTGGCTCCTGAGGCGTCCACGGTGGACACAATGGCACGGCCAGCACTTATCGTGCTTTAACAAGTTAATAGTTTTATGATGAGCTAAGAAGGCCTCTACAGCTTCCGATACATGTTTAGCCCGTGGGGAATATTCCCTTACTGTTCTTTTCGCTTCTCCAAGACTCTCCCAGTTAAGACAATACCGGGCAATTGTCTTTAATAGCTCTCTGTGGGCTCCATAACCTGGAATACAGTAAGGATCTTCCTCCTGATATTGCTTTCTCTTTAGGGTGGTAGGTCACCAGATTTCGACTCTGAAGGGTATCAGCTGATCATAAGGAAAAGAGTGGATAGTTGGAGTCAATATCTGCTACTTCTTCTCCACCAGTAGATCAAGTGGTGGCAGAAAATTGATTGAAGAGTATTGATGCTAGATTCAGTAATCAAGAAAAGTGGTTGGAGTGAGTGAAATCAACTTAACCAGTTTGAGATAACCCAGGAGCTAGCTTGTAATCGAGGTGGTGTACTTTAAGTAAAATAAAAGAGTGCTTAAGCTGTAATTCGATCGAGAATAAGCTTTAGGCTAGCTGAATTGATATTTTATTACTTTGTTTGTTTTAGCTTTTTAATATCATAAGGTTCTTAAATATGTTGTCGATGTTTGCGATGCGATAGATGTTTCCTTTGCTTTGTTAATTATTGCTTTTTAATCTCGGGGCAATATTCAAATAAAAGCTAAGTTTGTCTTTAAGTGGTTTTCTGTCGTTTGGTTGGGGTGTTGTGATCTGTCATTTTGTGGCGAGAAAAGATAAATGGAGATTTAAATAATCGGTTAATTTAATTTTTGATTTATATTTTTTGAAATTTTTGTAAGGCATACTGAGTGTGAATGCAGACTGAATATATAGGTTTTTTTGCTGCAACTGCTGAATCATTTATAATTTTAATTTTTTGTTTGGATCTTCTTGCTAGTTAATATTTGGATATTTATACTGACTGCTCGATTATTTTTTTAAGGATGAAAAATGAAGTTTTTGAAGTCTGTGTTGCCGGTGTTTGCCTTGTTGTTAGCGAGTCAGTCTTTTGCAGAAATGACTTTTATTAGCGGCGTTAAGCACAATGTTACTGAGTACTCTTATACTTCGGATACTCGGCGAATTGCTGAGATTGATATCTTGAGTGATGGTGCGCAAGAAATCAGTTTCGATATTACTGCGATTGTATCTGGTTTGGGACGGTTGAGGCCAGATGTCGTTTGTCGTTATTCCCATAGGGGAGAGCGTTGCTACACTAGAAATCATTCTAGAATTTTTGACTATGTGTATGACGTTTCGATCACGGCAAGTTGTGTTGCCAAAGATGGTACTCAAACTGCAATAGGGGTTGATAGGGACGATAAAAATATTTATACGAATGTGCCCATTTCAGATTTTCGCAATGAAGTAGTCTTAACGATAGATAATGGTTCAATTGCCGCGGATATGTGCGACACCTTGACGGTTGATATTCAGGGTGATTTAGAGGCTATTGAAGATGTAAATTTAAAAGTTTTCACCTACGAAATTTTCTAGTTAATAGTATGAAAGTGTCGGTAATAATTGCCGGCACTTTCACAGTCGAACTCCAATCTAGTATATCCATACAATCAAAAGTAGTGGATCACCGAACACCTAATAGAAATGATGTCAGCTCTGTAGCAGAGTCAGAAGCAGTTAATAAAGACTTTTCTTTTATCTGAAGTCGGTAAGGGTTGAACGGCTTAGTAGTGGCGATTCAGTGCCGATAGCTACCGGCCGGTTAAAAGTGATGAACTTAGTATTGAGCTGGATACCGATTCGTTAAATTTCCTTCACAATAGAATCTGTCGCTAGTTTTGAGCCCCATCAAGGGGCTTTTTTGTATCTGTTGATTAACAATTGAGGTCAATAGCTGATGCAGGCTAAAGGGTGGGGGAATTGTCTGTACAGGAATATTCTCATATAGAGAGGTGAATGAGATTAATACCCTTATCTTGTGTGTGGTCTATGCGATAACTGAGCACTTTTCTTTGTGTGAGGTAGTAGGCGCTACCCTGATTTCCGGTGCGGAAAGTGAGAAAGATGCCCAGACTTGAGCCAGATCATTTTTCCCTAGTCAGAGTGGCATAAGGTAATGGAATTAGTGTCCCGGCAGTGACGCTGAGAGATTGAGCACTCAAAAATGAGGCAGAGGCGCTCGCACTGCTCTGAGTGTAACTGTTCCCTCTAGCTCTTGAAAAAAGCATGGCTATAACGGAGTAAGAGGGCGGAGACTGGATCAGGGAGGATCGTGGTGAATTTGGTTGAAGATTCCTGGCTGCCAATTATCCGGCGATGCGGCATGCAGGAAAGAATTGCTCCTTGGCAAATTGTCGAGGTGGATAATCCTGTCGTAGATATCTGTACGGTACGACCGGATTTTCGCGGGGCGCTGTTCCAGTTTTTAATTGGCCTGTTGCAAACAGCTTTTGCACCTGAAAGTGTCGATGATTGGGGAGTCTACTGGAAAAAGGCGCCTACTGAGGAAACACTGAAATCACGGCTGCAAAACTACGCTCCCAATTTTGAATTGTTTCAAGAGTCCGGGCCTGCATTTATGCAGGACTTGGAATTGAGTGTGGGGGAATCAAAGTCGATTGCTGCCCTACTGATTGAGGCGCCGGGCAGTAAAACCTGTAGAGATAATCAGGATCTATTTATTAAGGGCGGTAGGGTGCAGGGTGTATGTCCCAGCTGTGCCGCTAGTGCCTTGTTTACCTTGCAAATTAACGCCCCCTCCGGAGGAGTGGGGCATAGAACGAGTTTGCGTGGTGGTGGCCCTTTGACCACATTGATAATTCCAGAGGCAGAAGATGCCAACCTTTGGCAGAAATTGTGGCTCAATATCTTGCCACAAAAGGAGTTTGGGGCGAGGTCTGAAAGCTCTGATAGTTGTATCTTCCCCTGGCTCGCTCCCTCCCGCCTCTCTGACAAACAAGGTTCCTCTACGTCTCCCAATGATACCCATCCTCTGCAAATGTACTGGGGTATGCCGCGCAGGATACGTTTCCAAATCCCGAGAGAAGGCAAGGGTTACTGCGACCTTTGTGGAGAGCAGACGAATCAATTAATCCGGGAATATACCACTAAGAATTATGGCATTAATTACGAGGGTCCCTGGATTCATCCCCTGACGCCCTATCGACGTGATCCCAAGAAAAAAGCCCCACCCTTGAGTTTGAAAGGTCAACAGAGTGGTCTCGGTTATCGGCATTGGTTGGGGCTTATGTGGAATGACCATTCAAATGGCGATGAAGCGAGCCGGGCGGTGCGCTTGTTCCATGAGGAATATGCGGAAGTTCTCGAAGAACTGGATTCGAATGTCGATGTGCGTCTGTGGGGATTTGGCTATGACATGGACAATATGAAAGCGCGTTGCTGGTATGAACAGGAAATGCCAGTACTGCCTATTTCCCCCGAGTACCGGTCG
The DNA here is from genome assembly GCF_052468095.1 of Microbulbifer maximicatervae (SeqCode). The sequence continues at coordinate 708,186 of NZ_CP174332.1, forward strand.
CTATTTATTCAGCTGGCAGGGCAGCTTTTAACGGCTGCAAAAGGTACTTTGAAAGAGCTGCGCTTTAGGATCAAGGCTGCCTGGTTTAATAACCCTAATGAGGCTAAAGGGGATTTTTCATTTGTCGATCAGGCGTTTTGGCAGGCGACGGAAAGCCAGTTTTATCACTCGCTCAAGCAATTATCCCTCGAATCCAAGAAATCCCAATTTACACCTGCACCAGTGGCTATTGCCTGGGCACACACATTGAAAAAAACGGCCTTTGCGCAGTTTGACCATTGGTCAATGGAGGGCTCGGCGGAAGACTTGAAATTGCAGCGAGTGACTCGGGCGCGACGTTTTTTAAGGAATAAGCTCGCCAGCTTGGCAAGTTTAAAGACTCTGGATAATACAGCCAAAGTTGAGCAACAACAGGAGGAATTGTGATGGCCGGATATCAATATCTTAGCGATACAGATGTGAGCCGACTGCGCGAATGGCACCGCTGGCTCAATGACAAAGCTGGCCGAGCCGACCGAGCGCGTTTGCGCCGTGCGGTAGAGCCCATGGATGTAATGCCTACTCCCGCCTTTATCCGTTTTTTAAAGGATATGCCCGAGCGCTGGCAGAAAGATGAGCAAATTCGTATCGAAGATGCGGCTCTGGTAGCCACCGTAATTGCACACGTAAAAAATGATAACACCAGCAAAACAATTGATGTTGACAGCAGCGAGGCTATGGATATCAGTTTTGCCCGGTCCCTGGCTATGCCCCGGGAGAGAGGTGGGCGCCCCCCTTTAAGTGAGCTGCGTTTTTTTCAGTTGCAAAAAAGTCGCGATACGGCTGAGTTTTATCGCCGCATAGTACGGGCCCTGGCCCTGCTGGATGGCAGAGCCAATATAGCTTCTCTTGCCAATGATTTGCTGCACTGGCAAAGAGAGATGCGCACGATTCCGGCACGGCATCCACAGGAACGCCTGGCTGTGCGTTGGGCAACTGATTACTACGCCGTATTACCAGATTGAGAAAAATTCAAAAGTTTCCAAATTAAAGGGGTCTTAGGGGCCTAAAGAATTTTTAAATGCTATTCCCATAACAACACTAAGCACAGAGCAAAGCCTGACCGATTGACAGTGACTGTTGATCAGATACCTGAGAAATGAATCGAAGTAATGTGATGGCCTGACGGTCGCAACAAGGAGAGATTTATGAGCCGCTTTATTCAATTGCATGTATTGACCGCCTATCCCCCTGCGAACCTGAACCGGGATGACTTGGGGCGGCCAAAAACAGCGAAGATGGGAGGTTGTGATCGCCTGCGAATTTCCTCCCAGAGCCTTAAGCGTCACTGGCGAACGTCGGAGTTGTTCCAACAGGTATTGGCAACGGAGCAGGGGGATAGCCTCATTGGCACCAGAACCAAGCGTCAGGGGGTACTGGCCTATGAGACTTTATTGGAACTGGGCGTCTCTGAGAAAAAGGCCAAATTGTGGGCGCAGAAAATTGCCGAGCAATTCGGTAAGTTAAAAAAGCCGGAAAAAGATAACCCTCTGGCCGATTTGGAAATCGAGCAGTTGGTTCACCTCAGTAGTGCCGAGCAAAACGGGATCAATGCACTACTGAAAACCTTGGCAGAAGAGGGGCGGGAGCCGGAGAAGACAGAGTTGGATTTATTGCGCAAGGAAAACATGGCAGTGGATATCGCCTTGTTTGGCCGTATGCTCGCTTCCAAGCCCACCTATAACGTTGAAGCGGCGTGCCAGGTGGCCCATGCACTCTCGGCTCACTCTGTAGTGATTGAAGATGATTATTTTACTGCGGTAGACGACCTGAATGATCGCAGCGAGGATGCCGGTGCTGCTCACTTGGGGGAGGCGGGTTTTGCTGCGGGATTATTTTATTCTTATATCTGCATTAACAAAGAGCTGCTCATTGAAAACCTGGGCGGGAATAAACCCCTGGCCGATCGAGCTGTAGCTGCGCTGACTGAGACAATCCTTAAAGTTTCTCCCAGCGGTAAACAAAACAGCTATGCCAGCCGTGCCTATGCCTCATATGTCGTGGCCGAAGCCGGTGACCAGCAACCGCGCTCTCTCTCTGCGGCCTACCTGAAGCCGGTTGATCGCTATAGCGAGGATTACGCCCATGACGCTATTGATGCACTGCAAAAGCAATTGCAGAGTTTCGATAAGGTGTACGGGGATTGTGCCGATAGCCGCTATGTTCTCAATGCCGTAACTGGCGAAGGTAATATCGAGGAACTTTTGGCCTTTGTCAGCGAATAGGTGGCGCTATGGAATACCTAGTATTTCGTCTTTACGGTGCCATGGCTTCCTGGGGGGAAGTGGCTGTAGGGGAATCCCGCCACAGCGCACACTACCCGAGTAAATCCGCTATCGCGGGACTATTTGGTGCGGCACTGGGGATACCTCGGGAGCGAGAGGACTTACACCAGAGCCTGGCCCGGCAATATCGCCAGGCGGTAAAGGTGCTGAATGTCGGTACTTTGCTAAAGGATTTCCACACGGTGCAGGTCCCAGATTCCACTGGCAAGCGCCGCTACCATACGCGCCGGGATGAGCTGGTTGTAGGGAAAGCGCGTCTGGGAACCCTGTTATCCCGCAGGGAGTATCTGGTGGATGCGCAGGCGATAGTGGCCCTGAGATCCTGTGAAGAGGCTAACTGGTCTCTGGCGGAGCTGTGTGAAGCCCTGGCCCGGCCAAAGTATCACCTCTATCTGGGGCGAAAAGCATTTCCCCTTTCAGCCCCCACTGCCGCACGGGTGATCGGTGCGGACAATTTCCGCAGCGCCCTGGATCATTATGAATCCCCGGAGTTGCTGGATTACCAACCGGAATGGGCCCGGCAGGAGCGCTGGTTGCCTACAGAAGAGAGTTGTCGTTACTACTGGGAGGGTAGCTTGGATGATTTCTCTGCGGAAGATGGAGTGTTTTCAGCAGGATCTGTACAGCGGCTTAGCCGTCTCGATCAGCCCCTATCTCGCAAGCGCTGGCAGTTCCAGCCGCGTATTGAAAATCTCTGGCAGTCATAAGGGAGCGGTTATGTATTTATCCAGAGTTCAACTATCTCCCTCGCTGGCGGTGCAGAAGCAGCTGGCACGGTTGCTCAGCGAAAACAGCTACGGTATCCATCAAATCTTGTGGGATCTTTTTGATGGTGATGAGCGTTTTTTATTTCGTGAGGAATCCTCGCGGGAACAGCTGCTTAGCAAACGCAATCTACCGGTGTATTACCTGCTGTCTAAAGTCCGGCCTGCGCAGGACAATCCGATATTTTTGGTAGAGACTAAAATCTTCGAGCCCCGCTTAAACCCCGGCGATCGGCTGGCCTTCCGCCTGCGGGCGAACCCTACAGTTGCTCGTAAAACTGAAGGGCAAAAGCGCGGCAAGCGGCACGATGTGCTGATGGATGCCCAATACCATTGGTTGCGGGAGCAGTGCGAATTGCATGGTTTACCTGTTGAAGGTGGCAAAGGGCAGCTCAAGCAGAGCTTGGTGCAGGAAAAGCCGGAGCAGTTTGATCAGGGGCAGATTGAAACCCGGTTACAGGATGTCAGCCAAACTGCTGCCCGCAGCTGGTTAATTCACCGGGGGACGCGCCTCGGATTTGATATTTACCCACCAAAGCTTCACTGCAATGGCTATCGCTGGAATTTGTTACATAAAAAGCAGCGCGGTGCTGGTTTCAGTTCTGTGGATTACCGGGGAGAGCTTTTGGTTACTGAACCCGAATTATTTATAAAAAATATTTTTGCGGGGATGGGGCCGGCCAAAGCATTTGGTTGTGGATTGATGTTAATCCGCCGAATCTGATTGGGATAAATAGAGTTGTTATACAACTGGAAGTGTTTGAGAGCGAGGGCTGGGATTCAAAAGTATCGGCAACGATACTGAGACTTTAGAGGATAGCAAATAGGCATATTTAGAGAGTTACCCGCATCAGCGGAGATAAATCGACCGGTGAGATGATAGTTAAACCAGCTTCATACTGTTCCCCGTATATACGGGGCTAAACCGGAGGGTATCCTGTTATACACTCCTTTCCGAATAGGTTCTCCGCATAAAGCGGAGTTGCACCGGTAATTGCGCAATAAGGCGATCTTAACTGAGGCTGTTCCCCGCCCAGGCGGGGTTAAACCGTGGAAAATCGTCAAAGCTGCACGGTAATTATTCGGGCTATTCCCCGCTGCTGCGGGGGTAAACCGAGTGTGGGGTTGGATTGTGCCGACACCTGAGTTTGTTCCCCCGCTGGGCGGGGCTGGACCGTAGCCGATAGCGCACGGACATTAGTTCTGAAAATGTTTCCCCGAAAGCTCGGGGATGTAATGAGGGTGTGCTATGATCGCGCTCCTTTTGCGCGACTGTTCCCTGTTTGTACAGGGGTAAACCGGATAAGGCATGGCCTTTGTGCTCTGCGCAAGGTGTTCCCTGAATACTCGGGGATAAACCGACGATGGAGAAGTTGTCGGAGTGCATCCTAGTTGTTCCCCGCTCTCGCGGGGCTGCACAGCGACTTTTCCCTTCTTCTTTTTCCTGTAGATTTCGCAATCGAAAGCCCCGCAGTGTATTACCGGGGGCTTCTGAATTTTGGCTGAAATTATTGGATGATTACGCCGGTATTACTCTCGCCGCCGATCTGGAAGTTAAAAGCGCGGCCATTAGAACCCGTCTGAGTAATTTCCTTGGTGTGATTGTTACCAATTTGCAGGCTAAAGGCTGAGTTGGAGTCACCGCTCTGGGTGATGGTGATGTTATTACTATCGCCAAATTGTCGGGAGCTTATTGAAAGAGACTCACCAGCCTGTTCGAACGTTGCCCGGTTATCGAAACCCAATTGACGGGTGAATATATCTACCTCTGTTCCAGCCTGCTCGATATTGGCAACATTCTGCAAACCGGTTTGTTCATTGGTCGCGCTGATCAGTAAGCCGCCTTGATTAATAACAACCACATTATCAATCAGGAACTGTTCGCTGTTCATGGAGTTGAATTCGGCACCCAGCTGGGAACCCGTAATCTGGTTGGTGGTACCGGTCTGGCGTATATCGATACTGCTACTCAATGCGGATTGTTCTAAAGCCGCGTTGTTGCCCCCACCATTTTGGCGCAACTCAAGGGTATTAAAGGCACCGGTTTGGGTAATCGAGGTGATATTGGCATCGCCGAGCCTTTGGATAATCAGAAGGTCATTGGACAGACTGTCTACTTGGGTTGCAAAGGCGAAGTGGCGATTGTTTGTTTGCCGTAAGGTCATACTGCTGCTGACACTGGCAAATTGTGCGAGCCCGCCATAGATATCGCTGCCATCCTGCAGTATGTCCAAGGTGCCATCGATTGTGGCAACCAGGCTGGCGGTGGCGAAGTCGTCCCGATCAAACTGAAAGATTAAAACGGAACTGCCTATATTGCCTGCGGTTTCCTCTACCACAGCACTTTGCCTTTCGCCGTCCTGGAATACAAAAATGCTGCCGTTAGCACTGGCTTCCTGGCGACCAATAAAAAAGTGACTGTCTCCATCCTGGATATTGGTAATGGTATTACCGCTGCCAAAGCGCTGTTCGATAGTGGAAGCATTGGAGGTACCGAGTTGCAGAATAGATACCTGGCTGTCGAGAGAGAGTTCTTGGGTGATCTCGGAAGTATTTTGCGATCCGATTTGTGTATTGGTTGCGCTTAGAGAAGCACCACCGGATTGAGATATCGTGGTCTCATTTTGACTGCCAATCTGGGAACTCTGAATACTACTGTTAATAACACCGCCACTTTGAGTGGCAGTAGCGGTATTAGTATCACCTATTTGGCGTTTGATAATAGTATTGCCGAAACCCGCTTCAGTTTGATCGGAATTTGCTGAGTTACCTGAACCGATTTGTTCCAAGTCAGTAGAGTTGGTGCCCAGCGCATTGCCGCTAAAGGCAACCAGTGCGAGTGTCGCAATACTGGCGCATAACTTCATGAGTAACTCCTTTACTACAAAACTTCCAAGGAGCCCATTCGGGGCTGCTAATGAATATCGTCCACTCGCACTTCACAAGTGGACATCAAAAACTACGAGCCGAATACATCAGTATGGGATCTTAGCTACTTCTAGCCGTCTATCTAAGCGCCAAATTATCCCTATGGGATAAACGGATGCCAGGTAGCTTTTACTTTCAGTATCTATTTCCCGCCGAATAGAAAAATTATTGCTGGCATCGAAGGGGTAGGATATGAGAAATAAGTATTGAAAATGTAGGAAGAAAGTCCCAGGGATGTGACTGGGAAATGGCGGCGATAACTGCCTCTCATTCTCTCGGGAATTATCGTGGGGACTTTCGACACTCGCGGTCCACGCGTTTTAATAAAGTGGGGATACGGTGGTTTCCATGCATCTTTTTCACCAAATTTTTGGCTTCCGGCAAAGGGAGACCGAGGCTGCTGATATACAGCGGTTTTACACTTTTTCCCCGCAGCAGCTCCGCCTCAACAGGGGTGTCCTTAAACGGTTTCTTGGCGACACCGATGATGGGAACTTCCTGCTGGAGAGCGGAGTAGAGATGGGCACCCAGACCCGGTTTTTGTTCCCCTCCGAGAAATACATAACCATCGATAACAATCAGTTCTGCTTCTATCTTGTGCTCCTCGATTAGGGTGAGGATACAGGGGAGTTCTCTCTTGTAGAAAGCACCGGGCTCATAGGCCAGGGTACTCTCTATTTTACTGAGATAGAGTTGCTCGGGCTCAGGAGCTGACCAATTCTCAAAGCCGACCCCGGCTACCATTGCTCCGGGGTCCCGGTAATCTACATCTACCGCCAAAATCATATTGGGAGCCTTTTTACCATTGAGTCTCAGGATACTTCCAGTTTTGCCTGCTTTAACAGCTGCTTATGAGTCGCTTTGTAGTGCTTGCCCAGTGTTTTGGATTTATCAAGGATTTCATTGAACAAGACATTGGCCTTTTCCACCTGGGATTGATCTTTCAAGAATAAGGCAAAGTAAAAAGTCGCCTCTGGTCCGCTGTAGTATTGGTACAGCGTTTCATACTCGTGGTAAGCCTCTTTTACTTGCTTCAATGCCGCTAGCGTACGAGCGTAAAGTAAGTGAGCATCCTGATTTTTAAAATCGGGGTTCTTTTCGATTAATTGGTCCAGTGTTTCCTTGGTCGGTTCAAACAGATTGAGAGCAAACTGACAGCGTGCCAACCCAAACATCAGCTCAGGGTCATCCTGATGAACCCCCTGGAGGCACTTTTCATAGAGAGTTTTTGCCTCGTGATAAAGGCCGCGTTTCACGCATTCATCGGCCATGCGCATAGAGTTTTCCACATTATTGGAACGGGACAACTCTTGTGCAGCCTGATGGATATCCCGATTGGGGTTTAGTGTTTCCCGCACCGTCCTGCGCGCATTTTTGGCACTGCGTGACTGGTTTAATTCCGGCAGGATTTCCAGGACCAGGTAAGCAATAACTCCGGCCATGGGCAGCATCACCAGAACCCAAATCCAAGTGGTATTGCGCCCGGTTTTGAGCACGTGAATTACAAAAGCTGCCTGAATAAGGATGGATAGAATAAGAAACGGCATAGGGATTACTCTTCTTATTTTCGCTACTAACTTTTCGTGGGCAAGGTTAACCGAGTTCGCTTAGAACACAAGAGGTGTGGATCACGGAGTTGTGCACCGGGGTACCACTCTGTATTGAGTGCACAGTTGACGCAATATACTACTGGGCCATTGGAATAAGCGGTCTAAGATTTCTGGGGATAAAAATGACCAGTGCCTTAGACACTTGGAGCTATGGCACATAGGGAGGTGGACCCATGGCTCAATTGTCGCGACGGGAATTTTGTTTTGCCACTGGCGCATTGGGGGCGGCCTTACTAACAGGGATGTCGACTTCCAAAGCTGCCCAGGCACAGAAGGGTCGCCGTCAGGCTCTACCTATTCCCCCAGAGCTGCGTGCAGATGGGCAAGGCCGGATTAAATTGGCAGCGCGCCCGGGCAAGCAGTCTTTCCTACCGGGAGTGACTACGCGTACTTATGGGTTCAATGGTCCGTTTTTAGGTCCGGTGATACGGGTGCGCAAGGGCGAGAAAGTAACCGTCAGCGTGGTCAATCATCTGCCGCAAAATGTAACTGCGCATTGGCATGGACTGATCGTACCCGGCAATGCCGATGGTGGCCCCTATATGCCATTGAAGCCTGGAGAAACCTGGACCGTAGATTGGAACATAATCCAGCCCGCCGCCACTCTGTGGTTTCATCCCCACCTCTACCCGACAACCGCCGAGTTGGTACTCAAAGGCTTGGCGGGATTGATTATTATCGATGATGAAGAAGGCGATGCACTGCCGATACCTTCGCGGTGGGGTGTGGATGACATTCCGTTAGTGATTCAGGATCGCCGCTTTACCGATGATGGTCAGTTCTTCCATCGCTTTAACGAAGTGACGGTTGCGGCGGGCTATTGTGGGGATCGACTTCTGGTTAATGGCGTTATTAATCCGGTGGTCAGGCCACCTAAAGGCTGGGTGCGCTTTCGTATTTTGGATGGCTCCAACGGGCGCAACTATCGGCTTGCCACCAGTGACAAGCGTCCACTCTACGTGATAGCCAGCGACGGCGGTTTTCTCTCGGAACCAGTGAAAGTGGATGTACTGCCTATTGCTGCGGGAGAGCGCTACGAAGTAATGATCGATACCCGCGATGGCAAGCCTTTCGACTTCCAAACACTGCCAGTGCCCCAGCCAATAATGCGCCTGCCGCCATTTGATCAGGCTCACAGTTTTCTCAGTGTGGTGCCTGGAACATCTGAGGGGAAAGGACAGTTGCCGGAGAGCCTGGTATCCCTGCCGACAATTCCCCAAAACCTGCCACCAATCAGTCAGAAGCTGGTGATGCAAATGAACCGACAGAAGCAGGCGCAAGCAGTGATTGGTGCAACGGGGCTGCCGCAGATGGTTGCCGGAGGTACGACCAACCCCGATGTGGTGGCCAAGGTATTGAAGCTAATTACTGAGGGGCCGGCATTGCCGTTAAAAGAGCAATTAACTGCGAATGCGATTAATGGGGTTTCCTTTGCATTTACCGAGCCCGGGTTTAAGGTTGCGAGGAATAAGGACCTGCGCTGGGAGATCTCTGAAGGACAGGACAGAATGCTACACCCGGTACATATCCATGGCTGCCAGTTTCGGGTCACGAAATACAATAATGCAGAACCGCCACTCTATATGCGTGGCTGGAAAGATACGATGCCCATATCCGATGGCGGCAAAGCGGAAATATTTGTTCGTTTCCCGCTGCCGGCGATGCCGGATATGCCCTATATGGTGCACTGCCATGTTTTGGAGCACGAGGACTCGGGAATGATGACAGAGTTTAGTGTCTCCTGACTTTATTCGCTGCTATTCTGTCAGCGTCGCTTCTGTTTCCTGTCTTCCTTATGCTGTAACTTGGTAGCTTTCCTGATCAGGTTTTGGAAGTTGGGGCACTCCAGCTGATTGACCTCGGGACAGTTGGCCACATGGCGTAGCCCATCGCGCATAGCTTCGAGTCGGCGGATATTCTTTTCCAGATCGTCGGCCCTGGCGAGGAGCTGCTCCCTGTCGATAGCGGGGTTGCCATTAGAGGAAAACATCTCGCCAATTTCATCCAGGGAAAAACCGGCGTAGCGGCCAAGGGAGATAAGGGACAACTGTTCTATCACTGTGGCTTTAAAAATTCGGGTAATTCCCCGACGACCACATGACTTTATCAGGCCTTTTTCCTCATAATACCGAAGTGTGGAAGAGGGGAGTCCCGACAGTTTGGAGACTTCGCGTATATCCAGTTCTTCCCTGTTATTCATCGCTCATTGACCTCAAGCTCACTTGAAGTTGTATGCTAGTTTCACGCGTCATTACTGGCAAGTCAAAGTTCAGCTTATGCACACCGCGAAAAGTTATTCCGAAGACCCAATTTCCCAAGAGGCTGCTCAGGTTTCCAAAAGAGGAGTCTTGGTCACCTTGTGTTTGGCGACCTTGCTCGCAGCCTTGGGAGTCAGCGCAATTAATATGGCGCTGCCTGTACTAATCGAAAGCTTAGGAGCTTCCTTCAGTAATACTCAGTGGATTACCGTGGCCTACATGATGTGTATGACTGCGACCCTGCCTATTGCCGGCAGTCTCAGCGACAAGCAGGGTCGCAGGAAATTGTTCCTAAGTGGCGGATTGATATTCACCTTATCGACATTACTTTGCGCGCTGTCTTTTAATGTTTGGACCCTGGTTTGTTTCCGCGCAATACAAGGGGTCGGTGCCGCGATGTTCGTGGCTGTGTCTATGGCTATTGCCAGCGACGTTTTCGATAAAAGTGAAACGGGAAAGATAATTGGATTACTGGGCAGTCTGTCTGCGGTTGGGACTGGTATGGGCCCTATCGTGGGCGGCTTGATTGTCGAAAATCTGAATTGGCAGGCCATCTTTTGGCTGGTGGTGCCGGTGGGATTGGGGGTGTTTTTCCTGGCATATCGAACCCTGCCGGAAAACATAGTCGGCGAAGTTGTTGATGGCAGAAGTCGATTCAAACGCTACCTGGCCGCAGCATTCCTGTTCTTTAGCATTGTTTTTTATACCCTGGCGATTAAACCATTGGGAGAGGGATATTCAGCGGTTAATGGAATTGCTATCGCTCTATCGGTGATATTTGGTGTGGGGTTGTTTTATGTCAGGCAGAAAGTACAACCCCTGCGTGAAGGATTTACGGAATCTTCTGGAAAGCAGACATTCTTGGCGAATGTGGCTGGAAACTTTTTGGTGGCTTCATCGGTAATGAGCAGCCTGATTGTAGGGCCTTTTTATTTGACTCTGGCACTGGATCTGGACCTTTTTATCGCAGGGCTGGTGATGACAACCGGTTCATTTATGGTGGCTACTTGTTCAAATCTAGCCGGTCGAGCCGTGGATCGATTCAATAGTAGAGGTATCGTATTACTGGGTCTGGTAATTTTACTTTGTGGAGCCATGGGAATGGGGCTGCTCAGGGTAGAGCAGGGCTTGGTAGGCTATCTGATTTTTTCCGTCACTATGGCAATGGGTTACGGAACCTACCTGTCGACAGTTAATACCATGACCATGAATAGCGCCCGGGCCGAAGTTCGTGGGCGTATTTCCGGGTTTCTCAGCCTTTCACGAGGATTGGGTTTATTGACTGGAGCTTCAGTGATGAGTGTGATTTTTGTAGGGCTTGTACCCAGCCAGCCCCTGCAAGACATGAACCCGTCGCAGATAGCGGATGGTCTCAATGCCGTTTATCGCCTGGCATCAGTGTTCTTGTTAACCGCATTAACAATACAGGTGGTGTCTATTCTTGCCAGCAAGCTTGCTTCCAGAGCGCAAAATTAACGATTACCTCCAGAGCTATAAAGTAAACCCATTAGCGAGTGCTTCGTTTTAGTGAGTACTCGCGGGTATTAATAGCTGCTGGAGCTATTAATACCCATCTCTATTCCCTGATTTATTCCTATTTTCCAGTCCAGAGCTTTTACACTTCACCCACTACCTCAATAGCTAAAAATTCAGGCATAGATCTGGTTGACTTAAAGCTGGCTTCAAGTTGTATCTTGAATTTGTGGATTCGCAGTAATTTTCAACAAGATATCGAGAGAGCTTTAGGAGGACCAATCAGTGACGAATTCTTTGAGACAGTGTGTTGAAGCACTTAAAGCGAATTGGCAGGGACTTGATACTTCATCGATTGTGAGATGTCGAGAAGCCCTGGGAAAATTGGCAGTATCAAATTCTGATGAAGCATGGTTGGCTGATCTACACGGTCGCCAAGAACCCAGTGTAGAGTTATACCGGGATGAAGATAAGGGTTTTATCTTACTGGCTCATGTGGAGCCTCGTGGGCTCTATCGCCCACCACATAATCATGGCAATGGCTGGGTATTTTACGCGGTACAACATGGTGAAGTGGAGATGTCTACCTATGGATTGCTCAATCAAGACGATGGTGAACAACTGGTGAGCCGAGGCTGTTATCAAATGATGCCCGGTGACTGTAGTGCGTTCTTACCAGGGGATATTCACGATACTCATTGCCTTTCCGAATATGTATTGATGTTTAGGTTGACCAGTTGTGACTTTAGCGAGGAGAAGCGTGAGGGACGTCTTAGGGTGTTTGCATCTTAAGCAAGAGTTTAACAATTGCCCGCTGGCCAGTTGCTAACGGGCAATTATCGATTGGACGTTTCCTAAGCCCAGTACAATCAAAACTCTCGATTAAAAATCTTAATCTCTATTATTGGGATATCATCCCGATATTACCATTGCCCACTTGACTGGCTGAGATATTTCCATTGACTTCACTCTGTGAAATATCAATAAAATTATCCAGCCCATTTTGTTGAGATAAGGCGAAACTCGAAGTACCCTCCTGAAATGCAACAGCCTCATTAAACATACCTTCCTGTGTGGTGGTGATGCTCATGAGTTCACCTTCTTGTCGAGAGGAAGAGATATTGTCTGATCCGATCTGACTTGTTTGGGCGTAGCTGTTTTCATTGAATATTTGCCAGAGAATGGCATTGTTACCATCACCTAATTGGGTGAGCTCACTAATAAGGGACTCGCCAAAGTTCTGCAAGCTGGTCGCCTCATTTCCTATTCCGTTTTGTGTCACGGTAGAGGTATAGAAGGTACCGCGTAGTTGAATTAGGGCACCATCATTCAAGGTTCCTGTTTGGAGAAGTGAGCCTGAGTGGAAGTCACCACTTGTGGCGCGAACAAACCCCATATTACTTTGTCCAGATTGGAACAAGTAGCCTGTATTGCCAATGGAGTCACTTTGGAAGAGTCTACCGTTATTCAATAGCCCCTCCTGATAGATTTCCCCATTAGTCGTAGTGGTAAGTATCTGGGTACTGAGTGCGGTCTGATTATCACCCAATTGCACAATTTGCACCGTGGTTGAAGTGCTTTCTTCTTGGCTGGCGATGGCGCTGTTACTGTCTCCAGTTTGCATTTGAAGTATGTAGCCCAAGGATGAATTCACAGATTGCATCGCTTCGGCAGAGTTGGAGCTACCCGTTTGCCTTTGTTCTATTAAGTTATTTTCAATGGTTGAGTCGGCTTGCTCGGCTGTTGCCAGATTGCTATCGCCGTATTGCTCTACAGTGGCAGTACTTGTGTCCGCGTGGCTAAGAGTACCTAACAACAGAATTGTGGATGAAAAAAGGATAGCGTAAGGCTTCACAAAGATCTCCCTTTGTTGAACTAATTTGAGTTCTTTCCTGCTTGGGGCACGGGGTGCTAGCCAAAGGATAAGTGACTGTCAGTTACGGCTTATTACTGCTGATATTGCCGATCTAAAGTGTCGCCATGGAGTGAGGGAAATACTATGGGCCAGAAGTACTTTTATTTTGAGAGAAAAGTCACTGACGAAAGATACAGGAATTGTGACAAACTGTATTTATCAGTTGTGGTTCCTGATTAGATTGGGAACTTTTTCTCACTTAGACGATGTAAAGCGCCATGAACTTATCTATTGGTGTCTGTTGGCTAGGTAATTATCCTTACATTTTGATCCTGTATTGTTATTGGTAAAATTTTTCTCTTTTATGGTTTTGTGTAGATTTAAAAACCTATAATTTCCGCTTTTTACGTGCCTTTGATCTTGAATTTAGACATTTGCTCACTGGCGCACGTGACCTGTGTCGATATGGTCACGAAATATTCTGTTTAAATCTGGAACCATTCTGTTTGCTATTTATCGAAACTGCTGAGTACGTATGGGGCTATCTGAACAGCGTACAGAAATAAAGTAAGTGTTTGTGATAATTATTAAAGGTGTAGGGGCAGTTGCACCCAGTTGAGTAAATAAAAACGGGGATGGGAAGTGGGTTCCTTTCAATTTAGAGCATCCTGGCAGTGTATAAATATTTATGCCAAGAATGTCTGCTCTATTTATTAATGCCTTCCGTTATACGTTATTCACACAAGCTCTTGATCTCTATTTTTGCAAATAATACCTGGCAGTTTGGTATTTGCCTCATCGCGTAAAACTTTAAATAGAACCCTAAAAACGACAATTGGAGATTCTATGAGCCATATTTTTATTCGCACAGCCATAGCATCGGCGCTGATGCTGGGCGCTCAAGGTTTGAGTGCGGCACAACCCGCCGACGACTACGTTGCGGGGCAGAGTTATTCCGGTGGCAGCCAGGTTTGCTACGGGGGAAACTTATATAAAGCTCAATGGTGGGCAACAGCTTCTCAAATTCCCTCGGATGCCCTGACAGCAGAAAACCGCTGGGACTCCCCCTGGATTTTGGAGGAGTCAGGTGCGTGCGATACCAGTGGTGGCGATGACTCCAATTCTGGTGATGGTGATAACAACGACTCTGATGATGATACTGATACCGGTAATAACGGAGATACGGATTCTGGTAACAATGATGATGCAGGTTCCGGCAGTGGTGGTGGCACTGGTGGCTCCGATACTTATATTTCCGGTCAAAACTATCGCAAAGGCGAAGAAGTTTGTTACGACGGCGACTTATTTGTTGCCCAGTGGTGGGCTAATGGTGACGACCACCCCACCGATGCATTAACGGCTGAAAATACCTGGGGTTCCCCTTGGCTTCTTAAGGAAGCGGATGGTTGCTCCAGTGATGGCGGCTCAGATGACGACACCGGCACCGGTGGCAACGATGGCGGCAGTGATAACGACGATAACGACAACAGTGACGATGGCAGCGATAATTCCGACGGCACTCCGATTACGGTCAGTGCCTCAGTGTCGCAGACACAAATTACCGGTGGTGGCACTGTAACACTTGATGCCAGTGCCTCCGGTGGCGAGGGCAATTTATCTTACAGCTGGGCCCAATTATCCCCGGCCTCTCCTGAAGCAGATATTGCTTCTGCGACCAGCGCATCCACCACTGTTACCCTACCATCAAGCACTTTTGATGTGAGCTATGTCTTTAGCCTAATCGTCAGTGATGGTGACACTACAGAAGAAGCACAGGTAACCGTGCAAAACCTCGCGGTGGACGATACCGATGAAGACGAGGATGATGATAATACCGATGGTTCTGAGAGTTCAGTAACCGCAAATATCTCGGCTTCAAGTATCAACGTTGGCTGTAGTGGAATGGTTAATCTGGATGGCTCTGGCAGTACCGGTGGCAGCGATATCTCTTACATCTGGAGCCAAACCAGTGGCCCGGTTGTAAAGATGACCAACTATACCGGCAGCGCTACCTCAGTGACCCTGTCTGAGGTATACAGCGATGTAACCTATACCTTCCAGCTGACGGCCTCTGACTCCACCCAAGCCAGTGATGTGGACGAGGTCTCCATTAGCCAGGATGGCTGTGCCGCAGCCGATGGCTATGTGATGGGCATCAGCGAACTGGAAGTTGCAGAAGAGTCGATTACCAGCAGTGATTCCCTGCTTCAGGAAGTAAAGGATACTGTCGAAACCCGGGACAACGCCGTGGTTGAGGCGGTGCAACCTGGCCGCAGTGCAAACCCTGAAAATGTCCTCCGCGTTGAGAGCATCCTGTCTGAAGAAGATTGGGATTACCTTTTCGCCCTCAGAGCGGAAGAGTACACTTACACCAATTTCCTCCGAGCCGTAGCCAAGTTCCCAGCTTTCTGTGGTGACTACACCGATGGCCGTGATGCCGAGGCGATCTGTCGCAAGTCGATGGCGGTAATGTTTGCACACTACGCCCAGGAAACCGGTGCCCACGCAACAGGTTGGGAAGTGCCGGAATGGCGCCAGGGCCTGTACTGGTTGCGGGAAATTGGCTGGACTGAAGATACTTCCGGTGGCTACGGCGCCTGTGATGCCAGCAGCAGCTGGGCAGCTGAAGCATGGCCCTGTGCGATCAATAGTGATGGTGGCTACAAGAGTTACTTCGGCCGCGGCGCCAAGCAGTTGAGTTGGAACTATAACTATGGTCCCTTCTCCCAGGCGATGTACGGTGATATTTACACCCTGCTGGAAGCACCGGAGTTGGTAGCGGATACCTGGTTGAACCTGGCAAGCTCCATCTTCTTCTTCGTCTATCCACAGCCACCCAAGCCAAGCATATTGCATGTAATCGATGGTACCTGGGAACCGAACAGTGTGGATCTGGCTAATAACCTGACTTCTGGATTCGGTGTTACCACCAATATTATTAATGGAGCGATCGAATGTAGTTCTGGTACTGAAGACTACCGCTCACAGTACCGGATCGAGTACTACCAGAGCACAGCGGAATACTTCGGTGTAGAAATTCCGGCAGATGAAGAACTCGGTTGTGCCAATATGGGGCAGTTCCAGACTGGTGGTGCAGCCTCCCTGGATATTTACTGGGATAAAGATTGGGGATGGTCTGCAGATACCCCAAATAATGAGAGCTACGCATGTCAGTTGGTGAATTACCAGACTGCCTACTCAGCACTGAATGAGGGCGATTATGCCAAGTGTGTTGAGGGCAACTTTGATATGACCATCGATTACCAAGACTAAAAACCAGGGGGCTGAATAGCCCCCACCCAAACCTTTTCAGTGACTTGGTTCTCCCCCGCAGCCAAGTCACTTTTTTATTGCCTTTCCTTCGGTGTTATCTTTCTCCAAACCTATCTACAGGCATATACATTCCTGTTAGACAAAATTCTAATCCAGGCAGTTGGGGTTAGCAGTTGTAAAAGTGTTAGAGATCCATGTATTGGAAGACGTACAGGCATCCGCATTGGCGTCATTAAGGTCGAAGCCAATGCCGAAGCCGCCCGCATCAACTCTGTTGCCAGTGATAAGGTAATTGGTTTGCGCAAACTCCTGCATCAATATGCCGCTAAACATAATATTTAAAACGGTATTTTGCGTAATAATACCCCCGGACGAGCTTCCGATAACGATACCATTCTCTCCTGTTACGAAACTTCCAGTTACTGGCTCTATGGTGTTTTGCGAAACGAGTGCATAGTCCCCTTGGATAACAATAGAGTCCCTCTCGTTATTTACAATTTCATTTGAAAGTATGCTGTTAAAATCCCCATCGGAAGAGATACCCATTTCGGTATTTAAAGAAATTGTCGAACTGCTAACAAAGTTGTTATTGCTGGTTAGGGAAATACCTATTTCGTTAGTTTGCACTAGGATATTGTAAATTCCATGAAATCCCGAGTCCTCTGCGCTGACGCCGGTATAACAATTTTCAATAGTCCCGTTTGAGAGAAAAGCCCCCTGACCAGACAAAATAATGCCAGTATTTAGCACGGGAAGTTCGGCACAGTGCACGGTAAACCCGTTCATATCCAGATTGCCGCTAGGACCGGATATGGTGATTGGCGGCATAGCAGTGCAGAATAATATGTCTTCAGTCATTATTTCAGCGCTGGTAATGGTATCGCCGCACTGAACGTCAGCAAAAGATAGGGTTGGTAAAAGCACGGATGCAAAAATTAACGGGAAATATTTTCCTGCCTGCATGGGGTTCTTCTCTGTCAGTTGCTTTAAGGTGGCGCTTAAAAGAGATCCTTTGAGCGGATCTTCTGAGAAAAATATAGATATGATTGATTGGAGGGTGAGGTAATAGATGACGGAGATCAGGCGTGGGAAATGGGTGCATGTTATTGATATTTGCATAGATTCCAGCCAAACAAGTAGGAATAATTAGCGGCTCAGAACTTCCTGGACAGACTGTTTTTATACGTGCAGATTACTCTTTTTACTCTGTGGTATCGTGACTGCGCCTTGCGTATAAGGTGGAAATATGCAACAGGACTAATAAACTACAATGCCGCCGAATATCACAAAGGATATTGGCGGCATGGTGTTACAACATATTCAAGAGCTACTTAAAAATAGGGGTGCCGGTTTACTCCTACTGTGTGACCTGGGCAAAGTTGGCGCTGCCGATTTGGATCGTGAAAGAGGAATGACCTTCACCAGATTGTGATATCTCCTTGTAATGCCCTTCGCCGATTTGTAGGAGTGTGATGGAGTTATTCAGGCCACTTTGTGAGATCATTGCTTCATTGGAATTACCAATTTGGGCAACATCTGTTCTGAGAATAACGCCATCCTGTTGTAGGCTGACGGCATTAGCTGTTCCGATTTGTGCAACCAGCAAGTGTACATCAAGCCCTAATTGATCAGTATCCACTGCATTTTGGCTTCCGAGCTGAGCAATCTCACCACTACTAATCAGTGTATTTTGGTCGGCTTCAACACTATTTCCTGAACCGCCTTGGGTTACGATTAGGGAGCCATCTTCAGATAGATTCTGATTAGTAGTTGCTGTATTTAAGGTTCCTAACTGGGCAATAAATACGCTATTAGAGTTGCTAATAGTCTGGGTGGTTTCAGCGGAGTTCTGAGTGCCAGTTTGTAATACTTCTGCACTATCAGAATTGGCATCCAGTTGAGAGATCTTTGCGTAGTTATTACCTCCAATTTGTGTGATAGATCCTTGAGCGGTGTCGCTGTCAATTTGATCAATACGGCCTGTATTTAATGATCCGACCTGAAGCAGAGTTCCAGTGCTACCAGACCTTAGCAGTTGCAGAATATTCCCCGTATTTGATACTCCAAATTGTTGAAGTGTGCCACTAGCAGAACTTATATTCTCCTGGTAAATTTCCGCAGAGTTTTGTTCTCCCACTTGAGTGGTGAGTGATGAGATTGAAGAGGTCACAACCTGTTGGGAGGTAGCGGTATTCGATACGCCGATTTGATTGACGATAATCGATCCGTCTGATGAGCTTCCCTGGCCAGCATTAGCGCTGTTACTATCCCCTGTCTGAGAAGTGTTGATATGCCCATTACTGGTATTTTCCTGGGCAGTCTCACTGTCATTGGCGACACCGATCTGGCTTTGCACGATGGTGCTTTCACTGGTTCCATCAATTTGGAGGGCATCCTCGCTGTTATTGACTCCAATTTGAGTTTGTACTATTAAGCTGTTGTTAACATCAGAGTCTGCATTATTGGCTGTGGCGGTATTACCTATGCCAGTTTGGTTTTGGATTACAAAATTGTTTTCGGCAAAAACCACACTGCTGATTGCCAACGCAAGTGAGCTAAAGATAAGTGGTGAGATTTTCATAAGTTACTCCTTTAAACTAAAAATCCCTAAATCATTGTCCGTTCAGTTACTGCTTCCTCCTTGTAAATCGAATTGACCACTGATATCCACTAGAGGCTCTGCCGATGAACGATACTGCATACAGAGCCTAATCCTGTGAGTTTTGGATATAACTATTGCTGCACACTGGCAAAGTTGGCATTACCAATTTGTAACGTAAATGAAGTTTGGTTTACATACACTTTGTGAAATTTCTTCAGAATGACAGCAGCCAATCTGGATTAATATCATCAAATTTCTCAGATCCGTATGGTATTGTCTGCCTCATGGTACTGCCATTTTGTGTTACAGCGGTGCTCAGAAAGGCCCTACCTTGCTGTGAAGTAACAAAATTATTCTCGGCGATAGCAGCACTGCTGATGGTCAGCGCCAGGGAATCGGTAAGGAAGGAAGAGATTTTCATAAGATACTCCTTGACTACAAAATCTCTATGACAGCATATGGTGATGTTTAGGCGATGTGCTCATTAACTTTTGCATATTGAGTAGGTTAAGATGCCCAAAGGGCACCTTAACGAAAGTCTCTATCAGTCTACTGTATAAATGTAGCGCTATTGCCGTCTCCAAGTTGGGTAACACTGATAGCATCATTAAAGCCAGTTTGCGTAACCGATATGTAGTTACTGCTACCGTCTTGAGATAATGTTGCAGTGTTTTGCATGCCGCTCTGGGCCAACTCAATCAAATTCAAGTTACCTGCCTGCAGCATGGTTGCTGTCTCCATATCTCCATCCTGTGTTGAGGTAATTTCGTTCTCATCACCTTCCTGGGTGATATCCAGTGAGCCACTGAATGCTGATTGGCTAGCTGAAACCATATTCATATTTCCAATTTGTTCAACAGAGGATGTATCCGATGAACCGCTTTGTGTGACAGTAGCATCGTTTTGTGTACCGTCCTGGGAAATAATATTGGAGCTATTGTCAGTCGACGCCTGTAAGGCTGTAGCCATATTGGATGAGCCTGACTGATAAATTTCAATGTTGTCACTGGCTCCTGATTGTGTTGCCAAAGCCATATTATTGTCATCACTTTGGCTAATATAAATGTTACTTTCAAAAGCACTACTTTGTGTGGCAACCGCTGATTGATTATCCCCATATTGGTAGATGGATAATGTATTGTCTGCAGTATCAAAACTAGTAGCACTGGCAAAATTGGAGTCTCCGGACTGTACTACGATAGCACTATCGGAACTTGAGGTGTTTCTGTTAATTGAGGCATTGTTGAAATCACCAACCTGACTTATCAAGTCTGAATTGGTAAAGGAGTTAAGGTGAGATATCCCAGCAGCATTTTGTTGCCCGAATTGAATTGTGGTAGCGCTGTTACCAGAGCTTGCTGTGTTTTGCAATGTAGTTGAAATATTTAAGTCACCGGATTGGGTAATGACTACAATATTGCTGGAACTCGTGTCCTGAGTACTAGTAGCCAGGTTTTGATCGCCATACTGGCTGATTGAAATAGAATCAGAATCTGAGGAGGTTTGTTCAGAGCTGGCAAAGTTAGTGTCACCATTCTGGAGGATTTCACTGCTACCGTTTGAAGCGGTTTCCTGACTGGTTAAAACGATATTGTTATCCCCGACCTGGAGTGCTGATGCCGTAGTGCTGGTTGTGGCATCTTGTGTCGAGGTGACACTATTATTATCCCCCTGCTGTGTTTGATAAATGGCGCCGCTGACATTGCCATTAGTTTGACTGGCATCAGCGTCGTTGTTATCACCAATTTGTGTTTGCACAATAAGGTTATCAAATACGGTCGGATCACTTTGATCAGCTGTCGCGTTATTATCTGTACCCATCTGGTTCTGGATGACAGTATTTTCCGCATAGGAAATCCCACTGATCATAAAGGATAAGGCCGTGGCTATAAGGGAATAGGTCTTCATTGGATAACTCCTTTACCAATTTGGACTTTGGGTGGTAAGCATATACTCTGCCTTTAACATCCATATAAAGGCAGAGTGTTTTTCGTGTTTCTACGAAAAATTATGTGCGGTCAATAATGATTGGGAATCTAAAGTGGAGGCTAGTACATAAAAAATATCACTCTACTACACGATGATATGGTTTAAAGCCATAGTTTGGGTTGTTAGCCATTTGATTTATAGCGTCAGATCAATCAAAGGCTACTTTAATTTTTGTCGATGAATTGGTATGTAGCTATGAGAATTTAGTTTGGCAAAGTTAGGAATAAAGTCGAGTTTATGTTTTGACTGACTACGTACTGGGCTGATCTATATTTTATAGATTGACAAGAATATAGGGAGGTTGCGCCCTGATGATCACATCAGCTCACCGATCAGCACAGCTTTCGAGACAACCTTGAAAGGGCTAGGTTATTGCTGCTGGTAGTTTGCGCTGTTGTCACCACCTATTCGTAGTATGTCAGCACTGCTATTAACCCCCAGTTTGCATCATTTGTATAAAGTTATTGCTACCAATTGGGGAGAGTTCGACAGTATTTTGTCTCCCACTCTGGGTTAGACTGAGCCTATGATCGCTACCTATTTGGTGAGTGTAGAGGTGAGTCTCTTCTCCACTCTAAGTGACGTTTAAACTATTAATATATCCCTCCTGCAGTAGTTGCAGTTCGCTACTTGTGCCGCCCAAATTCACTGTTTTAATATTACTACTGCCGAGTTGATTAATAATGACCTCATTATTAGCTGTAGAGATAAGACTAATATCGATAGTGTGCCTGGCCCCAGCTTGTATAATCTCTACTTTGTCATTATCACTAACACTGTGAATTAGAAAAACCTGGTTGTCCGCACCAACTTTCTTGATATAGTCTATGGCCGAGTTTGTCGTGCTAATAAATACCTAGTTTTGATTGGTATCACCGATTTGAGCGGAAAGTGTACTATTATTAGAGCCATTGTTTGAATCTAGTATTGTTGGTTTGTTACTAAGTCCTATCTGATGAAATTGCATTTCTCCATTAATAATATTACCTTGTGAACTAGTGGCAGAATTTTCTGTGTTTTTTTGATAGATAGAAATAGAAGCATTTTTAGAGTAGGTTTGAACACCTTGGGCGTTATTTTGATGGTCTAACTGGATATAGTTAAAATGGCTGTTAGTAATGGAGTCTTGTAGTGAACTTCCCTGGTTGCTATCGCCAATCTGGTAGCCAATACTAGTAATATCGCTTTGGTCAGTAGTGGCACTGTTAGCGCTACCCTACTGATACAGTGATGTACTATTTGCTTCAGCCAAAGAATTTGTGGCAATAAATGAAGATAGAGCGACGTAAATACCAGCCTTGGTGTACATGATAATTCCTTTCTATGACCGAACATTAAGTAACAGTTTCCCGAAGTTAGTACTTCTATCATGAGTAAATTTTATATAAATAACCTAAGTTTTTCATAATAAGCTGCATGCACTAGCTGGCGAATAAAATCGTACTTTCCAAAATTGGATCAGAGTATGGTGTTCTGGATTAAATGCTAGTAATCATTAAAAAGTAATTGCGCCAGCTTAAGATTCTATTTTTAATCGTTGCTATCGATATGGCTGCGCTAGCTTCTTCAAAAGAATGACGTAGTTTTTTATTCGTTCGAACGTCAATTATTTTAGGCAATTTTTCTTATGGTGGAAGCTATTATTGCATCCAAACTTAGGGGACTCAGTATCTCTGTGCTGAGATGTATTCTTTATTCTGAACTGATAGGAGTTGGATGTGAAAATTAAGCAGTCTGTAGATAAGGTGGCACTATTAGCGATAATGGCTTTTTCGGCGTCTTCATATTCATCAATTGCCTTGGCTGAAGTGGCTTGTGGCGATGTAATTACAACTGCAGAAGTGCTCACTGAGGACTTATCTTGTGATCTAACTACCGATGAACCTGATGCACTTACTATTGTCGGCCCAAGTGGCAGCTTAAATATGGGCGACTATTCCCTGACCTGTACTACAGGAGGAGATCTAGGTGGTGCAGGAATTCGAATCGAAGGCAATGGCGCCACCCTCACTGGGGGCGTTATAGATGGCTGTTTTGATGGAATTTTCTTAGAGGGAGAGGGGTATCACAAAGTACTTGGTACCGAAGTTGTTAATAGTGTTAATGATGGGATAGATATAGATAGTATTTACAATACTATAAATGACTGCGTTATTACTGATAGTGGTAGAGTCGGAGTCGATATGGATGATGACTACAATACTTTTTCTGGCTGTACCGTAACAGGTAGTGTTGCCGACGGAATCCAGGTGGATGATAGTTTTTCACGAGTTTTTAACAACACTTCAAGTGGAAATGGAGGGGCTGGTATTCTGATAGAAGGATCGTCAAATAATGTGATATCACAGAACACAACTACCGATAATGGCAACGGTGATAGCCAAGATGGTGGTATAGTTCTTATTTTTACTAATTCCAACTTCAATATTATTTCTGCGAACTCTTCTCTTGGTAATGATCCTTTTGATCTGAGGGATACAGTTGACCCTGATTGCAGTGGTACTAATATTTGGGTAAACAATGAATATCTCACTAAAGATCCAGATTGCCTGGATTGACAATTCTTAATAGACAATTTCTTTTCCATGGGCTGTTAAATTTGGTGGTAACGTTTTGTGGAATTTTATAGATCGATTTACTTAATTTTTTTATAAAACTTATCAATCAGCAATCTATTAGGGGCTCGTATATGAAATATATGAGCTTCCTTTATATAGCATAATATAAATATATTTATATCTATTATAGTGAAATGTGGTAGAGGTTTAATTAAAATAAAAATATCTCTAAGGTGAGTATCTTGTAAAGGGCTCTCAGGCGTGTATTTTTCACTTTAAATGTTATTGTATGAATTAAATAATATTTGCATCTAAATGTTGATATGTTTCCATGTATGAGATTTTGATGTGGAAGATTAGATGAGTATTTTAAAAGTTAGGCATTAATAGGATGTTGAGTTGAATAGCAGGTATGCGGTTAGTAAGCATGATCTAAATGTTAAATATATATTCCTAAGTTCACCACTTAAAATACGATGGATGTCTGATGGCGTATATGTAGCCAGGTATTTGAAATTTTCAAGAGGGGACTTTTTTGGAGAGTACTATGTGAGTGCAGCGATGCTGTAGTGTTTCGGTAATTTGGGGGCGCAAACAAACCGAAGAGTGTGAGTAAGTGTGGGTGTAATTTTAAATTGCCTCTTTTTGTGGTATTACCACGATATTCAATGTGCTGATGGTTGGTTCTATAAGAAATAGTAGTTTTGGGGATGCACTGAGACGATAGATATGATAACAAAACAGAATAATATATATTCAATAATTGTATCAGTTCAGTGAATCCCCAATTTATGATCACTAAATATTTTTCTATGAAATTAAAGTGAGCTTGAAGCCAGGCATATTATTGCATTATGTTTCCGCTATTGTTGTCTCCAAACTGTGTCACGGTAGTTGAGGCAGATGGGTTCGCCTGCATGGCCTGTAGAAAATTATTATTTCCACTTTGTGAGAGTGTGGCCCAGCTACTCATACCTGTCTGGTTAAGATCGATTTCGTTGAGCGTACCATTTTGGTCTGTATCAGCAGAAATCAAATCACCATCCTGAAAAATAGAGAGGACATTTTGTGTACCTGTTTGCGTACTTAGAAGGCTATTTGATGATCCAGTTTGGCTAGTCAAGGCCATATTTTGTTCGCCATTTTGTGAAAGGGTTAATATTGATGAATCACTCATAATTTGGAAAGCAATTGCATCATTGGCAATGCCTATCTGAGTGACTTCTACAATACCGTTGCTACTGGAAAAATGGCCCATACCTCCAATGATATTTTGATCGCCGATTTGGGTTGCAGAGCCGATTACATTGGAACTTGAAAGTGCCTGCACACCACCTACTAAATTATCATTCCCTATTTGCTGGGAAAACGAGTGGCTTTGTGTACTGTCAAGTTGGCTTGAGCCCCCAAGGTTTGAGTTCCCGACCTGATTAGTAAAAGTACTACCAAAACTACTGTTTGAATTACTGCTCCCCCCCAAGTTATCAGTGCCATTTTGAATAACAGTGCTTGTCATAAAGTCAGAATTGTCGAACTGTGAAATTCCACCGTTGTTAAGTGATCCAGTTTGTAAAACTACGGAGGTGGTGTTGTCTGTATTAAGGCTTGCAGATGCAGAACCAATATTTTCAGATCCATCCTGGCTAATAAATATGGAGTTGTTATTTGAATTATTGAAATGAGAAGCTGCTGATTGGTTGTCAGTACCAACCTGAACAATATTTGTACTGTTTAAGCTGGAGTTAAAGTTTACGGTTTCAGCAAAATTGATTTCACCGGTTTGGGAGACAAAGT
The DNA here is from genome assembly GCF_052468095.1 of Microbulbifer maximicatervae (SeqCode). Next base: position 733,614 of record NZ_CP174332.1, read on the forward strand.
TGGTGTTATTGGAGTCACCAAGCATACTGGATGTAACTTCGTTAGTATTACCTACCTGTAAGGTTGTCAGCGTTGTGCCTGTACTATCCTCCTGGCTCGCGTTGGCTAAGTTTCCATCTCCAATCTGGGTCTGAATAATCACGCCGTCACTGCTATTAATGATCTGTTCCGCCTCTGCTGTATTATTATCCCCATTCTGGGTTTGTACAATCAAATTATTGGTAACGGTGGGATCGCTTTGGTCTCCCATAGCCATGTTGTTATTGCCTGTTTGATTTACAATATATATATTACTAGCCTGTGCCGCAGCGCTGATACTAATTGCTAAAATGCATGGGATTGCTGGAATATACGAAGACATTCTCATTGATAAAACCTCGACTTCTCTAGTGTAGTCATTTTCCTAAAACAAAATTTTAAAAAGGCTTGTTACATATTTAAATTGAGTAGGTACAAGCTTAAATGAATATCATTAATGTCCATTTCTATCTGGAGCTGATAGCAGGTTGGCGCTATAGAGATCAATATTTGCTTGGGGAAGTTTCAGAGCTGCCAAAAGAAATTTTCCGAAACTGACTAATCGGCATTAATACTTAGCTATGCCTGTTATTGATCAAAGCTGAACATGCTTAAGATTTCATCAAGTATGGACTAAAAATTTTGCGATTAATAAATGCATGCTTACTGTCTAATTCTCCTTTAAACCTCCTGAAATCTATTAATGCCGGGTAGAGCTATTTAATCTTCTACCCTACCTATATATGATTACTGCCTTTGGTTTCCCTGAGTAAGTTGAAAGTTTGGTAAAAGTATTGATGAAGCATGAGTCTTTTCAATGAGAGATAAGTGTGTAACTGCTAGTAATAAAGTTTACTTCCAGTGAGTTAGGCCAACTGATATTTTTTGCACTATAATTTTTCTCTTCTAGAATGGATCAAAATTTATCTGGTTGTGAATAATTTTAAATCTAGATAGAGGTTGCAGTCCTAGCTTATGAAAGCTTTAGGCTAACCCTGTAGCCTTGATTTATCCAGGAAGATTATCCGGGGATAAACTTACACCCTTTTTTAACAGAAAAAATGACACCAAACAGAAGCATTTGGTATCATCGACTACATATAAAGAAATTCACGTCTTAAGTGGAGTAAATGATATGAGCATTTCTCCTAATGCATGTCCTTTATGAATGGTCATGTATTCCGCTACTTTGTGTACTTTGAGCTAATAGTGGGTGAGTTACTGCATGATATTACCACTATTGTTTTCGCCAAACTGCGTCACAGTGGATGAGGCAGATGGATTTGCCTGCATAGCCTGTAGAAAATTATTGTTACCACTTTGTGTAAGTGTGGCAACACTACTCATGCCGGTCTGATCAAGGTCAATTTCATTAAGTGTGCCACTCTGATTGGTATCGGCAGAAATTGAATCACCATCCTGAATAATAGAAAGTACGTTCTGTATTCCTGTTTGCACGCCAAGAAGGATGTTAGATATCCCTGTTTGCCCCGCCAGGGCCATATTTTGTTCTCCATTTTGAGAAATAGCTAACAATCCCGAGTCGCTCATAATTTGGAAAGCAATTGCATCATTAGCAATACCTATTTGAGTGACCTCTACAGTACCATTGCTACTGGAGGAGTGGCCTGAACCACCAATTATATTTTGGTCGCCTATTTGTGTGATGGAGGCGCTAACATTATTGCTAGAGTTTATCGATATGCTGCCTAAATTGTCAGTACCGGTTTGCTGGATAAATGTATGGCTCTGTGTGCTATCAATTTGGCTTGAACTTCCTAAATTTAAACTTCCCACTTGATTAGAAAAGGTACTGCCGAAGCTACTATTTAAATTACTAGCTCCCCCTAGATTATCATCGCCACTTTGAATGACCGTACTTGTCATAAATTGAGAGCCACTAACTTGCCCAACTCCCCCATTGTTCAACGATCCATCCTGTAAGATGACAATACTGTTGTTCTCCGCATCGAAACTTGCGCCTGGAGAACTCGTATTTTGAGATCCGCTTTGGTTTACAAATATGGAATTGTTACTTGAGTTAAAGCTATGAGCTGTGAAAACTTCATTGTCGGTTCCGGTTTGTAAAACATTAGTACTATTAGATGTAGAGTTGAAATTAACGGTAGAGGTGAAATTCAATTCACCACTTTGAAAAACGAAATTGGTGCTCGCGGTATCATTTTGCATAAAGGAATCGACTTCGTTATTGTTCCCCATCTGTACGACGGTATCGATTGTGTCGGTGCTATTTTCTTGGCTTGCTGTGGCTAAGTTTCCATCTCCAATTTGAGTCTGAGTGATCACTGCATTATTGCTATTTATGATTTGTTCTACCTCAGCTGTATTATTATCACCATTTTGGGTTTGCACAATTAGGTTGTTGGCAACGGTGGGATCACTTTGATCCCCCATGGCAGTGTTATTGTTACCATTTTGATTGACTATGTAGGTGTTGCTCGCTTGTGCTAGCTGTATCACAGCAAGGGTGGATAATCCGGCAATTGTGGCTTTGAATTTCATTGTTGAATTCCTCTTCGAGCTACGCTGTGACTAAGGTTTGGTTTAGTGGGTGACTTAGATTTATAGCTCATCGTTAAAGCTAAATTTAAAATCATCGCTGGTGCTGCCTTTTTGTATTGGCTTCAAACCATATTTTTGGCATTAAAACTTGACTATGCCAGGTGGGGGAACTCTTCGTTTATTTGGGATAAAGCATAGAACTTCCAAACGTACACTGTACTGCTTTGTACTAAATTAAAGCCTATGATGTACTGCACTGATAAAGCAATAGTGACAATTGAAATGTTTGTTGCTGATATCTACCATTAAATTGTCCCCAAAAATTATTGTCAATGAGCGGTGAGATGTATATAGGATAAAAGTACTGAGAAAGTAGTAAGAAAAACTCAAGCCGATAATTTCAAAACTGTCTTGTCAGTATTTGAAAGTCTAATAAGGTCTGATAGGGCCTGCAAAGAGGTTTGCAAGGCCCTTGGTTTTTTTACTGCATATAGGTGGCGCTGTTGTTGTCACCTAGTTGGGTGACACTGATTGTATCGCTAAAACCGGTCTGCGTTACCATTAGGAAATTGCTATTGCCATCCTGAGACAATGTAGCAATATCTGAAGATCCACTCTGAGTCAGATCTATTTCGTTGAGATTGCCGCTCTGGTTAAGGGTGGCTGAAATACTGTCTCCGTCTTGGAGGGAATTAATCAAGTTGTCCTCGCCATCTTGTGAGGCGTAAAGGTCGGCATTGAAGTTGGTTTGCTCCGCATTTATTGTGTTTAATTCACTCATTTGAATTATCTCAGCCGAGTGGTTGGAGCCGGTCTGTGTCAGATCCGCATCATTGCCATTACCAATTTGGCTGATGGAGTAGTTATTATCAGATACAGTTTGCAGGCTAACAGAAATACTATTGTTGTCACCTTGCTGAAGGTTTGAACCTACACTGTTATTGGCATTGTCATCTGTGGAACCAAAGATATTGTCATTTCCATATTGTTCAACTGTAGTAAATTGATCAGAACTTTGGCCTCGTACGGTAAACCCTGAATTGAAATTGCCGATCTGTGTTAATTGGACTGAAGTGTTTGAGCTGCCATCATCATCTACCCCTCCGCCGGTATTATCATCACCCATTTGAAAGACGCTGATACTGCTATTAAAACTATCCCACTGGCCTGATGTACCAATATTTCTATCACCGATGGATACTACGTTCAGAAATGCTTCATCCATATTGGTCTGTCCTGAAGAACCAATATTATCGGTGCCAATCATAGTAAATTGCATTGAGCTATTGGTAGAGTCCCTTTGCGGAGAGCTACCAATATTGCTTGTTCCGCTAATGGTATAGATCATTGTAGTATTGGTGGTATTTTCCTGTATTGATCCGCCATTATTGTCGGTTCCCGTTATTGTGAAGGTCATTACCGTATTCGTCGTATTTTCCTGTATGGAGCCACTGCCATTATTGGTCCCCATCATGGTGTATGTCATGGTTGTATTGGTGGTGAATTCCTGTGTTGAAGAAACGAAATTATCAGTGCCGATTAACGTTTTCTGCATTACACTATTGCTGGTTGATATTTGATCTGTCCACGCGCTGTTATTGTCTCCTATCAAAGTAATGACGGCTGAAGAATTACTACTGCCGTCTTGCTCACTATTCGCGAAGTTGTTGTCTCCCTGCTGGGTTTGGATAATGGTTCCATTGCTGGTGGCATTGAATTGTATTGCCTCGGCATCATTATTGTCTCCAATCTGAGTCTGCGAGATTAAACTATCAGTGGCACCAGTTTGGTCCCCCATGGCCATATTTCCAGTTCCCTCTTGATTGACAATATAAGTATTGTCACCATACGCAATACCGGAAATGGCTAACGCTAAGGTAGTGATTGCAAAGGCTGATGTTTTCATAAATGATTCCTTTCATTTAATGATTTATGGATGGTGTTAAGAGCGATAGATCTCTTGCTTCTATAAAGGTAATTAACGAATGAAACTTCTGTAGCTCAGTTAATTTTTAATGAGCACTAAGTAAGAAGCTTAAGGGCCCTAAATGGTGAGAGAAGTAGTGATAATGCTTGCTTGTACTGATCCCAAGCCATTTTTTGGCATTAATGCTTGGAGATGCCGAGGCTATATTCATTTTTGCTTCGATTGATGTGAAATATTTATTCCAAATTTTTCACCTGTATTGGTTGATTTTACTATTCATTTAATTTGCTCCTATTTGGTTTGTTGGTCCGCCAAAATGTAGTGAAGTGATAAATGACCCCTACTTACGGTATCGCTTTTAGTATTATTAATAAATAAGATAATTGGTATGAGATAAAAGCACTGAGATGCTAGTAAAAAAGTCTGATTTAATCAGTATTTTCATTGCAGAGTTATATTGATATTTGATAGTGGATAGAATATGTATGGTTAGGTGGAGTCCATATATGGGTATACGGACTCCTATCAACGATTTACTGTGTAAAAGTGGCGCTATTATTGTCACCTAGCTGGGTAACATTGATGCTATCGCTAAATCCTGTTTGAGTGACACTCAGGAAGCTGTTGTTACCATCCTGAGGTAGAGTGGCAGTGTCCTGTTGTCCACTTTGGGTGAGATCTATTTCATTCAGGGTGCCTGCCTGACTTAGTGTTGCCATTTACTGTCCCCATCCTGCAGTGAATTGATCAGGTTGTCCTCACCGTTTTGTAGGGAGTAAAGGTCGTTATCAAAGCTTTCTTGATCAGCATTTATCTCATTTAAATCACTCATTTGAATGATCTCAGCAGTGTGACTTGATCCAGACTGGGTAAGAAATACCATATTTCCATCACCGATCTGTGATATGTAATAGGCGTTATCAGATACCGTCTGTAATAGGGTAAGACTAGTATTGCTATTTCCTTGCTGTAGGACCGTTCCAATACTATTGCTTGAGTCAATGGTTGCATTATCAAATAGGTTACCGTCTCCAAACTGCTCATACGTAGTGCTTTGACTAAAGCTATTAAAACGACCAAGTCCACCTATATTTGAGCTCCCAATTTGAGTAATTGTGGCTGTATTATTCGCACTACCAATCTGCTCTCCAGCGGCCGCAAGATTACTATCCCCGGTTTGAAAGATCATTATCGTAGTACTTGAGCTGACATTCTGGGTGGTGCTAACAAGATTATCGTCACCATAACTTTCAGCTACTAAAGTTGCGGAATCGGAGTCTTGTTGTACAGAGGAGCCAAGATTATCGTCACCTACAAAGGTAAAGCTCATTGAACTGTTGGAAACATTATTCTGAACTGGAAAGCCAAGATTGTCATTGCCTTCCATGATGTATATTAATGAGGTATCAGAAGTGGCATCCTGTGAGCCGCCTCCAGAATTATTATTCCCTGTTACATCCAATTGCATGAAGGAATTGCTGGTTGATGTTTGCGTGGGATCCATATCATTGCCGTCACCAAAGATAATGACCTCAATGATGGAGTCAGTGGTGGCATCTGAAGTGTTATTATCCCCTTCTTGAAATTGAATAATAGTGCCGTTGGTATTGCCATTAGACTGGATGGCCTCAACATCATTATTATCCCCAATTTGAGTCTGTTCGATGAGGTTGTTAAATATAGTGGGATCACTTTGATCCCCTAAGGCTGTATTTCCCGTACCTTCTTGATAGATAATATATTCATTGTCATCTGCATGAACCAGGCCACTGATGGCAAGGGATAGAGCGGTAACGGCTATAGGTAAGATCTTCACAAGTAACTTCTTTACTTCAACTCGCTATGGCGCTTTGACTGCGTCCACAGTATTTCCTGTACAACACAGGTGAAATCCATATCCAATCCCGTGTAATCGAACGTCGACCTACCATCCGTCGGGCATTGGAGGTTATTTGATCGGCCCTAAATGGTGAGAGAAGTAGTGAGACTGCTGACTTGCACTGGCTCCAAGCCATCGGCATTAATACCTGGCTATGCCGGGGCGGTGATCATTGGCGGCTTTATCTAAAAGGCTCAATGATTCCAAATTCTGGTGGGCATAAGTGCTCACCGTTTGTCATAGATATTTCTCCTCTGTAATCCGTTTGATTGGGCTCTCCAAAAGTCGAAATCCAGCTCGTTTCAGATATTGGAGCCTTGGAAAAAGTATTGACAATGAGACTCCTCAGGGGAATGAGATAAAAGCACAGAGATACTGGGACTAAAGTCGAAAAATATCTGATATTTTCAGTGTGTTAGGATGTGGCTGCTGGGAGGAGGGTTGGATGATAGATTCTGGGAGATAGCTGTCTGAACATACAAATTCCTAGAGATAGGCACATGGCTTTACTGCAGAGAAATCGCGGTATTATTACCAAATTAAGTAGTGGTGATGCTATCGTTAATTCCTGCCTGCGTGGGCATTATTTAATTGTTGTTGCCGTTAAATTGTGTTGCTTCAACGTTATTATTGTCACCAATCTGAGCTTGATTTATTAAGTTGTTAGTGGTTGTTTGTTCAATTTGATCTTCAGTAGCAGTGTTGCCAGTTCTTACTTGGTTGATGAGTAAGTACTGTTCGCCTGGGCCTGATGGCCATGATTGATCGAGAGAATGGTAATGGCTAAAGATAGCACCTTCATGGGAAAATCCTGTCAGTCTTTGATTTTTGATTTTTGGTTTATAAGAATTGGAGTAGGGGCCCCGCTCAAGACTGTCGATCAATCCTGATTGATCATCGGCTGATAGCTTTAAATACTTCTGCTACCGGATACTGCTTTTGGACTGATTCGATCTGCTAAAGATGGAATGAGGATTAGTGAGACTGCGGACTTACACTGACATCAAGCCATTGTTGTTGGCATTAATGCTTGTCTATGCCTGAGCTGGGACCTAATCAGAGTATTGCGGAAGAAAGTAATTCTGGATATAGGAGAAAAGCACCGAGAATCTAGTAATAAAGTTTATGAGAACCCCCTTGGTACTAGGCTGTTACTTGGTGTTGCCTGATAATTTACGCTGCAGTTGGTCCTTCGTTGGTCCAAGCTTATATATCCATTGCATAACTTGCAAAGTGTGAAGTTTGGCATTTATGGCAGCCTCAAAGACCCCGCTATCGCGATCACAGATTATAGGTTTAACAGCATTGTCGTTGGCAGTCTTTTTGGTGGCCAATGATTTTACGGCCTTCTCCGTCGCTATCCCTGCAATGGAAAAACATTTTAACGCAGATATCTCCACCCTTCAGTGGGTGATTAACGGTTATGCATTGGTGTTCGGGATTTTTATAGTTACTGGCGGGCGCTTGGCGGATATGTTTGGTCGGCGCCGGCTATTTTTTGTTGGAACCTCAATCTTCGTCTTTTTTTCAGTTTTGGGTGGTCTGGCCGTCAATGAATGGATGCTGCTGGGAAGCCGGGCATTAATGGGTGTTGGTGGTGCTCTGATGTGGCCCGCTGTGCTCGGCATGACCTATCAGATCATGCCTGATGACCGCGCCGGTCAGGCAGGCGGTTTGATAATGACGGTGTGTGGCTTTGCGAACTCTGTAGGGCCACTGTTGGGTGGTTTCTTTACAGATTTTCTTAGCTGGCGCTGGATTTTTTTTATTAACTTACCCATCGCTTTGGCGGCAATGTTGGTGGGTTGGAAAGTAATTGAGGATGATAAGCCCGATGAGAGCAATGAAAAGGTTGACTATTGGGGGATGGCCTCATTATCAATTGGCCTTTTGGCTTTAATGTTATCTCTGGATTTTGTTATCGATGTAGGATTTAGAAGTCCTTTAGTGATTGGACTTTTAGTAACATCGGTGATTTTCTTTTTGGTATTTGCCTGGGTTGAGCCTCATACTCGCTCTGACCCACTTATTCCCCCGGATGTAGCTACTAATTGGCGCTTTTTTTCTATCTGTGTGGTGACTTTGCTTCTATCGGTCACTTTTGTATCTATGTTGCTTTATATTCCTCAATTTTTAATTAAGGAGTTGAGCTATTCTGCAGTTTGGTCTGGTGCGGGTTTATTGCCGGTGATGATTACCTATGCGGTAGTCTCATATATAGCAGGGTGGTTATATGAATTTTTGGGGGCTCGCCTAATTTTAGCGGGAGCGGCACTCTTTTTAGGTTTGGGAATGTTTTTACTTTCTGGCCTAGTGGTTCGCGATCACTATCTGCACTTGGTACCGGGAATGCTCACTCTCGGTATAGGATTAGGCTTATATTTTCCTACGATAACGACTACTGCGGTTACGGTATTGGGGCCTGCCAGGGCAAGCTTGGCGGCGGCCTTAATTTATATGTTCCAAATTATCGGCGGTGCTATTGGTCTGGCGATGAATACAACGGTTGTTGCGATGGCTCCGGAATTATCTGAAGGTATTGATCGGGCATTTACTGTTAATGCGTGTTTGGCTGCTGCAGCACTGATTGTAAGTTTGCTGTTTGTGAAAGGGGATGTTTCCCAGAAAGAAAAAATCTGAGCAATAAATAATATGGTTTTTCTTAGCCTCTTTCTCTACTGTATGTATATCGCAGAATTGTTACTGCCAATCTGTGAAATGGAGATAGTAGCACCAAAACTCAATTGAATTACCTGGAGAAAGTTGTCTGTACCTAGTTGTAGTAGCTCTGCACTATTAAAGCTGCCGGTTTGAGTGAGATTGATAGTGTTTAGCTCACCCAGTTGAATGATGTCCGCATCATCAATATAACCAGACTGCGTTGAACTTACTTGATTCTGTAGGCCTTGTTGCAGCAACTGTAGTCTTGCACTAAAGCCATCTTGAATGGCTATTAATGTGTTTTGATCAAATTCCTGGTCTATAGCTGCCTCAGAGGCTGATCCACTTTGACTAATATCAGCACTATTATCTGATCACACTTTGTGTGACAACACTACTGGCCCCTTCAATAGCGAGTTGTATTGACGTGGCGCTATTACTTGTTCCTGTTTGTGTTATCTCGGAAAAATTATTGATGTTTATCTGGTTGATTGTGGACCCGTTGTTTGTTCCACTTTGAGATGTAAAGGCCTGGTTGTTTTGAGCAAGATTAACAATTATAGAAGCGCGATTACTCTGTCCTTGCTGGATGGAACTGTTAAATCCCTGAATAGAGTTGCTTGTTTGGATGCTAGTAGCACTGGAATCTGTAAGTTGTACTATTGAGTTGGTATTAAAGGCGCCGTTAGTATTTGTTATCCGGGCAGTGTTGTTATTGCCAAATTGTTGAATTTGATTATTGGTTCCCAGAGACTGTATCAGGATAATTCTAGTATCAATATTCTGGCTTCCACTTTGGATAATACTGGCAGAGTTTGCTATGCCACTTTCTTTATCGATATTCTCAGCTCTATTAAAATTACCTAACTGGCTAATAGAGACATCACTAAGAGCAACATCATCTTGGATAGATTCCGAAAAATTTAGGGTTCCTATCTGCGAGATGTTAGCAGTTGTACCAGTGGAAAGGTTTTGTATGCTCGTAATTTGATTTAGGGATTGTTCCTGACTGATGCTTATAGTGCTAAACAGTGTACTTGTCTGTGAGGTTTCGGCCTTGTTGAGAACATTAAGCTGGGAGACTGATGTCGTGCTACCCAGGCTGCTGGATTGGACTGACATTAGCTCGTTTGATACGCCTCTCTGCAACTGGATAATAGATCCTTCAGTATTGCCGTTGGATTGCTGAGCCACCACATTATTAAATTCACCATCTTGTGTTTGCATGATGAGATTGTTAATGATGGTTGGGTCGCTTTGGTCCCCTATAGCCCGATTGCCAATACCCTGTTGTGACAGGATATAAGTGTTGGTTGCGAGGGCCTGGCAGCAGAATAGTAAGGTTGATGCCGCGATAAGATAGCCTGGTATGAGCATAATTCCTCCACTGCACAGGCTGGCGTAAATCTTTAACTTAGGCTGTATCTTGCCGGCACTGGGCACCGTGTAATGATTGCCATATAAAATTATGGTGAAAATATAATGGTTTGTATATGAGAGATAAGTACTGAATTACTAGGGAAATAGGTTCAAGCTTTATTCCTGGTTGAGTGTTTGTTTATTGGTGGCTCCGTGTATGTTTCTGTAAATGGAAGTGCTTCCCAATTTGAGTAAACTTGTGAGATACTTCAAGTCCACTTCACCTTTGCCCAGTTTTTCCTGAAAATATAAATAACCCTATAAAACGTGTGGTTTTTTCAGGTTATCTACACAGAAAAAGATTCGTCACCCCAGTTAGAATAATTCACAGACTACTCATTTTTTTGTTAACTATTTTTGTTAATTGAGTGAGAATAGGGCTCTTTCCCAATCCCTGGAAATGGAATCTCGGGCGATATCCCGCACTGATGCGGATGACTGAAAAGTCGGCGCTTTCGCCTAGGTTGTGGCGCCGCCGGACAGATAAACCCCTGTGTCCTGCTTTTTATAGGACGCCTTTGATTCTCCAAGCAAAGCAGGCCTGTCGGGGTGGTCTTGTACTGCGAATTATTTGTGTAGGGAGCCTGGTGTTCCCGTAGTTGGTAAGGAGAATGGATTTTGATACCTATCGTTGACCGCGCGCGCGCGGAGTCTATTGCACCTATTTGGCGTATGCCGTTTCGCCCTTTTTTCTGGGGAGCTGCTCTGTGGAGTATGGTTGCCCTGGTTATCTGGCAGGGGCAGTTATTCGGTTGGCAGATGCCGGCTTTTCGAATGGGGGTAGTCTGGCACTCCCATGAGATGCTGTTTGGGTTCGCGGCTACCGTTGTTGTGGGTTTTCTCGGCACGGCCATGCAAACCTGGACTGGTATCCCCTCGCCAAAGGGAACCCAACTTATTGCTTTGGTCGGCCTGTGGCTCTTGGCCCGTTTGGGTTACCTGTTGGCGGCGGTCCCTATTTGGATGCCGGTGATTGCTGAAGTCTCCTTTTTCCTGTTCTCAGCGTTTTTGCTCGGAGCCAGGGTGTTGCGAACCAAGCAGTGGCGAAATATGTTTGTATTGCCTGCGATGCTGATGTTTGCTGCATTGTCCGCTAGCCACTGGTTGCTGCCAGGGGCACAGAGCCGAATCGCCTTGCTGGCTTTGCTGTTGGTGACGGCGATTATTCTGATAATCGGCGGGCGGGTTATACCCTTCTTTACGGCGCGCCGCTTTCACTTGAGCCCAAGAGATAAGATACCGGCTGTAGAGTGGGGTACCCATATTGCTGCGGTGGGCTTGTTGCTATCGGTGGCTGTTGGTTTGCCGCAAATGGTTTGGGCCTTTTTTGCGGTCTCTCTGGGTATTTTGCAGGTGATCCGGGTGGTGCGCTGGCACCCGACAAAAATATGGGCAGAACCGATGGTTTGGTCTCTGCATGTGAGCTACTGGTTGGTTATTTTGGGGTGTTTTCTCGCGGCTCTGGCCTGGAGCCAAATTGCCCCTTCCTGGCAGAGTCCCGCCTTGCACGCATTTGCCGTTGGCGGTATCGGCGGATTGATCTTGTCTATGACCAGTCGCGTCAGTCTCGGCCACACAGGTCGGATATTGAAGGCGCCGCGCTTGATGCCCCTGGCTTTTATGGCCCTGGCGTTATCTGCTCTCGCACGTGTGTTTTGGGCACCCGCCCCGAGTGGTTTGCTCGCAGCAATTATTGCCTGGGTAGTCGGTTACACGCTTTTCTTACTGTATTACACCCCGGTGCTTTTCCAGCCGCGCGTTGACGGTCATCCCGGCTAATTCTCTCTATGTGATCTTCAGTTGCTGCGAGAAACCTTATCATCGCAGCAACTGTGGTCGAGTAAAGCCATCATTAACTGGTCTATTCAGAGTCCGCACTAGCTACCTGGGGTAGTTTGTCTACTTTAGGTACTGTTTCCAGTTCCCGGTCCCACTCGGCTTTACTGGCCATAAAGATATGGGCATTAGGCCTTACATCTATTGGGCGATCCAGACTGCCAGCGGGAACAGCGAGGAGGCCAATTTCAGGATCTTCTCGTGGCACTGCGGAACCGCATTGATTGCAAAAGCTTTTGCTGTGCCTCGTCCCTGCCAGCTTAAAGGTTTTGACTTGTTCTGCACCGGATAGCCATTCAAGTTTCGCTGATGCGAAGAATAGGTTTGCTGCATGGGCTGAACCGGTATCTTTGCGGCAGTAACTACAGTGGCAGAGAAAGAAGCCGCCAAAGTCACCTTCAATTTCGAAGTTAATAGTGCCACATAGGCACGATCCTTTTTGTTCCATTGCTCAATGCTCCTCTGTTTAGTTGTACTTATCGTAATTAGGGGAAACTGTGATTTATTTTGGAAATCCCGGCGTTGGGGTATCAAACCCGTATGGTCCCGCTCAAATAGGGTACTGCTTTGCCTGAGATAATGACCCTGTCCCCGGCGATGGTGCAATTCAGCAGGCCGCCGCGCTTGGAGGCTTGATAGGCGATCAGCTCTTTCTTATCCAGAATTTGTGACCAGTAAGGGGCGAGCCCTGTGTGAATAGAACCGGTCACCGGATCTTCGGCACCACCATTGGATGGCCAGAAATATCGGGAGATAAAATCGTACTTATCGGATTTTGCCGTGACGACCACATCGTAGGGGGCGAGCTTTCGCAGGCTGCTCGCATCCTGCTGTACATCCAATACTTCTCGCTCACTATTGTAGATGGCAAAGTAAGCTTGGTTGTTAAGTAACACCTGACTTGGTGTTATTGAAAGCCCCTCCAGCAATTCCTGCGATATGCGATCTACGGGTTGTGGCTCCCTTCGTGGGAAGTCCATGGAAATAATTCCATTTTCCCCTCGGCTTATTGTCATTTTGCCCACAGCGGCAGCATGGAGCTGGAGTTGCTCACATTGAGGGTTTTGAGAAAAAAGAACATGGGCTGACGCCAGGGTGGCATGACCACAAAAATCAATTTCCGTTAACGGTGAAAACCAGCGAATTCCATAACTGGTATCCGGGCGTTTTACCAGAAACGCGGTTTCGGAAAGATTATTTTCTGCAGCGATGGACTGCATTAAATTTTCATCCAGCCAATCCTCAGTAACAACAACTCCGGCTGAATTTCCGTGAAAGACTTTGTCGGTAAAGGCGTTAATGAAATGAATTTCAAGTTCCATATTTGAACTCCATGGTGCTCCAGTTTTTCAGAAGCGCTGGTGGCGGGCGTGATATTTTATACCCCTAAAGTTCACCAATTTATACCTCTGTAGAGCGGCTTGGGATTGGCTTTAACCTGATCTGGATCAGTTTATCCCGGATGTGAGTCACTAGAGTGACTTGTATTTGTTGCGTGCAAATCAGGGGTGTGAAAATGACGGAGTCCGATGTAGCTATCGTAGGTGCTGGACCGGCGGGACTTTCCTTGGCGGTGATGCTCGCCCGCAAAGGGTGTCAGGTGGCAATTATTGAGCGCCAGGATAAGTCGGCGCTGTCCGCTCCCGTTGATGATGGCCGCGAGATTGCTCTGACACATAAATCCTACAAGCTGCTGCAAGAACTGGGGGCTTGGCAGAGATTATCCCCGGAAGAGATTAGCCCGCTAAATGCTGCCGAAGTAGTCGACGGCAATTCCCCTTCGACACTCCACTTTAGCCCGGGAGAGAGGGGGCCTCTGGGTTTTATTGTCTCCAACTCTGCAATCCGGCGAATCTTATATGAGACAGTTTTGGAGACTGAGAATATAACGCTGCTCGATAACTCGACCGTTACCGGGATGACATTGAGTGGCGCCATGCGTCATCTTGAACTGGCAGAGGGGGAGGGCGTGCGCGCTTCCCTGGTGGTTGCAGCCGACAGCCGTTTTTCTGAAGTGCGACGCATGGCGGGAATTGGCGCCGATATGCGCGACTTTGGCCGAGTGGCGATTGTCGGCCCTGTACGCACCGAATTACCCCACGATGGTATTGCCCGGGAGTGTTTCCGCTACGGTTCGACACTGGCGCTGTTGCCTTTGCCCAAGGCAAATATTTCATCGGCCGTGGTTACTGTTCCCGCCAGTCTCTCTGCCCAGATTATGGCGATGGGTAATGAAGAGTTTGCCGGGCACGTATCCCGCGAAAGCGCGTCCCAGCTCGGCGGTGTCGAAGCTTTTGGTGAGCGCCACTGTTATCCATTGGTTGCGGTATACGCACATCACTTTTTCACTGAGCGCTTTGCCTTGGTGGGAGATGCCGCTGTGGGGATGCATCCAGTGACCGCACATGGATTTAATTTGGGCTTGGCCGGTGCGGATACTTTGGCCCGTCAACTGGATAGTGTTAGCCGTCTATATAACCCGGCCAAGCTGACTCGAGCCCTGGCCCGTTACCAGATGCTGCACCGGGTTGAATCCAAGCCGATTTACTCTGGAACTAATAGGGTGGTGGATTTGTTTACTGACGATCGCCTGCCGGCCAAGTTGCTGCGCAAAATGGTGTTGCGAGTCAGTGATCGCTTTCCCCCAATTCGAAAAGCAATAGTGCACCAGTTAACTCGCTAGCTTATCCAGAGGCTTGTTAAGAGAGTTTTGCTCTTCGTTCTTTTTATAAAAAGTACTTGTGCAAGAAAGAAGACGGTATATGAAGGTGGCCTGCTTGCGGGATTTTCTTCCTTTTCTATACTGATTTGCGAGATGGTAGAGACGGCTTTAACCCCCCGGTGAAAACAAATGCCAATTACGGCTTGACTCACCGGGTCAGCACCAATAGAATGCGCAGCCTCTTGAGTGGTTGGGCTGGTCCCGCCGCAGGGAAACAAAGATCAACCAGGCTTTGTTTCTTGGAGTTGTTGCGGGGTGGAGCAGCCTGGTAGCTCGTCGGGCTCATAACCCGAAGGTCGTAGGTTCAAATCCTGCCCCCGCTACCAATTTTACCTTCGGGTAAAATATTTGATTGCGCATTTGTTGTTGCGGGGTGGAGCAGCCTGGTAGCTCGTCGGGCTCATAACCCGAAGGTCGTAGGTTCAAATCCTGCCCCCGCTACCAACTTTCCTTAGGGAAACTTTGATTGCGCTTTCGTTGTTGCGGGGTGGAGCAGCCTGGTAGCTCGTCGGGCTCATAACCCGAAGGTCGTAGGTTCAAATCCTGCCCCCGCTACCAAATTTTGCATTCGTGCACACTGACTGCACGAATGTGCGGTCAAAGCCCCGTCAGGGGCTTTTTCGTATCTGCAAGAAAAGTTGCAGATATTTTTCGAAGTGGGCCGTAGGCCCATTTTTTGTATGTGGTGACGAGAATGGCGAGCAAACGCGAATTGCTGGAAGAGCTTCTGGCGCCGGTGGTGGCATCGCTGGGGTGTGAGTTGTGGGGTATTGAGTACCAAACCCACGGTCGCAACGCGCTGCTGCGCATTTATATCGACTCCGAAAACGGTATTTCCGTTGAGGATTGCGAGAAAGTGAGCCGCCAATCCAGTGCTGTACTGGATGTGGAAGATCCCATCAGTAGTAAGTACACACTTGAAGTCTCTTCCCCAGGGCTCGACCGCCCTCTTTATAAGCTGGCCCAGTACGAGCGCTTTATCGGCGCCCAGATTGAAGTTCGCCTGCGTATGCCTCTGGATGGGCAGCGTAAGTGGCGCGGACTGCTGGCCGGTGTAGAGGGTGATGAAGTGGTTCTGCGTGTAGATAGTGAAAACGAATACCTTTTGCCGATCGACAGTATCGAAAAAGCAAATATCATTCCCCAATTTACCAAATAACCTGTAGGAGCCTGAGCTCAGGCGATTTTGAGGCACAGTTGCATGAACAAAGAGATCTTGCTGGTAGCCGAGGCGGTATCCAACGAGAAGGGCGTTGACCAGGAGATTATTTTCCAGGCCATCGAAGCGGCATTGGCAACGGCCACGAAGAAGCGCTACGACGAAGATTCAACCATTGAGGTTATCATTGATCGTCGTTCAGGCGATTACGAGACTTTCCGCAGCTGGGAAGTGGTCGGTGATGAAGTCTTGGCTGAGTTGGGTACCCAGTTCACCCTGGAAGAAGCCCACGAAAAAGATGCTGACCTGAAAGCAGGTGACGTTTTCCGCGAGCAGGTGGAAAATGTAGAATTTGGACGCATCGCCGCACAGACCGCAAAGCAGGTCATCGTACAAAAGGTACGTGAAGCCGAGCGCGCCAAAGTTGTAGACGAGTACCGCGATCGCGTCGGTGAGATGGTTAGCGGCACTGTGAAGAAGGTGACCCGCGACTTTATCGCTGTAGACCTGGGCAATAACGCCGAAGCGCGCCTGCCCCGCGATCAGCTGGTTGGTCGCGAAATTTTCCGACTCGGTGATCGCGTGCGCGCAATCCTGTTGGAAATCCAACCGGAAGCCCGCGGCCCCCAGCTGATGCTGAGCCGCTCCTGCCCGGAAATGATTGTCGAATTGTTCCGCATTGAAGTGCCGGAAATTTCCGAGCAGGTAATCGAAATTAAAGGCGCGGCCCGCGATCCCGGGCTGCGTGCAAAAATCGCTGTAAATACCAACGACGGTCGCATCGACCCGGTGGGTGCTTGTGTGGGCATGCGTGGCGCGCGTGTTCAGGCGGTATCCAACGAGCTGTCTGGTGAGCGCGTAGATATCGTTCTGTGGGACGAAAACCCCGCTCAGTTCGTTATCAATGCGATGGCGCCAGCAGAAATTGAATCCATCGTGGTCGACGAAGACACCGGTTCTATGGATGTAGCCGTGGCAGAGGAAAACCTCGCAATGGCTATCGGCCGCAGCGGCCAGAATGTACGCTTGGCCTCCGAGCTGACCCAGTGGCAGATCAATGTCATGAGCAGTGATGAGTGGCAGAGCAAGCAGGAAGCCGAGTCCAGCTCCATCATGCAGGTGTTTATGGATCGCCTGGATATCGATGAAGACGTTGCTGGTGTGCTGGTTGAAGAGGGCTTTGCCTCTCTTGAAGAAGTAGCTTATGTACCCATCGAAGAGATGCTCGCAATTGAGGGCTTCGATGAGGATATCGCTGAGGAGCTGCGCGCCCGCGCCAAGGACACCCTGTTGACCCAAGCGCTGGCATCTGAAGAGAAGCTGGATGCATCTGAGCCCCAGGAAGACCTTTTGAATATGGACGGTATGGAGCGCCAGCTGGCATTCCAACTGGCCAGCCGTGGTATTTCCACGATGGAAGACCTGGCAGAGCAGGCTGTCGATGACCTGCTGGATATCGAAGGTCTCGACCAGGAGCGCGCTGCAGCGCTGATTATGAAGGCGCGTGAGCCCTGGTTTGCCGATGACAGCGGCGAAGAAGCTTAAATGCAGCGAAAAATAACTTACGTATAAGTAACCCCCTCCGACCAAGTGACTTTTAGGAGAGAGAATGGCCGAAGTAACAGTTAGTGAACTCGCCAAATCGGTTGGTGCCACCGAAGACCGTCTGCTCAAGCAGATGAAAGAAGCGGGTTTGCCTCACACCTCTGTGGATGCAGTGGTGTCAGACGAGGAAAAGCAGGTCTTGCTCAGTTTCCTGAAAAGCAGTCACGGGGAGCAGGGCGCCGCGCCGCGCAAGATCACCTTGAAGCGCAAAACCACAAGCACGCTGAAGACTGGCTCTGGCACCGGC
Source organism: Microbulbifer maximicatervae (SeqCode) (assembly GCF_052468095.1). Next base: position 751,610 of record NZ_CP174332.1, read on the forward strand.
CGCAAGACTGTGAATGTGGAAGTGCGCAAGAAGCGCACTTATGTGAAGCGCCCTCAAGCTGAGCTTGAAACCGTAGCGGCAGGCGAAGAATCGAGCAGCCCCGAGCAGGAAGCGGCAGTCGATGCCCTGCAAAATGAGCAGGAAAGACTGGAGGCCGAAGCCGAACGCGCTCGCGTAGAAGCCGAGGCAGAAGCTGCACGCCTAGCGGCGGAAGAAGAGGCGCTAGCCAAAGCCGAAGCCGAGGCGAAAGCCAAGGCTGAAGCCGAAGCGAAAGCCAAGGCCGAAGCAGAAGCAAAAGCCAAGGCTGAAGCCGAAGCGAAAGCAAGCAATGAAGTAAAAGCCGATCAAGATGCGGCTAAATCAGAGGATAAGACCGCGGAAAACGTAGTGAAAAAGGCAGAGCCCGCCGCACCAATCCGCTCAAGCTACTCAGACGATATCGAGGCAATGCGAATTGCCGCGATGGAGCGTCGCAAGCAGCAGGCTGAGCAGGAAAAGCGTGAACTTGAAGAGAAGAAAGCTAAAGTAGAAGCTGACCGACGCGCAGCCCAGGAAAAGAAAGAGAAAGCTGCGCAAGCTGCACAGACAGCCAAGGCTAAGCCAGCACCGGCAAAAAGTGCTGAGAAGACCTCTGAGGTCAAGCCAGCTCTGCGTCGCAAGCTGGAGGCAGCATCCACTGCTCCCGCTGAAGCTGATCGCTCTGAGGACGAGCCGCGTAAGCGTCGCGGTCGCCGCTCCAAGTCCGGCCCGAAAAAATCCAGCAAAACCGCTCTGTACGAACAGGCGCTGGAAGTATTTGAGGAAGACGAAGCATCCAAGCGCAGCACGCGCTCCCTGTCTCGTCCGACCTTGAAGGTTAAACCTACGCACGGCTTTAAAAGGCCCACGGAGAAACAGGTGTACGAAGTACAGTTGGGCGAAACCATCACTGTTGGCGAGCTGGCCAAACAGATGAATGTGAAAGCCGGTGACCTGATCAAGCGCCTGATGAAAATGGGCGAGATGGTTACTATCAACCAGAGCCTGGACCGTGAAACTGCACAGCTGATCATCGAAGAGATGGGCCACAAGGTGGTATTCCGCTCTGAGAGCGAGCTGGAGGAAGCGCTGGTTGCCGAGACCCAGGCCAGTGAAGGCACTGAGGTGTCCCGCGCACCAGTAGTTACCGTTATGGGTCACGTTGACCACGGTAAAACCTCCCTGCTGGACTACATCCGTAAGACCAAGGTGGCTTCCGGTGAGGCCGGTGGTATTACCCAGCACATCGGTGCTTACCGTGTGAAAACCAGCCAGGGCGAGATCGCTTTCCTGGATACCCCCGGACACGCCGCCTTTACTGCGATGCGCGCCCGTGGCGCCCAGGCGACTGACGTGGTTATCCTGGTCGTGGCCGCTGACGACGGTGTGATGCCGCAGACTGAAGAAGCAGTGAACCACGCCCGCGCTGCCGGTGTGCCGCTGGTTGTTGCGATCAACAAGTGCGACAAAGAAGCTGCCGATCCCGATCGTGTTAAAAACGAGCTGGCTGCGAAAGACGTTATCCCAGAAGATTGGGGCGGTGATACCCAGTTTATCAATGTGTCTGCACACACGGGTGAAGGTATCGACGACCTGCTGGAAGCGATTTCCCTGCAAGCAGAGATGCTGGAGCTGAAGGCCAAGGTCAAGGTACCGGCAACGGGTGTTGTGATCGAATCCCGCCTGGAAAAAGGTCGCGGTGTTGTGGCCACCCTGCTGGTACAGAACGGCGAGCTGAAGCGCGGCGATATCGTACTGGCAGGCCAGAGCTACGGCCGTGTTCGCGCCATGACCAACGAGCTGGGCAAGCAGGTTAAAGAAGCTGGCCCTTCAACTCCGGTTGAGCTGCTGGGTCTGGACACCACACCCAACGCCGGTGACGAGTTCATGGTGGTTGCGGATGAGCGCAGAGCTCGTGAAGTAGCTGAACAGCGCGGTGATAAAGAGCGTCGTGAGCGCATGCAGCGCCAGCAGGCGGCCAAGCTGGAAAACATGTTTGCGAACATGGAAGCCGGCGAGCGCAAAGTACTGCCGGTTGTTATCAAAGCGGACGTTCGCGGCTCCCTGGAAGCTATCCTGGGCGCACTGGCGGATATCGGCAACGAAGAAGTTTCTGTCAACGTCGTGTCCAGCGGTGTAGGTGGTATCGCCGAGAACGATATCAACCTGGCCCTGACCTCCGGCGCTATCGTACTGGGCTTCAACACCCGTGCTGATGTGGCTGCCCGAAAGGTTGCTGAGACAGAAGGCGTAGAGATTCGTTACTACAGCGTGATCTACAACCTGCTCGACGAAGTGAAGCAGGCGCTGTCCGGTATGCTTGATCCAGAAATACGTGAAGAAATCGTGGGTATTGCCCAGGTTCGCGATGTATTCCGCTCACCGAAGTTTGGCGCCATTGCCGGTTGTATGGTTACTGAAGGTACCGTCTACCGCAACAAGCCGATCCGCGTACTGCGCGACAACGTTGTGATCTATCAGGGTGAACTGGAATCCCTGCGTCGCTTCAAAGACGATGTGCAAGATGTGCGCAACGGCATGGAGTGTGGTATCGGGGTTAAGGACTACAACGACGTTAAGTCCGGTGACCAGATCGAAGTTTACGATATCGTTAAGGTTGCTCGCGAACTCTAAGGAGTTCCGCAGCGGATCGAGGATAAACCCGCGCGGCGTTAGCCGTGCGGGTTTTCCTGTCTTTAAACCGCCATTCTCAATAGGTAAACAATGGCAAGAGAATTTCATCGCGCAGACCGCGTCGCCGACGCCATGCGCCGCGAGCTGGCCCAGCTGATCCAACACGAGATTCGCGATCCTCGCCTGGGTATGATCAACGTCAATGATGTTGAAGTCAGCCGCGACTTAACCGTTGCTAAAGTTTTTGTCACCCTGGTGGGTGAGGATGATCGCAGCAAAATTAATACCTCTATCGAAGTGCTGAACAAAGCCGCCGGCTTTTTGCGCACGCAGCTCGCGCGTGCAATCCAGATTCGCACTATTCCCCGTTTGCACTTCCGCTACGACGAGACCTCGGTGCGCGGCCAGGCGCTGTCTGCCCTGATCGACAAGGCGGTTAAAGAAGATCGCAAACACCAAGACGACGATAGCGACTCCAACGAAGATTAATCCATGGGCCGCAGACCAAAATGGGGCCGGCCGGTTCACGGCGTGCTGTTATTGAACAAGCCCGCCGGGATTACCGCCAATGACGCCCTGCAAAAAGCCAAACGACTCTTTTTCGCCAATCGCGCCGGTCACACCGGAGCGCTGGACCCCCTGGCAACCGGCGTGTTGCCGATCTGTTTCGGCGAAGCGACCAAGTTTTCCCAGTACCTACTCGATGCGGACAAGCGCTATCGCAGTACTTTTGTTTTCGGTATGACCACTGCTAGTGGCGATGCCGATGGCGATGTACTGGAAACTAAAGATGCTTCCGGTTTGACTGAAGAAGCCGTGCTGAAAGCGATGGAAGCCTTTCGCGGTCCTATCAAGCAAGTGCCGTCCATGTACTCGGCCCTCAAGCACAAGGGGCAGCCGCTGTATAAGTTGGCGCGCCAGGGCTTGGAAGTGGAGCGCGAGGCGCGGGAAGTAGAGATTTTTGAATTTGAACTGCTGAGCTTTACACCGGGCGCCCAGCCCCGTGCAGAAGTTGAGGTTCACTGCTCCAAGGGCACTTATATTCGCAGTATTGCCGAAGACCTGGGTCAGGCCCTGGGTGTCGGTGCCTATGTGGAAGAGTTGCACCGCAGCGCCGCCGGTCCCTACGTCGAGGCCGATTCAGTGACTCTGGATGAGCTCACCGAGGAGCGCGGTGAGGGAATGGCGGAGGAGTTGGATCACCACCTGTTATCGGTGGATTCTCCCGCCTCTTCGCTGCCCAAACTCACCCTTCCGGACGAGTCTGGTTACTATGTGCGTCAGGGGCAGCCGGTAATGGATTTGCAGGTCTACCGTATCGGTGAAGAAGGTGATATGGTGCGCCTCTTCCTGGAAAATGGCGATTTTCTGGGCGTAGGAGAAATTACTGACGACGGGTGCGTAGCGCCTCGGCGTCTGGTAAGTAGTACTTAAGCAGAAAACGCTATATTGGTGAGAGCCGATAGCGGTTGATGTGAGAGTACTGCAGTGGGCAAAGGAGCCTCTGAATAACTCCGTAATGCCTCTGCGGGCCTTGAAGGCTGCAGATGTTAGGCGCAGCTCGCCGCGAATGGCCTTGGCCCTTTGCAAGAGCTGTAACGCAGCAGCTGTGGCCTTCAAGGCCCGCCCTTCGGGGCTTGCAGAGCGATTCACACTCCGCGTTGCGACTTCTTGAAAGGTCTAGACATTCCTGCGAAGCCGCGCCTTGATTGTGAACCGCTCTGCATGCCAGAGGTATCACGGAGTTGTTTAGAGGCTCCTTAAGTCCACAACAGTGAGTAGCTGGTCTGTAAATATGCACGGGCCAGCCGAATCTTTTAAAGCATATTACGACGAGGTTAATCGTTATGGCACTGTCTGCAGTAGAAAAAGCAGCAATCCTGAAAGAGCACGGCCAATCTGAAGGCGACACCGGTTCTCCGGAAGTCCAGGTAGCCCTGCTGACTGCCAACATCAACAAACTGCAGGGTCACTTCTCTGCGCACAAGCAGGATCACCACTCTCGCCGTGGTCTGATCCGCATGGTAAACCAGCGTCGCAAGCTACTGGACTACCTGAAGCGCAAGGATCTGAACCGTTACGCACAGCTGATCGCTAAGCTCGGCCTGCGTCGCTAAGACCCTGGAATGCCCGCCTCTGGCGGGCTTTCTTCTTTAATGCTTGCTGAAAAGTGGCGCTGTTGTCACTTTTCGGCAGTTTCGCAACACAACCCCAGGGGCAAATATCCCGGCGGATGTGCTGCGTTTGCACCGGCCACCCGGGTCGGTAGCGGTACATCCCCGTATCGCTCTGGATTGAAGGTTTGGAACTTCTATCCAGGCAACCACTGTAGGGGTTACTGGAATGGGCCAGTAACCGTAAGGAAATAGGAAAAAAACTAGTGAATCCAGTAAGCAAAACTTTCCAATACGGACAACACCAAGTCACCATCGAGACCGGCCGTATCGCGCGCCAGGCTACCGGTGCTGCCCTGGTTAGCATGGGAGAGACTGTCGTCCTGTGTACTGTTGTCGGCGCTAAAGAAGCCAAGCCAGATCAGGGCTTCTTCCCGTTGTCCGTGCACTATCAAGAAAAAGCCTACGCGGCTGGCAAAATTCCCGGTGGTTTCTTCAAGCGTGAAGGCCGCCCGTCTGAAAAAGAAACCCTGACTTCCCGTCTGATCGATCGCCCGATCCGCCCGCTGTTCCCGAACGGCTTTATGAACGAAGTTCAGGTGATGTGTACTGTTCTCTCCGCTGAGAAGGACATGGACCCGGATATCGCTGCCATGATCGGCACTTCTGCAGCGCTGTCTGTTTCCGGTATTCCTTTCGCAGGCCCAATCGGTGCTGCGCGCGTGGGTTACACCCAGCAAGACGGCTACCTGCTGAACCCGGGCTACGAAGCTCTGAAGACCTCCGAGCTGGACATGGTCGTTGCCGGTACCAAAGACGCCGTACTGATGGTGGAGTCCGAAGCCCAGGAGCTGCCGGAAGACATCATGCTGGGTGCCGTACTCTACGCACACCAGGAAATGCAGGCCATTATCAAGGTTTGTGAAGAGCTGAAAGCGGAAGCGGGCAAGCCCCAGTGGGACTGGCTGGCTCCGGCGGAAAACACCGAGCTGAAAGCTGCCCTGGACGCTCAGTTTGGCGAAAAGGTTGCCGAAGCCTACCGCATCACCAACAAGCAAGAGCGCAGCACCCGCCTGGCGGAACTGCGCAGTGAAGCCGCTGAAGCCCTGGCTACTGAAGAAATTAGCGCCGATCTGGTAAAAAGCTACTTCGGCAAGCTGGAGAAGAAGCTGGTGCGCGGCGCTGTCGTTCGCGGCGAGCCCCGTATCGACGGTCGCGACAGCAAAACTGTACGTTCGATCGCTGTGGAAGTTGGCGCTCTGCCCAAGTCCCACGGCTCTGCGCTGTTCACCCGTGGTGAGACCCAGGCTCTAGTAGTGGCTACCCTCGGTTCCACTGGCGATGCACAGATCATCGACGCCCTGGAAGGTGAGCGCAAAGACTACTTTATGCTGCACTACAACTTCCCTCCCTACTCTGTAGGTGAAGCGGGTCGTGTAGGTGCTACCGGTCGTCGCGAAATCGGTCACGGCCGCCTCGCTCGTCGCGGTATCGCTGCAGTTCTGCCGAGCCCGGACAGCTTCCCCTACACCGTGCGTGTAGTTTCCGAGATCACTGAATCCAACGGTTCCAGCTCCATGGCTTCCGTATGTGGTTCCAGCCTGGCGCTGATGGATGCGGGTGTTCCGCTGAAGGCACCGGTAGCCGGTATCGCTATGGGTCTGGTAAAGGAAGACGAAGGCTACGCGGTTCTGACCGATATCCTTGGTGACGAGGACCACCTCGGCGATATGGACTTCAAAGTAGCGGGTACCGCCTCTGGTGTGACCGCGCTGCAGATGGACATCAAGATCGAAGGTATTACCGAAGAGATCATGGAAACCGCTCTGGAGCAGGCTCTGCACGCGCGTCTGCACATCCTCGCGGAAATGAACAAGGTGATCGACTCTTCCCGTACCACCGTGAATGAGAACGCACCGCGCTACGCGACCCTGAAGATCCATCCGGACAAGATCCGCGACGTGATTGGTAAAGGCGGTGCGACTATCCGCTCCATCACTGAAGAGACCGGCGCCTCCATCGATATCGAAGATGACGGCACTATCAAGGTCTTCGGTGAAGACGGTGAGAGCCTGGAAGCGGCGGTAACCCGCATCGAGGAGATCACTGCGGAAGCTGAGATTGGCGCTATCTACGAAGGTACCGTGGTACGTATCGTAGACTTCGGTGCGTTTGTTAACTTCCTGCCGGGCAAAGACGGTCTGGTACATATCTCCCAGATCGCTGAAGAGCGCGTAAATGCCGTAACTGATTACCTGAGTGAAGGTGAGAAGATTAAGGTTAAGGTACTCGACGTTGACCAGCGTGGACGTATCAAGCTTTCTATCAAGGAAGCCAAGGCCGACGCAGCTGCCGCTGAAGAAGCCAAGCAAGCTTCCGACGAAGCTTAAGTCTACGGACTGAAAAAACCCGGCTTTTAAGCCGGGTTTTTTTGTATCTGCCGAAGCGGAATTGTCGCTTATTACCGGTTTTCTATTAGAATTCTGGAAAAAAAAGGGCAAAACATTGGACAACTTCTGGCTGATCGACATTCTCCTCACCCTCGCCGCACTGCTGATTGCCAATCAGTACTGGCGTCTTACCAATGCTCGCTTCCAATCAGCTGCACTCTTGGTGATGGCGGGTCTTCTATTTATCGCTGTCTCCGCGATTGTCGGTGCCTATCGCTACGGTATTGATCCCGGGGCAACCCAATTACACCGGGCTTTACTGCAGCTATCCGGGTTTAGTTCGCTGTTGCTAATTGGAATAGGGTTGGTTTGGGCACGTTTCGAGATAGGTATTGGACAGAGTGCCCGGGGACCCGCTTATGTAGTGCTGGTGCTGGTATTGGCCTCGTCTATTGGCGTCTCGGAAAGTGGCAGGTTATCGCCGCAGGAAGTGACAGAGGTATTTTCCGCCCTGGGGCTTCTATTGTGGTTGTGGGTTGCAATGATGGAATTGATGTCACCGCGACGACTATCGCCACCGGGTCCTTTGTTACTGGGGGCAGGGGCAGTAGTCATTGCAATGGATGGATTGTTTGTGGGTACCGGCGCTCCGCGAGTGCTGGGCTTGGCGCGTACAAACTGGTTCCACCTGCTGCTGGGCCTTTCGCTGTTTTCACTGTTGGCTGCCCGCCCGTTATTTGAAAAGGACAATAATTCAAATGAGTAAAGTTACTACTGAACTTCGCGGAGGTTGCCACTGTGGCGCTATTCGCTATCGGGCGCGGCACGAGCGCGACTCAGAGGAGAAACTGGTAGCCCATGCGTGCAATTGCTCGATGTGTGAGAAAGTGGGTTTTCTGCACGTCATTATTCCCGCTGAAAACTTTAAGCTGGAGTCTGGGGAAAAAGACCTGGATTGTTATACGTTTAATACGGGGGTGGCCAAGCACCTGTTTTGTCGCCATTGCGGCGTTAAGTCTTTTTATGTGCCGCGCTCCAACCCGGATGGCTATAGTCTTAATGCGCGCTGTTTTGATGAGAGACCCGGAGACTTGGAGGTCGAACCTTTCGATGGTCAAAACTGGGAGCAGAACGCCGCAGAGCTGGCCCATCTCAGTAAATAAGTCGCGTAAAGAAAGTGATGCTCGAATTAATATCAGGTGATATGAGAGCCTATGGAAACTGGTCTGGTCTACGCTGTCTTACTCGATCGCAAAGGCTCGGGCCGAGAGCTTTCCTGGGCAGAGGTGAAATCCTGGCAACCTGATCAGGGAATTCTCTGGCTGCATTTTGACTACGACAGCACCAACACCGTCGAGTGGCTGCAACAGGATAGTGGACTCACAGCTACGGCGATAGAGACCCTGTCTGCGAAGACAACGCGCCCCTGTGTAATGACTGTGGATCAGGGGCTGATGTTGGCTATGTACGGCATTGAGCGAAAATCCAAGCCGCGCGCAAAGGATATGATCGCCATTCGCATTTGGGCCGAGGAAAACCGTATTATCAGTACCGGCCGACGGAAGTTGCTGTCAGAGGATGACTTGCTTTCTCGCTTGCGCAGTGGCTTTGGTCCCCGTGGAACTGCGGCTCTTTTGATGTCCCTGGCAGATCTGTTGGTCTTGCGTATGTGTGATCGGGCCGAAGACTTCGAAGAAAAAATCGATGACCTGGAAAACCTGTTATTAGATAAGGGAGGTTCGGAGCTCTCTTCCCTACTGGTTCGGCTACGCAAGAGAACTATCGTATTGCGACGCTACTTATGCCTGCAGCGGGAGGTGCTCGGGCGTTTGCAGCAGGAATCCCTATCCTGGTTTGATGAGCACAGCCACGCCCTCTTGGGAGAGGTAAATGATCGGTTACAGCGCCATGTCGACGATATCGATGCGGTAAGGGAGCGCGCGGCAATCGCTCAGGAGGAATTGTTGAGTCGCACTTCGGATCAGTTGAATAGTCGTATGTATGTACTATCAGTGGTGGCGGCAGTTTTTTTACCGCTGAGCTTTCTCACTGGATTGTTTGGGATTAATGTCGGCGGTATTCCCTGGGGACAGTCGTCATTGGGCTTTATTGCTTTTTGCATCTTGCTGGTGGTGGCATTGGCTGGGCAGATCGCTTTGTTTTACTGGAAAAAGTGGTTGTAGTTATCTTTTGAAGTATCCTAGCTAAATAGGTTATTTCAGTTATCTGGGCTGCCAATCAGCCACGAAACCCTATAGACCTTACGATTCGATCAGCATTCGCCATAATGGTAAAGGTGATGGTTGAGCCTGCAATATTGGGAAAGTTGGCAGAATCCACAATATGGACATTTTTAAAGTGTGCCGGCCTTCCTAAGAGGTCTGAGCGGAATATCTCATGTTTTCCTCCCATCGGGAAACTGCCACCAAGGTGGAAGCTTTTGCCTGGTGGTAGTACGGTGAGAAAGAAGGGGGGGACCATACCAAGCCTTATCAGTGAACGCCTTATTAAAGACTGTGTTCTTTGGGCGATTTCTCGGGCTCTCGTATTTTCAATTCCTCTTATTTCTATTGAAGAGCTATCTGCTTGTTTGTCGGTTAAAGTTAGTTCCAATGAGTCAGAATCCTCAGAGGACATAAAACCCTGAATTACGTATAAGCGATCCAAGGCGACTTGCTTTGGGAAAAGGGGGGGGAGTAGAGATATTAATTGCTCTTCAATAATTTGGCTTCGACCGTAAAGTTGAAGGTGTATTTGTTCAGGGCTTATGTTTGGATTGTCAATCTCTAAAAAGATTTCTGCGAGGGTAAACTCAATCTCATAACGATACCCTTTGTAGAGAAAGAGGGGGAAGAAAAAATACTGGCTGTTTTTGATTTTGATTGGAGTATTTAATAGATTGAGGGATCTTGCCAGTATTGTAGTGGTGGCAAACTGGCCGGTTGCGAGAAAAACTTTCTGTGCGGTAATTTTTTTTATTTTGCTATTGGTTATATCAACTGCAATCACGTTTACGCCTTGACTTGTTTCATGAATCTCCAGGACAAGAAGACCTTTATGTATGGTGAGTTTGTCTTTTTGTAGTTTTTCAAACAAGTATTTAGGGTTGAAAATAGATTGGTATGGGCATCCGTCAAAGCAGTGGCCGCAATATCTACATCCATGCTCCCCCTTGCTTGCATCTACCGCTAAGCGGGCTCGACCAAATTCAATGCCATTCCTCTGGAGATTACTTTCAATAGCCTTCAATTTTTTCAATAAGAAATCTGTCGGCGCATTTCTTTTGATGGCAGTAAAGTTGTTAGGGAATAGTGGATACTTGTTATTGAGATTGTCTATCTCCGCACTTATAGGCATATAGCGGAGTACATTTTTGTAGGATGGCGTTAGTTCATTTAAGGAGATAGGCCAATTTGCTAGCTGACTTTCACTGTAGGGCATGATAGCTGCACCCCATACGTTCCCAAGCCCACCAAAGCCATGGGAAAATTCTGTATTACAGTTTTTTGTCGTAATGCTGAGAGGTTTTGGTACTCTGTATGGAAAGTCAGACCCAAATAGATATCTTCTTTCCAGGCCTTTTCGGGAGGCTACTGGAGCTGGAAACAGTTTATCTTTGTCCTCCTGAGTCCATGCATCAATGTTTTTTTTGGATAAGATATTAACTTGGTATTTGATATCGTCTTCAAGGTCATATGAAACATCAACGACTTCAACTTCTTGCCCAATATCTTGCAATGCCTTGACTGTAGCGATACTCGCAGGACCACTCCCGACAACTAGGTTCTTAATCCTGTCCACTGAAAGCCCTTCCCGCCAAGCATGCGGTTTATGCGTGGGTTAAAGTTCTCCTCAATAAGCAAAATTGTAGCTGGATTGGGTTTTCAGTCCGGTGTCGTTCACTTTGTCGGTAAATTGGTTAAGCCCCTACCGATCCCCTGCGGAAGAGGCTGTGTGCCGCTCGTTTAGTGTTTAACCCATGAGAAGTCTACAAATACTGGGTCGTGGTCGCTCAGCCCGGTGTACTCCGCGGAGCCAATGTAGTAATTGGTTACGTCCAGCGTGTAATTGGGGTTGTTATTAATAACGACGACATGATCGGTATCGTCCTGAAGTTCATCAGCACAGGCTTCCAAGCTGGTGTCGCTGCCAGATAACATATATTGGCAGGCATGCTTGCCGCCGGTTTTGGCAAAAAATGCTTTCCAAGTTTGGTAGTTTGTACCGCGCCAGCCATCGTCATTTTCATCAAACGCCATATTGAAGTCACCGGCTAATATGACTGTGGCATTACTAGAATGGGCGACGATCATATCGGCAATCTGGTCGAGTTGCTTGGCTTTGGCATTTAGGTCATCGTCTTGGTGTCCTGCATCCATATGGGTGTTGTACACATGGACATGGAAGTTTTTGGTCACTTCAACTTTTGCTACGGTAAAGCCTTTTTCGGTATCACAGTCATTACCTGCGCACTTATCAAAAGTTTCCTCCTCATAAGTGGCGAAGGTGTAGTCGTCGTCATCGCGATTATCTCGGTCAAACGGAAACTTGGAAAAGGTCAGCAGGCCATTGCCAAAGCTGGTACCAGTGCCTTTCCAGTGTTTGGAGCGATAGGGGACTGTGTCGTTATCGAGCTTGTCGTCGTCGTCCAGATAATTGGCTTTGGTTTTGCTCCAAGCCTCCTGCATCAACCAGAGGTCTTTGGGGTTATTATCAAAAGTGTTAATAATTTGTTTGAAGTCAGACTTGCTGTTGCCGCCTATACACTCCAAAAATCCATCCATGTTGTAGACGATCATGTCAAAGCTGCCTGAATTGGCATCGGCAAATTCAGTGTCACCGTATTCATAGCCGTCCAGGTCTTTTGAGCCGGTATCGTCGACATCATCAATAAATTCAAACCAGTTACAAGAAGTAATTGCATCCCAAACGTCTTCAAAATCTACTGCTGCGGCGGAATGGCTGAATAGAAGTGTGAGTGAAAAAAATATTCTTTTTATCATTATTGCTCTCCAACTTTGTTGTTACCGACGGTTTTGTAGTGGGGTCGAAAATTGGGGCGTTTCTCTGGCGGCCCCTTTGTTTTCGATGGGGGGGATGATGGATAGCGTAGATTACAAGTTGGAGTAAAGGAGGTTTTTTTTATTTTATTTTTCTGTAAGGGCGGCGCGATTTATTTTTTTCATAAGAAAATAATAAAAATCACGAAAGTTGTATATTTTTATGCAGGTAATAATTGATTCGTTAGGCGGGTTAAGCAGGATCGGGAAGTATTATTTAGAGTGGTCTGAAGGCCGTAGAAAAGTTACAAAATTCTTTAGGACCACTTAAATGGTTCCATCCGTGGAGCCAAGGCACTCAATGAGTGGCGGTAAAGGGATAGTTGATCGACGAGTGCTGGTTAACCAAAGATAGTGACCATTTGGCGGGAGAGGGCGGTTAAACGTCCATCGGCATCCCACAAGCGGGCCTGTATTACTGCGTAGCCATCCTCGGCCTGTTCCACTTCGGCCTCGTATTGCCACCAGTCAGAAGCGGTGCGCTCTGGGAGTGGCTCCATAAACTCCACTGTCCATGTTAATGAGCTGGCGGGAGCCGGCTCTTTCATCATCGGGAGTGTCGCCGGTGGCCAGGCATCGATCAGTGCGAGTAAGTGGCTGATACCAGTACGGCTCTCACTGCCATCCTTAAATCGTACCCAGCCACCTAAAACTCTCTCTTTCGCGCCGCTGAAAGGCAGGCCCCCACATGCGATACGGTAATCGAACTTCTGTGTAAATTCCGGCACTACACCTTCGATATAGGGCAGGGGCAGGCATTTATCCGGGGTGGGGTACTCCGGTGCTGAGGGACCTTTGGCGAGAACGGATGACTCCCTGCCGCGGCCAAAACTGGCGAGGCCCGCCAGCATAACGGCATCATCCTGATCGAGGTGCCCCTGTACCTGAGTGACAGAGCGGCCTGCGCGAAGGACATCCGCGCGGGTGTTAATCGCCCCTGGGGCAACCGGGCCTACGAATGAGGTGGTAAAAGAGCGCAAGCTGCTGTCAGAAGGCAGCTCTGAAGCCATCTGCTCATACAACATTGCGGCTACAAGGCCGCCAAATGTAGCCCGCCCCTGGGTCCAGCCTTCGGGCACAGAAGTGGCGCCATTGGTCGAGAGCCAATCCTGGATTAGTTGGTCGAAAGTCATAGTGTTACCGCTTGAGAGCGGCAGGTGGGACCTGCCGCAGAAAAATACCGGGTGAGAAGCACCCGGATGAGGGGAGTATTATTTAAATATGTGTTCCTCGCCGGGGAAAACGCCTTGCTTGACGTCCTCGGCGTATTTGCGCAGGGCCCCGGGAATATCCTCGGCCTCTACCAGGAAGTTTTTGGAAAACTTGGGGGGCTGTTGGGTGAGGCCCAGGATGTCATTGATTACCAGTACCTGGGCATCGCAGTCGCGGCCCGCGCCTATGCCGATGGTGGGCATGGATACGGCTTCGGTAATACGCTTTGCCAGGTCGGCGGGTACACATTCCAACACCAGCAGATCAGCTCCGGCTTCGTCGAGTTGTAGGGCGTCTTCGAGGATTTGCTTGGCGTGTTCTTCGTCGCGCCCCTGAACGCGATAGCCTCCCAGTTTGTGTACTGATTGAGGGGTGAGGCCCAGGTGGGCGCAAACGGGAATACCGCGATCAGTAAGAATCTTCACGGTGTCGGCGAGCCAGGCGCCTCCCTCGATCTTCACCATATGTGCACCGGCCTGCATGATCCGGGTTGCATTCTGGAGTGCCTGCTCTGGGGTGGCGTAGGTCATAAACGGCATATCCCCCATAATCAGGGACTTCTTATTGCCGCGCGCGACCGCCTCGACGTGGTAAATCATTTGCTCCATCGTCACTGGCACAGTGCTGTCGTAACCCAGCACGGTCATGCCCAGGGAATCTCCGACGAGCAGTGTCTCAACCCCGGACTTTTGTGCCATCGCAGCCATAGGGGCATCGTAGAGAGCAACGGTAATAAACTTCTCACCATTCGCTTTCATTTTTCGCAGGGTTTGAACGGTTACGAGCTTTTCTAATTCAGAGGGTGCATACATAACGATTAACTTCCTGGGTTGTAATAGTGCCGGCCACTGGTGATCGTGAACAGATATTCGACCAGCTGTTGGTAGTCCTCTGGGCTATCGACAATGTCGATCTCCTCGGTATTGACGATGAGTAGAGGCGCCTCATCGTAAAAATGGAAAAAGCGGGTGTAGGCGTTGTTGAGGGTGGCGAGGTACTCATTGCTTATCGCCTGCTCAGCCGGGATTCCCCGATTGCGGATTCGGGCTTGCAGCACATCGAGGGGGGCTTGCAAATAGATCACCAGGTCCGGCTTGGGTGCTTCCAGGGTGAGGTGTTTGTACACCTGTTGGTATAGGTGCAGCTCATCCTTATCCAGGGTGACTTCAGCAAACAGCTGGTCCTTTTCGATCAAAAAGTCCGACACCCGCACCGGCTCAAAGATATCGTCCTGCCGCAGTGCCTGGATTTGCTGTGATCGCTGGAGGAGAAAGTGCAGCTGGGTGGGCAGTGCGGCGTTTTGGGGGTCCCGGTAGAAACGCTCCAAAAAGGGGTTCTCCTCGGGTAATTCCAACAGCGTGTCGTAATTGAATGTGGAGGCCAGCTTCTTTGCCAGTGTGGTTTTTCCCACACCAATATTGCCTTCCACCGCGATAAATTTAGGCGGTGTTTTATTGGACAGGTTGAGTTCAGCTGTGCTGGTCTCGGGTTTTTCGATAACCACTTGAGCGACTCCTCTTTGTCTGGGGTCTCCCCTGATGAGTTGCAAACGCAAAAGTACTATTGAGAGGGCCGCCCGTCGAGTAGTTGGGGAGCCTCAGTCGATCAAACCTTTTCCAGGCGGTTTTCCGGGCAGCCCTGTAAGAGTGCTGGAAGGGCTCCCAATCCGGGCAGTTCCATCGCGGGAGCCAGTTCAGAAAGGGGTAGCAGTACGAAGTTACGCTCGGCCATGCGCGGGTGTGGGACCTGTAGGCGGGGCTCATCGATTTGAGATTCCCCAAACAACAGGATATCCAGGTCCAGGGTGCGGGCGCCCCAGCGGATGGAGCGCTCGCGCCCGTGGGACAGCTCGATAGATTGGAGCTGGTCCAGTAGTGCTAGCGGGGACAGTGCTGTTTTCAATGCTGCGACGGCATTGATGTAATCGGGTTGATCGCCGGGGCCGACCGGGGCGCTTCGGTAAAAGCTCGAACACTCCAATAATTCTGTACTGGGGATTCGTTCCATGGCCGATAGGGCGCTGCGCAGTTGTTTGCCGGGCTCTGCCAGGTTACTGCCCAGGCCGATGTATACCGTTTCCATTACTGTTTTGCTCTCGGCTTGCGACGGCGGCCGCGAGAGTTACGGTTGCGGCGCCCACCGCTGCCTGTGCGCTGTAGCTTGCGCACCATTTGCTGGCGCTGCTCATCGTCGGCCTGTTGGAAGTCGGTCCACCATTTGCCCAGGCCCGCTTCAATCTCGCCACTTTCTTCCCGCAGCAACAGGAAGTCGTAGGCGGCGCGGAAACGGGGGTGTTCCTGTAAGCGCTGGGCCCGACTGCCACCGCGCTGGGGCAGGCGCTGTTGCAGGTCCCAGATTTCCCGCATGGGGATTGAGAAGCGCTTGGGAATAGCGGTGTGGGCCAGCTGTGAACTGGTAACTTTTTGTGCCGCTTGGGCCAGCGCTGGCGCTGGTGGGGTGCCCTTGGCAATCAGCTTTTGTTGCTCGGTGCTCACCGCAGGCCAGAGTAGGGCGGCGTAGAGGAACGCTGGGGTAACACGCATATCGGCGCGGATACGTTGGTCCGTGTTGCGCAGGGCTTGTTGGGATAGTTTCAGGGCCGCGTTGTTGGCCTCAATTTGTGCGGCGTTATCCGGGAACAGGTGTTGCCAGAGCTGGTACTGGCGCAGCAGCTCAAAGGTGCGCTCTCCGTGGCCACTCATCAGCAGCTTGAGAATCTCATCGAACAGGCGAGCCGGGGCAATATTGCGTAACAGTGGCGCCAGCTCGTGCAGGGGAGCCTCGGTCTTGCCTTCAATAGTGAAATCCAACTTGGCGGCGAAGCGCACCGCGCGCAGCATGCGCACCGGGTCTTCCTTGTAGCGGACCTCTGGGGAGCCGATCATTCGAATCAGGCGCTTTTCAATATCTTCGACACCGCCGGTGTAGTCGTGGATTTCGAACCCTTTGGTGGTGTAGTAAAGCGCGTTGACCGTGAAATCCCGACGCATGGCATCACTTTCCAGGTCGCCATAGACATTGTCACGCAGCAGCATACCGTGTTCGGACTGCTTGGCCTCGTGGGTCTCGCCATCGCTGTGGTGACCGCGGAAGGTAGTCACTTCGATAACTTCACGGCCTATACGGGCGTGCAGGATGCGAAAGCGGCGACCGACAATGCGGGCTCCGCGAAAAAGCACCTTGGCCTGCTCTGGAGTGGCGTCGGTGGCCACATCGAAATCCTTGGGGTGACCGCCGAGCATCAGGTCGCGTACACCTCCACCTACGATATACGCCTGGTATCCGGCATCCTGAAGGCGCTTCATAACTGTTAAGGCCGCGCGGCTGATTTCTCGGCGCGAGATGCTGTGGTCGTTGCGGGCGATAACCCTGGGGCCTTTACTGGCCGGCTTGCGCCAGCGTTTGATACTACTAATCAGGTTGTTGAGCATACGGCTGTCTATGTTGACTGCTGCCATTTAGGGATGGCCGGGAAAGCCCCGCTGTGCTTGGCCACGCATTGGTTGGCGGCCTGTATAAGTGGTGGTCCCTCTGGGGAGATTCACGATGGCACTGCTGGAGCCTCTATACCTGGGCTACCCCAGGAGCGAGTCCGGAAAGGAGCCTCAGTGGCTGTTTATCCTCAGAGATCGGGACTCGCGGGCGCGATTCTAACACACGCAAAGGAATGCGCCCGCAATATGCGGGTGCCTGTAAGTTCGGGGGAAAAGAAATATGGGAATTATTATTACCAGTATGAAGGCAGCGGCTTCCTTGCGCTCTCAATTTGCTTTCAAGCAAACACCCTCTCCCAGGTACAGTTCAGTCAGTTTGCAACGCGCTTGTTGTTATTCTTATTCTTCTTGAGTTTTATTGTTATTGTTTATTGTTGTTCTTGCGGTTTTGGCCACTCATTGCTTTTATTGTCGGCCGCCCCATTATTTTTATTATGTTTCGCCCCACTTATTGTTAGTTGTTATAGGGCTTTTAACAGTCATTTATTTTTATTGTTGGCTGTTTTCAATTTTTGTACTAAGAGTAAAGCAGTTAGTATGCCAACTTTTAAAAATCCTTATAAATCAATAAGTTACGATCTTTACGAAATTTGACGGAACTTTTCTGAGAGCCATTGCGTTACGGAAGGTGCGAGAGTTGTTACTTCTGGGTGGGTGTGGGTAACACTCTGGTTGGTAACCCCTGTGGGGGTGGGGTAACAAAGTGGTTGAAGGAGTTTGACAGGTGAGGACGGATTGGGAGCAGGGGGCGAAGCCCCCTGGGGATAGCGTTAGTTTTAAGCTTCTGCGGCGGCGCTGCGGCGGCTCTTCTTGCGGGGAATGCCCAGCTTTTGGCGTCGTTCCCAAAGGCATTTGCGGCTGACGCCGAGCTTCTTGGCCAGGTCTGTCTCACTCATGGTGTCCTGGTGTTCAATAACGAAGCGGGCGAAGTAGTCTTCCAGGGACAGGTCTTCACGGGGGTCGGTGTGCAGGCTGCGGGGGCGCGGGATGCCGTCGGCCTCTTCGATCGGTACCAAGTCCAGATCGATATCCAGGGTTTTGTGGTCGATCTCGCGGCTGTTCTTATCCGTAAGGATTACAGCGCGCTGGATGGCGTTCTCCAATTCGCGCACGTTACCGGGCCAGGTGTAGGTGGTAACAGCCTGGATGGCTTCCGGTGACAAGCGCAATAAAGGGCGCTCGATCTTGGTGCAGAACTTTTCCAACAGGTGCTCTGCCAGTGCTAGGACGTCTCTGCCTCGCTCGCGCAAGGGGGCAAGCGTCATTTGCACCACATTGATGCGGTAGTAAAGGTCTTCTCGGAATTTACGCTCCGCTGACAGCTGGCGCAGGTTGCGGTGGGTGGCTGTTACCAGGCGCACATCCACTTTGCGGGATTCGATCGAGCCGATTGGCCGCACTTCGCCCTCTTGCAATACACGCAGCAGGCGGGCCTGTGCCTCCAGGGGCAGCTCACCGATCTCGTCGAGGAACAGGGTTCCTCCATCGGCTGCCGCTACCAGTCCCTCGCGGGAACTCTGGGCACCTGTAAATGCGCCTTTCTCGTAGCCGAACAGCTCAGATTCAATCAGTGTGTCGGGAATCGCGGCACAGTTGACGGAGATCAGCGGTTTGTTGGCCCGGCGGCTCTCCTCGTGAATAGCCCGGGCAACCAGTTCCTTACCGGTACCGGTTTCACCGTGCACCAGGACGGTGGCGTCTGTGGGGGCAACTTTATGGATGCGACCGTAGAGCTCCCTCATCACTGGGCTGCTGCCAATCATACCGGCAATAGTGCCGGTATTCTCTTTCTCGTTGACGGGCTGGGCGCGATTCTGCTCCGCTTTGCCTATGACCCGGCGGACGGTTGCGAGCATTTCGTCGTGATCAAAGGGCTTGGCGATATAGTCGGCGGCCCCCATACGCATGGAGTCCACCGCAGAGCGGAGGCTGGCGTAACTGGTCATGATCAGTACCGGAATATCACCGGCGTGCTTGAGCAGGTCGGTGCCCGGTGCGCCGGGCAGGCGCAGATCGGAGATAACCAGGTCAACTTCATTGAGGCGGTACTTGGTGAGCGCCTCCTTTACCGAACCCGCTTCACTGATTTTGTAGCGGTGCCGCTCTAAAAGCTTGCGCAGCGCCGTTCGGATAATGGCTTCATCTTCGACGATGAGGATGTGGCTCATATGTTACGCCTGGTTACAAAATGCTCAGTAAGCGCCTAGTTTTACCCGGGCGCCGTTTCGATGCAACTCAAAAACGGTTAATCGGGTTATTTTTGCACAAATAATGATCGATTTGGGTGTCCAACCATCTCAGTCTCCCAGGGGGAGTTGCACAATAAAGCGGGCGCCAGTCCCGGTTTCCGGGTTGGCGGGACTGACCAATTCCAGCTGGCCGCCGTGCTCCTCGACAATGCTGTAAACCATTGCCAGCCCCAGCCCCGTACCTTCGCCAGGCTCTTTCGTTGTGAAGAAGGGCTCCAGAATCCGTTCACGATGCTGAGCTGAAATTCCCGGTCCGCTGTCGGTGACAGAGACACAGGCGCTGCCGCTCTTGCGATAGCCCTCAATTACAATCTGGCCGCCATCGGGGCTGGCATCGCGGGCATTACTGAGCAGGTTGATAAACACCTGGATCAAGCGCTGGTTGTCTCCCGGGGCGATCAAGTCTTCAGGTACCCGATTCTCAAACTGGACCTCGGTCTTATCCCGTTGCAGGGACAGCAGGTTGACCGCCTCCTGTACGCAGGCATAGAGATCTACCGGGGCCCGCTCGCTGTCTTCCTGGTTGCCGCTGTGAGAGAAGTTGACCAGGGAGTGGACGATACGGCTGATGCGCTGGGTCTGGCTCAGGATCTGGTCGGCGGTTTCCAGGACCTCTGGGTTGTCACAGTCGTACTGGAGGTTTTGCGCCAGGCAGGCGATCCCCGTGACCGGATTACCCACTTCGTGGGCTACGCCGGCGGCCAGGCGGCCCACAGAGGCCAGGCGCTCGCTGTGGATAAGTTCCTGTTCCAAGACCTGCGTTTCGGTAATGTCCTCCAGCAACAACATTTGTGCATCGCCGCGCTCGTCGCGGGAGCGGTCGCTGCGGCTGCGTTTTTGCCGCGCCTTGTGCAGGTTGAGCCAGTGGCTATTGCCGTCGAGGCTCACCTGTTGCTTAAAGCGGCTGGCATCGGTGGATAGGGCGAATTCCCCCAGCAGGCTGCGCCAGGGCTCCGCCAAGTATTCCAGTTTCGAGCCGATTACCTCGCTGGCACTGATACCGGTGAGGTCCTGCATGGCGTAATTCCACAGCAGGACTTCTCCGTCGCGCCCCAGGGAGCAAGCGGCCATCGGCAGCTCTTCCAGCATTTGGCGGTGATACAGACGCAGGTTATTGAGTTCTGCGGCCAAGCCGGTGAGCTGGTGCTTATAACGGCCCAATCGGGTCTCGATCAGGTGAATGTCTTTGTTTGCCGGCTGATCGCTGTTCTGGAACGGGAAGTGTCGATCAATAATTTGCACCGCCAGAACACGCCCCAGCAGGCCGGAGAGATTGGACTCCAACTTGTTGCGCAGTTGACGCAGGGCGTAGGGGCGGCGCTCGTTGTCCGGCAGATTGAGGGCGGCGAGAGCGCGTTTAACTTCTTTATTCGCAGTAGCGGCTCCGAGGCTTTCAGCCAAGCGCAGGCGAAAATCTGCGGCGGATTCCACATCCAGTCCCAGGCGCAGAGCCTGGGCGATGGTGTCGTCGCTACACAGGTCAGCGGCGTACTGCTCCAGGCTGCTGGTGCGGGTGAACAGAGATAGGCTGACAAATAGCAGGACATTGACCCCCAGTGACAGGGTGGTGATCTGTGTCCAGATAGACATCCCGAGGGGAATTTGGAGGGAGGTGCCGGGCAGGGTGATGCCGGTAATCCCAAAAATTGACGGAATTAACAGGCCGCCCCCCCAAAGCAACATGCCCGCCAGCAGGCCACCGACAAATCCGCGTCGATTGCCTCGTGGCCAGTGGATTACAGCAAAAATCCCCGGCAGGAACTGAAGTGATCCAATAAATGCCAGCAGGGCCAGATCCGACAGGGAGAGTCGGTTGTTAAGTAACAGGTAAAAGGCAAAGCCGGCAATAAATAGAGCGGCGATCAGCGCGCGGCGCAGCCACACCAGCTGCCGGTACATATTGTCCTCAGAATGCCAGCGGGTGCCGGGCAGCAGCCAGTGGTTCATCACCATGGTGGCGAGGGCCAGGGTGATCATGATCAGCGCGCCAGTGGCTGCTGACAGGCCGCCGATAAAGGCCAGGGTGGTGAGCAGTGCCGAGCCACTGGCGCGGGGTACCGCCAGCGAGAAGTACTGCACCGGGCCGGTCACATCCAGGGCAAAGCCCGCCCACATGATGGGGAAGATGGGCAGGGCCATCAGCAGAAGGAACAGGGGGAAGCCCCAGCTGGCGGTGCGCATTGCCTGTCCGGTAGGGCGCTCGGCAATACTCAGGTAAAAAATATGTGGCATAGCCACGGCAGTGGCGATAAACACCAGTAGCAGGGTATGGGATGAGCCCTGCTTGATGGGGGTGTAGAGCAGCTGGTGCATATCGGGGTTCTCCAGCAGCCACTCATCCAGGCCGGAAAACCCACCGAAGACGCCGTAAATGGCATAGCCGCCCACAGCGGTGAGAGCCACCAGTTTTACCAGGGACTCCAGGGCCATGGCACTGGCCAGGCCCTCGCCACGCTCGCGGGTAGCGCCGTACATACTGGTGAATACCGCCAGCAGCACGCAGTAGAAAAATGCGATTAAATTTTTGCTCGATACACCGCTGTCCGGCAGTGCCAGGGCAGCCACACTATCCCGCGACAGCAGAGCCAGGGTCTCGGATACCGCCTGTATTTGCAGGGCGATCAGGGGGAGCAGCGCCAACAGCATAAACAGGGTGGCGAGAGTCCCCGCCTGGCGGCTGTGATAGCGGAACACCAGAAGATCTGCCGGGGAGTACAGCTGGTAGCGCTGTGCCAGGCGCGCCAGTGGTTCCAGGGCTACTGGCGCAAACAGGAACATGGCGCCGGTGCCCAGATAGTAGGCGAGCACCCCGTAACCATATTGCCAGGCCAGGTCGACGATACCGTAGAAGGTCCAGGCCGATAACGATACGCCCAAGGAGAGCACATAAACCAGCGGATGGCGTACCCAGCGGGAAGGCAGCCAGCCCTTGGAGGTGGCGAAGGCGACAAAAAACAGGGTGGCGATATAGGCCACTCCCACCAGGGCAATGTGGGCAATATCAAAGCTCATTCGATTTGCGCCTCCACTGGATAAAAATCGCCAGTAGGATCAGCACGAACCAGAGGATAAAAGGCCGGTACCAGGCGCCGACGGGATTGATCATCCAGGTGAAGATGGTGGGGGAGAATACATAACCCACCAACACCAGCAGAATTAATAGTGTGCGGTTACTCATAGATTGCCTTGAAAACCCGCTAGAGAAATTTGTTGCCCGCGCACTGTACCGGTGAGAAGTCATCCCTGTGTAATCGTCAACGCGGGTTATCAGCCGGACCCCTAAGGGCGGCTGGCGCGGAAATGGTAAGTGCAGCTTGGAATCAGTGCAATTGGCGGTTGCGCATATCTATCTGGTGGCGGCGCCAGCGTGCGGTAGCCCACTTGAGAATATGCTCGGGGGATTCTGTTAGGGCAGTGTTTGGCAGTTTGAAGCCGAGGAACTGTAAAGCCTTACACAGGTTACCGGAAGCCATGTTGTCGTCGATAGCCGGTGCGTGATTTTGTTTGCTGAGTTTTTGCCTGTCGTCAGGGCCCATCACCAGCGGCAGATGGCCGAACTGGGGGGGAGTAGCGCCGAGGATTTTAAACAGGCGCTGTTGTGCACCGGTGGTATCCAATAGATCTGAGCCGCGCACCACCTGGTTGATTTGTTGGTCGATATCGTCGACAACGACTGCCAGTTGGTAGGCATAGAGGCCGTCGCGGCGCTTGAGAATGGTGTCTTCGCGGATCAGCTGCCGCTGCTCTCCGTGCCAAATATCCACAAAGCCTTCCTCGCCGCCTGCGCATTGCAATCGCAGCGCTGAGGGTTCGCTCACATCGTATTTAAGGCGACAGAAGTCGTTCGCATGTCCACCATTTTTCTTAATCTGGCTGCGTGAGCAGTCGCAGGGGTAAATCAGTTGCCGTTGGCGCAGTGTGGACAGGGTTTCTTCGTAGAGTGCGTAGCGCTTGCTCTGCCATTCGACGGGGCCGTGCCAGTGCAGTCCGTGGGCTTCCAGGGATTTCAGAATGCGGGTTGCCGCGCCGGGCTCTTCCCGGGGAGGGTCGAGGTCTTCCATGCGCAGGAGCCAGTGTCCGCCATGGGCGAGGGCGTCGAGGTAGCTGCCGACGGCGCACACCAGTGAGCCGAAGTGGAGCGGTCCACTCGGGGAGGGTGCGAAGCGACCAATATAGGGGGTTGTGCTGTTCAAAATGAATAGGGGCGATACATTGATCGCCCCCTCCGAGCAGGGCGATCGCAAGCGAACGCCGTGCCGCTATCGGTTGTGGATCAGCCGGAGATCTGCCGTTCCTTGATTTCCGCGAGGGTTTTGCAGTCCACGCACAGAGTGGCGGTTGGACGGGCCTCCAGGCGGCGAATGCCGATATCAACACCACAGGCTTCGCAGAAACCGTAGTCATCCTGGTCGATAAGCTCCAGGGTGGCATCGATCTTCTTGATCAGCTTGCGCTCGCGATCGCGGGTGCGTAATTCCAGGCTAAATTCTTCTTCCTGGCTGGCGCGGTCTGCGGGATCGGGGAAGTTTGCGGCCTCGTCTTTCATGTGGGAAACGGTGCGGTCCACTTCCGCCATCAGCTCGGCCTTCCAGGCCAACAGCAAGTTGCGGAAATGCTCCTGCTGCTTCTCATTCATGTACTCTTCGCCCTGCGTCTCCTTGTAGGGCTCAAAGCCGTGCAGAGATTCGGTGCTCGCAGCAGTTTTGGGCATAGTCGTTGCCTCTCTTTCTATACGGGCCCCCCTTTATGGGGGCGATACCACCAAATTCAATCTAGCCTAGACCGGAATCTTTCTAAGTGATGCTTTTTTCACCTATCAAATTCGCTGCGGTGTCAGGCTAATCCTGTTCTCGGTACCGATACCCCTGGCGACCGAGAGCGAGGAAGCTATCAAATCTGCGCGATTCGCGCCACAAATAGTTGTCTGCTATTTTGTGGCGCCTGAAATTACAGCCAAGTGGTCCAGCCCGTGAAATTTACCCCTCAGTTGCAAAAGGCAACACTTTTGCGCCGATACAAGCGCTTTCTCGCCGATGTGGAATCTGCCAGTGGCGACGTGTTTACCATCCACTGCCCAAATACGGGGTCTATGAAGAATTGTTGGGTGGAGGGGGGAGACTGCTGGTACTCCGATTCTGGCAACCCCAAGCGCAAGTATCGCCACACTCTGGAAATCTGTACGACCCCGGATGGAGCCCTGGCGGGGGTTAATACAGGCCGCGCCAATGCTCTGGTTGAAGAGGCCATTCTGTCCGGGGTAGTCAGCGAGTTGCAGGGCTATGAATCCCTACGCAGGGAAGTGCGCTATGGCGAGGAAAATAGCCGTATCGATCTGTTGTTGTCCGGTGCCGATGGGGACTGCTACGTAGAAGTGAAAAATGTGACCCTGGCAGATGGGGCGCAGGGTTACTTTCCCGATGCGGTAAGTGCCCGGGGCGCCAAGCACCTGCGCGAGCTGCAAAAACTGGCTGAGAGCGGTGTGCGGGCGGTACTTTTTTACTGCGTCCAACACAGCGGTATCGAGACTGTGCAGGCGGCGCGGGAAATTGATCCCGCTTATGCTAAGGCCCTGGATTCCGCTGTCGATGCTGGTGTGCAAGTGCTTGCATACCGCGCGAAGCTCGGTGCTGAAGGCGTCGAGCTGGTGGAGGCCCTGCCTTTTCTCCCGTAAGGGAAAGGCAGGGGGCTGTCAGTCGGCCAGTAATGCGTAGAGACCGTCCTGTGCATATTCCACCGGTACTGGGGTCAGGGCATCACCAGTACAGGGCCCGGCGATACACTCCCCAGATTCAATCAGGAATAGCGCGCCGTGGGAGGCGCACTGAATAAGTGCGCCATCGGGATCGAGGAACTGGTCTTCCTGCCAGTCCAGGTTGATACCCCGGTGAGGGCAGGTGTTTTTGTAGGCGTAGACCTCGCCATCTTTCATCACAGCAAACACATTGTCAGTGCCGGCGGCAGTGTCTCCGAGGGAGAACCCTTTGGATTGACCTTCGCTTATTTCGTCATAGCGACACAGGAAGTACTTCTGCATAGATTATCGGCTCCCGGCCTAATTCTTGTTCAGGGCGCAAGCGCCTGCTTATTCGGGTGCCGCGAGTCTAATGGACGTGTAGCGAATTGTCCCGTCACGCAGTATGCCGATAGTGATTTCGTCACCGGCACTGTGCTTTTCCAGGGCATTGAGCAGATCGTCGTAGCTGCGAATCGGCTGCTGTTCTATTTCTACAATCACATCGCCCAATTCCCAGCCTCCACCCCGGGTGCGGTGGATACCGCGCAAGCCGGCTTTCTCTGCGGGAAGCCCGGGAGCGGTACGCAATACAGCCACCCCCTCAAAGCCGTAGCGGCTACTCCACTGGTCCGGGGCGGATTCGATACCAATAATCGGGCGCACCAGGCGGCCATGATTGATCAGTTCCGGCACAATTTTTTTGACCGTATCCACTGGAATTGCAAAGCCAATACCGACACTGGCGCCACTAGGGCTGTAAATTGCGGTATTGACTCCGATTAAACGCGCCTGGGAATCCAGCAACGGGCCGCCGGAGTTACCTGGATTAATAGCCGCATCTGTTTGGATAACATTGCGAATGGTGCGGTTGTTGGCGGCTTCAATTTCCCGCCCTAGGGCGCTGACCACCCCGGTGGTGAGAGTGGTATCCAGGCCGAACGGGTTGCCGATAGCCAGTACTTTACGGCCTACCGCGAGATTGCTGGAGGTGCCCACAACCAGCGGTTTTAGCAACTCCCTGGGAGCGTTAATTTTCAGAACTGCCAGATCTTTTTCCGGCGCAGATCCCACCAGTTCGGCCGGCCACTCGCTGCGATCCTGCAAAGTAATAGTGATTTGCCGCGCACCTTCAATAACGTGAAAATTGGTGACAATATGGCCCTGAGTGTCCCAGATAAATCCGCTGCCGGCGCCTTTGGGCACTGAGTGGAGGCGCAGGGTCCTGCGATCCCGCACCAGGGTTTCATTGGTGACATAGACCACTGACGGACTGGCAAAATTGAACACCTGCATGGTGTTGCGCTCGTCGTCGGTGGCAAAGGTTTCCGCCTGTGCAGATATTGCCGGGGTAAGTAGTAAAAAGACTGAGATGAAGCTGGCGCGTAGAGTTTTAAGTAGAGTCATTAATACAATCCTCCCTTTGAACTGCCGGATTGGAAGAGACATCTGTAATTGTCGCCTTCCTTTTTGTTTGTTGCTGTTTTGAAAGTGTATCTTATTTGCAATCGTTATGCGGTGTTGGCTGTTTATTGGGGGCTGCGGGCGAGATTTAAAGTGGAGGTAGTTTAGTCGTACAACATCAGCGGCCCGGCAACCACTGTTTGCTAGATCGCTCCGGTGTGAATAAGGCAATTAAAAAATACAAGATTGTGTACTGATGTTCTTTTCTTGTAATAGCGGTTATTTGATAGTCCTCGAGGCTTTGTCCTGTTTTTAGTGTGTTAAGCCTAAGTCGAGGTGATTCTCAACTGAGGCCATAGTCTTTATCGAGTTATTCACTTGTGTTGATGATCGCTTCACCGTTGAGGGCACATCGATTACACCAGGACTAGTTATCCTGAGAGCTAGCTTTGCTAATTGAGGAAGTCTCATTGATGCAGAATTGCATTGGTCGGGTTAGCTCTGATATCCAGAACCACTGGGTGAATACAAGCCCAATTTCTGTTTCTGAGAATATGATGTAAAGCCCCGAAATCGAAAGCTACTCCGGGACTTTGTGTAAGGAGTAGCCAGTTTGGAATTGCTGTATAGGAGACACTCTTGTCTAGTCTCGATATATTTAACTCCGTTTTTGATTATGGTGTGGTTGTCAGTCGAGGGTTTTGCGAGTCTTCCTGACGTTTTCCTGACTCGAGTGACGTCAACATCTTTTTTAAGAGCTGCATAGTTACTTCATCTCCGGGTCTTACTTCCAAAGCCTTTTCCAAGTATGCCCTTGCAATTTCTTGATTTAAAGGTTCAATTAGTTTGGCACTAAGTTTATATGCTGTAAAACTAATCCCTCGAGATACCTGTGCCCACTGCTCTATCACTGCCATTGCATTTTCAAGGTTACCCTGATCAATATGAATTGAAATCAGTTCCTTCCAGATTGAGTGGTTACGTAGCTTTGGCTCAATAAAGGGCTCCAGTATCTCTCTGGCCTTTTCAAACTGTCTTAATCCGCGCAACGCTTGCGCTTTAATAGCTGCGGTATTTGCATCTGTTTTAACGACACTTAATGCTTTATCAGCCTCTTCGTAATTTCCGGTTTTATTCAGGTATCGAGCAAACTGTAGTGCAAAGTCGGGGAACTCTTTATACATTGAACGATACTTGGAAAAGAGAGCTTCTTTGGCGGACATTGGTGTTGATGGTGTACGAAGTTGTTCTAATACGCTCTCTCTTGATAAATCTCCTACAGGTTGACAATACTTATCAATAAGCCTGGAAACCTGAATTCGTACCAATTCATCTCGCACGTGTACTTGATCATCCATCCAGGCGATACTACGATCTGTCAATAATATCGATTCATAGCTGGGATAATAGAAAACATTAGAATTTGAGTACACCAGTGCTTCAGCAGCAGCTCTCAATACGGACTTTGAATACGAATTTGAAATAGAGATATCTTGATTTCTGTATGTAAGCGACATCGGGACGGGTGAAATTGTGATCAGTATATTCTGCTGAACTTTCGCATTGGCTTTCAACAGCTGTATGGTTTTGTCGAGATGATCATAGACTTCATTATAATTTAATACATGAAGCTCAAATCTTCCGGGCCACAATTCTATAACTTTTTGCAGTGGTACTGTGTTTAGATATAAGTTGGTTTTTTTGTCGAACCAGACTTCCGACAACCCTAGGGTAATAATAATTGTCTCGGCTTTTTGGACCGATTTATAAAATCTAGTAATGGCCTCTCTTCTTGTCTTTACTGTCTCTAGTGAGGCGGGGCGTATAGAGGATAATACATTTAGGTCGCAATATTTTCCTTCGTTCACCTCAACAATGCACTCTTCTGGCATCCCGCTATTTTCATCCAGTGCCCATTTGAATTCATTGTAGATGGATGCAACTCCAAAGTTAGTGATTGAATCTAGTTTGGGGTCTTCAAATTCTGGCAATTCAAATATCTCACTCGATGGAATGTGAAAGCCAAGTTCAATCAGTTTGGTTTCGACATTTCGGGCGAAGCAGGAACCAACCGAAAAAACACATGATCCAGGTCGAAATTGAAAGCCAGCCATAAAGTCAGGTCTTGCGATAGGTTCATACCTGTTGTCCGCTGAACGATTAGGCCAGTGTCCGGCACGATTATTTTTCTTAATATTGACAGCCTCTTTATCAGATAAGATTTGTATAGGCATGATCGACTCCGAATTGATTTCAGCTTATGAGTTAAAGTTCGCTAATGTTTTTGGCGGGCTGCTAGAATAAGGCCAAAAAATTACCGTAAATATTGGGAGAGGGGTTCCTGAGGTCTTTGTTATTTAGTCCATACTAGACTGTTTTCAATAAGTAATCGCTATATCTATGAGAAAACCTCATGTTTGGCGTCCTTATCCACTTGGTGGGTAAGTTTATTTATAAATTGTTAATTCAGGATGGGTTTTTCCTGAAGTTATAAATTTAAAAGCAATGTCCCATCGGTATGGCTAGTAAAGTATGGATATGTAAATGACGGGTTATTATTTTGTAATAGGCATTTGGGGTCGTTTGGATTGTGTGAGGTGCAGCGTCCGAGTCGCTGAGGGGATCTGCTAATCCTCTGGTGCTATAAATAGATTGGGTGCTGTTTCTCTCTTGATGATTTATGTGAATTGACGTATTGCATTATTAATTTAATTGTTGAGGGCTCCGTTTTGATTTTCCCCAAGTGGCTACTTTCGTTTTATTGCTACAGGGCGCCTGTTGGCTCTTGGGTCTAAAGTGGTGGTTGATTAAAGAGTATCATTTCTATTTTTCTTACAAAAAAAATTATACTAATCAATGCATTTTCTCCCTGGGTTCTCTATTGGATTTGTGGGTTGAAAATTTTTCTATGAAGCCCCTGAATCAGGAGCTTTAGCGGCGTTGTAATGCTTTTTTAGAAGTCTAGGGTTGTTCGGTTGCCTCGCCACGGGCCTGGTGATTAAAAAACAGTACCAGGTTCTGGACCGTTGTTACCTTGCCAAAATAGGGGTTGCTTTGATAGTCCTCAAGGGTTCGCCCGGTTCTTTGTGCGATCTCCTCAATCAGCAACCACCCGCATAGCGGGTGGTATGGTGAAAGCCCCCAGAGGGGGCTTGTTACAATCCCGCCAATTGCATCTGCTCTTGCCGGCGTTCTTCAACCTCTTGATTCTTGATGTACTCTCGAATCATCTGCTCATCAAGCCCTACTGTACTCACGCAGTAGCCCCGAGCCCAAAAATGTCTTCCTGTGAAATTTCTCTGTACATGCTTGTACTTCCGAAATATCCGGATCGCAGATTTCCCTTTCAGAAACCCAACCGTAATGGAAACACTTATCCTGGGAGGAATCATTAACAACATATGAATGTGATCCCTCATTGCGTACCCCTCGACCAACTCAATGCCTTTTTGACGACACAAGTCTCGGAATATTGCTCCAATCTCACGTCTCAATGCCCCAACTAACGCTTTCTTTCGATACTTGGGCACAAATACCACATGGTACCTGCAATAATGTTTCACGTGAGCTTGGCACTGCCAATCTCGCATATGGCCTCCTTAAAGAACTTGCCGGTTCATGGAGGCCATATTTTTACTCTGCACGCCGGAACGGCAGAGCCTTGTCAAGTCTCACCGCCAGAGGCGGTGGTTTACCCATGTATTAATTAAGTCCAGATAGAGATCATCTTCATCCAGTTTTAGGGTCTTAAAGAAATCATCTGATGTTTGAATTGGAACCAGTTGTTTGGTGGGAAGTGCCGCTTGTAGTTGCTCATACACCGCTCAAATAATCCATGTGTCTACAATTTTGCGATCAAACTCCCGGGAAAATTCACAAATGGATAAACCTTTGCGTTTGTCACATAGTCGTTGGAAATGCCTGTCAATTTTGCGCTGTTCGACAGTGCCCCAAATTATGGCCAATAATGCTAAGCCAGCTAAAGATAAAAAGAACATTGGCTGGTAAATAAGGGGAGCTAACATTGCTGCGAGAAAAACAAACAACGTAGCTTTACTTGCCTTTTCAGTTTTGTATTTAGGCATAAATCTTGATGCTTTTCTCATGTTTTTATTATTGCTCCAGTTTTGGTAGTTGTAGCTTTTGTTCCAATTGAACAAAGGTCTTTTCTGTGTAGGGGCCAAAAACAAACTCGGAAGAATCTGCAAATTTGTGGTCTTTAAGTCGATCTATGTAATAGTAAGCGCAGGCACCCTCAGGGCAAGCGTAGACTGAGACGAACATCTCGTTTGCACTGATATGATGTGGTTCATCGATACGGCGTATATAGGCATCGTCCCCCAAATTAAAACCAAGGGCTTTTTCGCCATCTATCCAATAAATCTCGTAAGGGCCGTCACTCCATGAGGGAGAACACCCAATTAAAAATATGGCGATGAGTAGTGGGATATACTTCATGGCACCTCTTTTCATGGTTGCTTTAATTTACGTCTGTTCACACAGAAAGTGACCCTTTTAAGTTACAACTCTGTGAGAAAATGAACGTACAGCTGTGATTATCTACCAAATTAGATACTAATTACGAAAATTTTGCAGGGCGAGAATACGATCATCCAGTGGTGGGTGCGTGGCCATAAGTGCTCCCATACTGCCGAATATACCGAAGGCTTTCATATTGCCGGGTAGGGGTTCCTCGTGGCCGCGATCGGACTCCACCTTGAGCCGTTGCAGCGCGGCAATCATGGATTGGGGGCTGGCCAGTGTGGCGCCGGCATGGTCGGCCCGATATTCACGGCGGCGACTGAACCAGGCGACAATCATCATGGCGAAGAAGCCGAATATGATATCCATAACAATGGATGTGACAAAATAGCCGATGCCCAATCCCTCTTCGTTGCGCAAGATGACCCGGTCTACGAAGAATCCAACCAAGCGGGCAAGGAACATCACAAAGGTATTTACCACGCCCTGTATCAGTGCCAGCGTCACCATATCGCCATTGGCCACGTGACCAATCTCATGGCCAATAACGGCGCGGGCTTCCTCTCGGCTGAAGCGCTGCAACAGACCTGCACTGACAGAAACCAGGGCGCTGTTGCGATTCCAGCCGGTGGCGAAGGCATTTGCCTGGGGCATTGGAAATATCCCCACATCCGGCATACCGATGCCCGCTTTGCGAGAGAGTTCCCGTACGGTTTCTACCAGCCACTGTTCATCGGCGCTGCGGGGCTGCTCGATAATTTGTGTGCGGGTACTGACCCGTGCGATGGTTTTCGATAAGAGCAGGGAAATAAAAGATCCGCCAAAACCAAAAATCGCGCACATCAGCAACAAGGCGCCGAGGTTGAGATCGACACCGTTTGCCTGAAGAATTCCCCCAATTCCAAAAATATTGAAAATAATGCCAACCAATACAAGGACAGCAAGGTTGGTCAGCAGGAATAGCCCAATGCGCAACATCGGATCTCTCCTTTGAGTGAGTGTCTTTACGGAATTATTCCGCGGCTCCACCGGTAAGTTTAGATAGGGTTGGCGCAACTTGCCTTACTGTAGATCGGCACAGCTTGGCTTGCTGTGCCGAGTCCGTCGAGTGCGTGTGTCTGCGACTCTTTCCGGGGTGTTTGAGGGGAATTGCTAGTCAGAGTTTTGGGTGGCAAGGAGGCGGTCGACCTCGCTGGTAAGGTGTTGTTTCAGCTCCGGCTCCAGGTCGTTCCAGTGCACGTCCATCAGCGCGCCCTGAAGAGCGTAGAGCATTACTTTGGAGGCGTTAATCCCCCGATTGCGAATGCTGATAAAGGCCTCGACAGGCCCAACCCTGCGCAGATCATCGTGGGAACGAATGCCAATAGAGTGGAGAATATTGACCGAGGCCAGGCCCAGGTTTTTTAGTTTTAATAGTTCTGATTGACTCGGGTGCATTCGGTTTTCCCTACCAGTTTGAGCGTCCGTTGTCGCAGCCAACCCCTCGACTGCGGCTTTGAACTTAACATAAATTAACAGGTGGCTAACAAACATTACCGCCAGATTATTGTGCGGCGCGCCTGCTTTTGGTGCCCCTGCTTTGGTGCCATAGTTAAGGGCGACTGTCTGCGCTCTGTTAAAGTAGGCATAGCCTGTTGAATAATTTAGCCTGCCCTTTGGAGTTCGCCTAATAATGAGATGCAAATGTTATCGACACCGCTGAAGCGTATGTTATTTGGACTCGGCGATGAGCATGTCATTGTCGACCCAGCTTCTGACCAGCTTTTACATCCCGAAGCACTGATCGCCTTCCAGCGCTTGAGTCGGGATGCCCGTGAAGAGGGGTTTGCCCCTAAAATCGTTTCCGGTTTTCGCGCCTTTGATCGACAACTGTTGATTTGGAATGCCAAAGCACAAGGTCACCGCCCGGTTCTTGATAGTCACGGTACTCCCCTGGATGTTGAACAGTTAAGCGAGCGGGAGCTGATCTTCGCCATCCTGCGCTGGTCCGCATTGCCGGGAGCATCCCGTCACCACTGGGGTACCGATTTCGATATTATCGATGCGGCGGCGGTCCCCGCTGACTATGCAGTCCAGCTCACCCCCCAGGAGGTGGCGGACGACGGAGTTTTCGGTGCCTTCCACCGCTGGTTGGATAACCAAATCAGCACGGGTAATAGCTATGGGCTGTTCCGGCCCTATGCAGAGGATCGCGGCGGAGTCGCACCGGAACGCTGGCACCTGAGCTATGCCCCCAGGGCCCGAGAGCTTCAGGAACTTCTCAGCGTGGAGCGCCTGTCCGAGTTGCTGCAGGAGTCAGAACTATCCCTGGGCACTGCGGTTTGCGAGCACCTTCAGGACATCTATACGCGCTATATCTGGGTTCCGGATCACTGCTATCCCCCATTTAATGGGCAACTATAGCGGCCTGTTGAGATAGGTTGGTTACAGTTCATTACCACCTCAATGGGGGGTGGCAAGAAAGCTACTTTGCGATGGAGGCTTCCTCTTGAAAGGGGCTAGTGATCCTGCCAAGCTGCGCCGCAGTGAATGCCCTGGGGAATATAAGGGAGATGAATTATGGGTGAGGAAGCGGCCGTTCAAGGGCAGCGGGATATCTGGCAGGCGATGCGGGCTGAAGCCTCAGAGGCGGCTGCTGGCGAACCTATCCTGGCAAGTTATTTCCACAATACCATTTTGCGCCACAAGTCTCTGGGTGATGCTATGGCGGATCACCTGGCTTCGGTGTTGGAGCACAATGCCCTCACGGCAACCGCACTTCAGGAAGTGATTGCCACGGCTCTGGCTAATGATCCGAGTATTTCCCGCTGTATGGGCGAGGATATTTGCGCTTGGTATGACCGGGACCCGGCTTGCGACCAGTACCTGACGCCTTTCCTGTATTTTAAGGGTTTTCACGCCCTGCAATCCCACCGGATAGCGCACTGGTTGTGGAATCAAGGCCGCCATACCTTGGCGCTCTATTTCCAGAGCCAGGTATCGGAACAGTTCTCGGTGGATATCCACCCAGCAGCGCGATTTGGCTGCGGGATTATGATCGATCACGCCACTGGATTGGTGGTGGGGGAGACCTGTGTGGTTGAGGACAGTGTCTCGATTCTCCACTCGGTGACATTGGGCGGCAGTGGCAGCGGCAGCGGCGATCGCCATCCGAAAATTGGCCCCGGAGTGATGATTGGCGCCGGTGCTAAAGTACTGGGTCCGGTTAAGGTGGGAGAGGACGTCAAAATTGCCGCCGGTAGCTTGGTCTTGCACGATGTGCCCGCTCATACAACCGTCGCCGGTGTTCCCGCCCGCCAGGTAGGAGGGCGTGTTGAAGGGGCCCCGGCTTATACCATGGACCAGACTCTGGATTCGGAAGAGTAACTCAGGGAAATATTATTGATGTCGCAATCCACCTACAGCTTGGTTTTTCGCGGTGATTTGGTGGCGGGTTTTACCGCTGGTGATGTAAAAGCCAGTATGGTGCGCCTGTTTAAAAGTAATCCCCAGGCGATAGAGAAACTATTCAGTGGGCGCCCGCTGGTACTGAAAAAAGGCTTGTCTCTGCCCCAAGCACAGCAGTTTCAGGCAAACCTGGCCAAAATAGGCGCACAGGTCAGCATTAAGGATGAAAGCGGAACAGCTGTTACTGAGCAGAGCAAGCCCAAGGAGGAAGCTGCGGCCAAACCGCAGTGGACCTTGGCACCCATGGAGGGAAACCTCGTAAAGGAGCATGAACGCAAGTCGGTGGAACCGGTCAGCGTTGAGGTAGAGCATCTCAGTTTGCGTGCAGCGGAAGGCCAGCTTCTGGATGAGAGTGAGCGCAAGGGGGAGGAGCCGTCTCCTGTCCCTGTTCCCAATTGGGAAGTTAACTGACAGGGTCTCTCCTAACAGGCAATAAAAAAACCGGCACTAGGCCGGTTTTTTTATTGCTCAGAGTCTTCTGAAAGAAGTGAGGCTTAGCCTTCTTCTTTCAGGTAGCGCTCGCGGGAAGCCATAACTTCTTTGCGTGCAGCTTCGGCGTCAGCCCAGCCTTCTACTTTAACCCACTTGCCCGCTTCCAGGGCTTTGTAGTTTTCGAAGTAGTGCTCGATCTGCTTGATCAGCAGCTCGGGCAGGTCGCTGATTTCTTCAACGTGATCGTACAGCTTGGTCAGCTTGGTGTGCGGTACGGCCAGCAGTTTGGCATCAACACCGGATTCGTCGGTCATGTTCAGAACGCCAACAACACGAGAGCGGATTACAGAACCAACCATTACCGGGTAAGGCGCTACAACCAGCACGTCCAGGGGGTCACCGTCTTCAGACAGAGTCTGGGGCACGTAGCCGTAGTTTGCTGGGTAGAACATCGGAGTGGCAACGAAGCGATCCACAAATACTGCGTCAGAGTCCTTGTCCACTTCGTATTTGATCGGGTCGTGGTTGGCAGGGATCTCGATGATTACGTTGATATCGTTGGGCAGTTCTTTACCTGCCGGGATCTTTTCGAAGCTCATTGCTGGTCCTGAATGAATAGATAACTGAAAATCTGGAGCGCGGATTATATATGCTGAGGGGCTCGGCTGAAAGTCACGCCTGCGCCGGGTTTATGGCGTCGAAGCTCGTCTGGCGGGTCTATCCTGTAACTCGGAGATAACAACAACGGGGCAGGACCAGTCATGGTAAAGGCACGGGAGGTAAAAACCGCTCAGGAGGCCCGCGCAATTGTCGAAGAACGAGGCCTCAGTCATGTCAAAGTGGGCTTATTTGATACCGATGGTGTAATGCGTGGCAAATATATGAGCCGCGCCAAATTCCTCTCATCCCTGGAAAAGGGCTTCTCGTTTTGCGATGTGGTCCTGGGCTGGGATGTTAAGGATCAGCTCTACGACAACACTCGTTATACCGGTTGGCATACCGGATATCCAGACGCCCCGGTACGCATACTCCCCGATAGCTGCCGTGATGTGCCTTTTGAAGGCGATATGTTGTTGTTTCTCGCGGAGTTTGATGGTCGAGCCCAGGCGCTGTGCCCCCGCGCAGTTCTGCGCAGGGTGATTGAACGCTGTCGCTCATTGGGGTTTGATCCCTGTGCCGCCCTGGAGTACGAATTTTTCCTGTTTGACGAAACGCCCGATTCAGTGCGGAACAAGGGTTTCCGCAATTTAAAGCCTTTTACCCCCGATGTGTTTGGCTATTCCATACTGCGAAATTCCGTACACGGAGAGCTGTATCGGGAAATCCTGGAGCTGAGCGAGCGCATGGATTTCCCCTTGGAGGGCTTACACACGGAAACAGGCCCGGGAGTTTTAGAGGCGGCTATTGCAGTGGATGGTGCTGAGGCCGCTGGAGACAAAGCTGCCCTGTTTAAAACCTTTATAAAAGTGTTGGCACAGCGGATGGGTTTGATGGCTACTTTTATGTCCCGCTGGTCCAGTGAGTACCCGGGGCAAAGCGGGCATATTCATTTGTCACTACGCAATAGTGGCAGCGGTGATTCCGCCTTTCTCGAGTCGAGCCAGCCAGATGGTATCAGCCAGATAATGCGTCAGTTCATAGCTGGGCAGCAAAGGCTGATGCCGCAATTCCTTGCCCTGATGGCACCGACCGTTAACAGTTATCGCCGCCTGGTACCAGGTTTTTGGGCGCCGACGGGAGCCAATTGGGGGGTGGAAAACCGCACAACGGCACTGCGTGCTATCCCCGGCGGCGACACTTCCCAGCGCGTCGAATACCGCTTGGGGGCCGCCGATGCCAACCCCTATTTAGCACTGGCAGCAGCTTTGGGCTCGGGTCTTTACGGTGTTATGCAGCAGTGGCAGCCCAGTGAGCCTGTTGCCGGTAATGCTTACTCGCTGGAGTTGGAAAACGAACAAGTGCTGCCGGGCACACTGTGGGAATCCACGCAGCAATTTAAGGCGTCAGAAGCGGCACAGGAATTATTTGGCAGCGACTTTGTTGAACACTTTTCTGCCAGTCGCGAGTGGGAGGAGCGGGAATATCGCCGCCATGTGAGTGACTGGGAGTTGGAGCGGTACTTCGAAATTATTTAATTGGGAGTATCGACGCCGATGAAGACTACAAAAATCATGCACCATCTTCAGTGTATTTCCCCTATTGATAACAGTGTTTATGTAGAGCGCGCTCTGGCCGGAGAGGTGGAAATCCGTGTAGTGCTGGATCGGGCCAGTAAAGCACAAAAAGCATGGAGGAGAACTCCCCTCAATGAGCGCATCGCCATTGTCGAGCGGGCTGTGGAAATATTTGCCGTTAAAAAAGAGCGTTTGGGGCGGGAGCTGTGTTGGATGATGGGGCGTCCAATCCGTTATGCAGGAGGAGAAATTAACGGGTTTATGGATCGTGCGCAGACCATGGCACAGCTTGCTACTGAAGCCCTCGCTGACATTCAGTTACCTGAGAAGCCGGGTTTTACCCGGTTTATCCGCCGCGAGCCATTAGGGGTCTCCCTGGTAATTGCCCCGTGGAATTACCCTTACCTGACGGCGGTTAATGCAGTGGTGCCGGCACTGCTATCGGGTAATGCAGTTATTTTAAAACACTCGGCACAGACGCCGCTGTGTGCTGAGCGAATGGTGGAGATTTTTCGCGAGGCGGGATTGCCCTACGGTGTTTTTCAGTTTCTTCATTTAAATCATGCTTATACCCAGCGATTAGCCTGTGCGGGGGAAATCCAGCATGTTGCTTTCACCGGCTCGGTTGGCGCTGGAGCGAATCTAGAACGCACAGTTGCCGGTCGATTTATTCAAGTGGGACTTGAACTGGGGGGGAAAGATCCAGCCTATGTTCGCGCCGACGCCGATATTAACCAAGCTGTGGCTGCGGTAGTCGACGGCGCCTATTTTAATTCCGGGCAGTCCTGTTGCGGTATTGAGCGGGCCTATGTGCATGAAGATATTTTTTCTGAGTTTATTTCCCAAACGGTCGACTTACTACGTGACTATCGACTGGGGCGCCCGGATCAAGTGGAAACCACTTTGGGGCCTTTGGTGCGTGCGGAAGCTGCAGACCGGGCTCGCGCACAGGTGGATGAAGCGATAGCGGAGGGCGCGAAGGTCCACTTGGATGTGAATGAATTCCCAATGGACAAGCGGGGTACCCAATATATGGCACCGCAACTGTTAACCCGGGTGCGACACCACATGCGAGTGATGCGCGAGGAGACTTTTGGGCCGGTGCTGGGGGTGCAGAAAGTGCATGATGATGGCGAAGCTCTAGAATTTATGAATAACAGCCCATTTGGTCTTACTGCGGCTATTTTTACCCGCGATGAAGATGTTGCAATGGAGATGGGAGGGTATTTAGAGGCCGGCACTGTTTTTTTAAATCGTTGTGATTACCTGGATCCGGAATTGGCCTGGACGGGTGTTAAGCAATCTGGTCGTGGATGTACGCTTTCTAAAATTGGATTTGAGAATTTAACCCGCCCCAAGTCATTTCATTTTAAACATGATGGTTAGCGGGAACGATTGCCGGATGCAGAAAGTGAAATTGTCTGCCTGTTTTCCGAAAGGTCACAGCCTATTTTTAATATGCAAAAGTGACAGAACGTCAGAGAGGAAATTGTGGATAAATACCATGTCAATTGGAATTATCCCACGACCGTTTGGGTTGGCCCCGGTCGCATTACTGAATTGGCTGAAGCTTGCCTGGAGCTGAATATTCACAAGCCTCTGTTAGTTACTGATCCTACAGTCGCCGCATTGCCACTGATCGATAGTGCGATTAACCCATGCCAACAGGTGGGTCTGGAAGTTAGCGTTTTTTCCAAAATCAAAGGTAATCCCAATGAGATAAATATCGCCGATGGGGTGGCCAAGCTGCGTGAGCAGAAGTGCGATGGGGTCATTGCCTTGGGCGGGGGCTCGGCCCTGGATGCGGGCAAAGCCATTGCCCTTATGGCGGGACAGCAGCACAGTATTTGGGATTTTGAGGATATTGGCGATAACTACAGGCGTGTGGACCCAGAGGGTATTTTACCGCTGATTGCCATTCCCACGACGGCTGGCACAGGTTCTGAAGTTGGCCGGGTTGCGGTAATTACCGATGAGAAAGCACAGGTTAAGAGGCTGATTTTCCATCCGCGCATGATGCCGGACATCGTTATTCTCGATGCTCAATTGACAATGGGGTTGCCGCCAGACCTCACCGCAGCGACGGGAATGGATGCGCTGTCACACAATCTCGAGTCTTTTTACTCCCCTCAATATCATCCTATGGCCGAGGGAATCGCCCTGGAGGGGATGCGCCTGATCAAGGAGTATTTGCCTCGAGCTTATGCTATAGGCGCAGAACTCGAGGCGCGTCAGCAAATGTTGGTAGCTTCCTGTATGGGGGCTACAGCTTTCCAGCGGGGCTTGGGCGCTATCCACGCCCTGGCACATCCATTGGGGGCCCTGTATGACAAGCACCATGGTTTGTTAAATGCGATATTGATGCCCTACGTTCTGATCGCCAACCGTCCAGCCATCCAGGTGCCTATGGGGCATCTGGCACTTTATCTACAACTGGCCGGTAATGAGATGTTTGATAGCGGATTTGATGCGGTACTCAACTGGTTGCTCGGATTGCGCAAGCAGCTGGGGATTCCCCACAGCCTGTCGGAGATTGGAATTGATGATACTGATGCCGACAGAGTTGGGAAAATGGCATCGGTGGAGCCTTCCGCTAGTACTAACCCAATGCGTTTTAACGGGATAGAGTATCGGGATATTTTCTTGCGCGCCTGTGAAGGTACCGTCACCCTGTAATAAATCCCTGCGAATAGACGACAGAAGAGAATGTGTTCCATCGACAATCGGTAAAGGACTGAATGATGCGCAGTATTATTGCTCTCTTGTTCCTCTCATTGGCCAGTATTTCCCTGGCTCAGGATTCATCGAATATTCGCACGGCTATTTTCGCAGGAGGGTGTTTCTGGTGCATGGAGCCGCCTTTTGACAAGGTCGATGGCGTTTTGGAAACCACCTCAGGATACAGCGGTGGCCATGTCAAAAACCCGACCTATGAACAGGTATCTTCCGGTGGTACGGGGCATGCGGAAGTTGTTCAGGTAAAGTACGATGCGAATAAAGTCAGCTATTCCGACTTACTGAATATTTTTTGGCACAACGTTGACCCTTTTGATTCTGGTGGTCAATTTTGCGATCGCGGTGACCAGTACCGAGCCGAGATTTTTTACGACAATCAAGAAGAAAAGGTGTTAGCAGAGGAGAGCAAGAAAAAGGTAGAAGCGGAGTTGGGTAAAAAGGTGGTGACACAAATAAAACCCGCTGCAACCTTTTATCCCGCAGAGGCCTACCATCAGGACTATTACCAACGTAATCCCCTGCGTTACAAGTACTATCGCTACCGCTGTGGGCGTGATAAGCGCTTAGAGGAGGTCTGGGGGAAAGCGCCAAGTTAACGGATTGCCTCTCCGCAGGGTGAATATGGCACCGAGTCCCACTTTGTTTGACGGGGAAGTCCTGGAAACAATCAATGATTTTCCAGTGCTTTACCGTTATATTTCGGCGGTTAGTACCAATCCGCTAATGGTATTTATTCCAGGCACAGCACATCTAGCGCGTATTTTCTACGGCTATCCCGGTGGCCGCTCAGATGATTTTATAAGTCACTGGGTTAATCGAGCGGGTTTTCCCTTCCTTGCTATTTCTTACCCTGTGGAAAATGCCGTTTTTTGTAGTACTCACCCGGAGTTTACAATTCAAGATTGGGGAGATCAGGCTGCAGAAATTATTGCCAAGATTTTGTCTGAATATAACCTTCCAAATTCGGTAGTGGTGTGCGGCTGGAGTATGGGAGGGAAAATCGCTGGGGCTCTAGCGAGGGCGGCGAAAGCCTTGAATTTTTCGATTGAATGCTTTGTGGCTATGGCCGCAGAACCCGCATTGCCGGGCTTTCTTCCCGAAGCTAATGCCAAGGCCATCGAAATGACAGTTGATGGGATGGCCAGTCGAAAGGGCATATATCCTGCCTTTTTGGCCGCGCTTGATGAGCAGAATTCCTTAAACCAACACACAATTATTCCCAAAGATATCTATCGGGAGGCGTTCCTTGGAGCAATTCCCATCGCGCTTATTGGCACTGGATTAATGTATGATGGGCAAGGGTTTAAGGAAGATCTTTCCAGGGCATTGAAAACGGCAAACACCTTTGATTTCTTGGACTATCCAATTCCCGTTGTTATTCAGAGTGATTCAATGGGGGATTTGGAAAACGTGCTGTGCAATATTGATGATTGGGCATTTATTCGCAATCGAGTTCTTGCCAGTAAACTTTTAGGAAGTGCATCTCCAGAGCAGATTCCAAGGGAAAGGTGGGAGCTAGTACAGCTTATTATCCGCTCGTCTTCCGCTTATTTTTCACAGACCGTTACAGGTAACCATTTCTTCTTTGTTGGCGCTATTGGGGCGCGCACTACTGTTAAAAGTATCGAAAAGCTTTTGGCCAGGGTGAGAAGTATCCAGTCCTAATAAAGCACTTCTTAATAGCCTCATGGTGCTCTGGTTAAGTTGTCAGAGATTTTTAAATTAACATTTTGGTTATTTTACGATCCGCTCTACTTGTTTAAGGCTTACTACTGGGGTGGAAGAAAAGAATCACCATAGGGTCCAAGCACGGTGTATTCTTCCCTTCTCCCTTTTTAGTAGGCTATGCGGGTTGTAAGGCTTGTTCATGCTGATATTGGGTGAAATAGAGTTTCTCAGAAAGCTCGGTAATAAAATCGATGTTTTCGACCTTGTCGGCCATACTTTCCATTCGGTCTTCTCCATTTAATGCCCCCCAGATGCTAGCAGCCATGGCACCCAAGGTATCTGTGTCACCACCTAGAGAAAAAATATTAGCTAATACAGACGTTAAAGGAGAGTTTCGATACTTAAGTCCAAAGTAAATGGCGGTGATACAGGACTCTGGCGCGGTAATGCCATTACCCAGCCATTGCTTGATTTGCTGCGGATGTGGGATCTTCTGGTTAAACAGTAGAGTCGCACACTTTTCCAGTTTGCAGCGATATATTTCGGACTTACAGCTTACTTCCAGTTTGTTCAAAATCTCTCTGTTTGAGCGATCTTGCAGGGATTCACAGATGGCGATAGCGATCAAGTATGCTCCCTCGACAGCAACTGGATGGGCGTGGGTGATTTCAGACACCGATTGTACATATTGCTTGAGGCGATAGTCATTTTGGGGGTGGCAGAGGGCAATAATAGGTGCCCTCATGGCGGCCCCATTGCCGATAGAACCGTGCTTAAATTTTTTTCGGTTTAAATCTTGCCAGCGTT
Source organism: Microbulbifer maximicatervae (SeqCode) (assembly GCF_052468095.1). The sequence continues at coordinate 793,662 of NZ_CP174332.1, forward strand.
TACCATCCCTGACGCCTTTGAGTAGTTTCGCTGCACTGGGACCATATCCTCTGCTCCAGCGATAACTTTGGGCAAATTTTTTGGCTATGTGGTCCTGATCAAGGTAATTATGTTCAAGAAAGGAGGTCGCAATATCAATAGACATCTGCGTGTCATCGGTGTAACGCTTTCTACCCTGTTCGGTTTTCCCGATAATTTTCCAGAGTTGTCTTTCTAGAATGCCACCCTCGTACGGGGCGCCAAATGAATCGCCGATGGCTATTCCTTTAAAGCAACCTCTGTATTTACTGAGCTTTATCATTTTTTGATTTCAATACCTTACTCTCAGGGGAAGTCGCTACTAGCTATAAGGACCACTATTAATTGCTGTTATAAGTAATAATTTTATTCTAGAAAACATCTATTGGTAGTTAATGGCTTGCGAGTGGAAGGATTTTATTTTAGGTAAGAGCGAGCCGATATTTAAAGCTAATCGGCTCGCCACTAAAGTCGCTATATCATTTAATTAATACAGGCATCGTTAGCACTGCCAAAAGTGTTTCTAATCCATACATTGCCAGTGCAAGCAGGGTGGTTGTGGTCAGCAAGATCTGCGCCAGCATTATTTTCTGCGGTATTGCCAATGATCAAGTATCCGACTTGCCCCAGTCCCAACATCATAATGCCGTTAACGCCGTTATTATCTGATAGATTGTTGGCAACAATGCCGCCATCCCCACTATCAATTACAATCCCACTCGACATATTGAGAATCGTCTCATTGAATCTGATGAGAGTATTGTCACCAACGATCTTTATTCCTTGGAGACCGTTACTTGATGCAACAGAGTATCTCACACGATTACCGTCACCCATAACGCGTATGCCCATACCCCCATTGCCGCTAGCATCGGAGGCTTCAACAGTATTGCCTGAACTCCAAAGGGCGATTCCTGCAATAGAGTTTGATGAAGCAGTGATATCAAAGATTTGATGGCTGCCATCGCCTTCGGCAGATACGCCATTGTTACAGTTTGTGATAGTGCTTCCACCAACAGTATCCTCAAGGACTCTATCGCTGTCTTTCAATTGAATGCCAATTCCGCTGCCATCACAGCTGAGGTGGTAACCCGCCATATCGAGTGATCCGCCAGCATCTATCACGAGTGCAGGATGGCTTGCGCAGCCAAGAATATCGCCGGTAAGTGATTCTGCGGTTGTAATGGTATCTCCACAGCTGACAGCTGATGCGACGGCGGAGAGCGATAGTGCTGCAATACCGGATACAGCGAGCAATGATGCTTTTATAGAATTCATATTTCTATTTTTCATATCAAATTTCCCTAATTATCTGAGTAATTAAAAAAGAGAGTGAACACCCAAAGCCATGGAGATTGTGACCTAGGTTTGGGAAAGAACCATAGGAAATTTTTCCTAATTTATTGGGTTTTATTTGATATTTTGGTGATAATAGATTGTTTTTATTCTATTAAAATATTTACTTTTTTATTTTAGGTGGAGGTGCTTAATGCTGGTGCGAAAAATGAAGAAGCCGGCATTATAAAAATAAGCGTTGTTTGGGTGTGCAATGGCTACTTTTTAAGATTTTTTGCGAGAATCTTTACGCAATCTGCCCTCTGTTCGAAAGTTGTATTGGCAAACCCGAGCACCAACCCTGAATCTTCATTTTTATTGGAATAGAAGAGCGATAGTGGTGTGCTGCCAAATCCGTATTCGCGTAGTTTTTTTGAAAGGGTGATGTCGTCGTGTCCCGGCGTGGATATAACCAAGTGCATACCGGCACTACTGGCAATTAGTCCGGCTGGAGGTGGTATTTCTTCTCGAATAAGCTGACAGAAATGTTCCCATTTCTTCATATAGCTAGAACGCATTTTGCGAAGATGTCGCACAAAATGCCCCTCATCGAGAAAGTCTGCCACGACAGCTTGTGTGACTAAGGGGGAGTGGCCAGATAACATTTCTTTTGCTTGGGTAAATGCCGCTACTGTAGATTTAGGCACCACTAAATAGCCCAATCGTAGGCTGGGTAGTAAGGTCTTACTAAAGCTCCCCATGTAGAACACAGGTGTATTTTCTCCCATGCCCTGGAGTGCCGCGACGGGTTTATGTTGGAATGAAAACTCACTGTCGTAATCATCTTCAATTATCCAGCAGCTCGCCTGTGTCGCCCAATCCAACAGTTTGATCCGTTCACCTGCGGGCATAACACCACCCATTGGGTACTGATGTGTTGGCGTAGTAAAAAGTAACTTGGCTTGGGTTGCACTATTGACCAGCTTATCAACATCCAAGTGCTTATCTTTCAGGTTCGCTGGTACGAGCTTTGCTCCAACAGATTGGAAAGCTACTCGAGCACGGCGATATCCCGGGTTTTCTATATAAACCTTGTCTCCCTGGTTAATCGCGACCAGTGCACATAGATTCAGGGCCTCCTGAGCTCCATTGGTAATAATAATTTGTTCAGCCTTACAGCGAACTCCCCGGGAGTTGCGCAAGTATTCCGTAAGTGCTAAACGCAAAGGTAAATAACCTTGGCTTTGCCCGTAACCTGCAAGAGCTAACCTGGATTGGTGGCGGCGGTATAATTTATTCCAAATAGTGAATGGAAATGAGCTTAGATCCGGTAGGCCGGGGGTGAAGGGAAGAGATTGATCTTCACTTTTCTTACCCCAAGATAAAGTCTGTGCAAAATCACCATAGTGAGAAAGTGATGGTAAGTACCTACTCTTCTGTGCTTGCCAACCCTGCCTGTGTGTTTTCTTTGTGTAGGCCGGCAATTCGGGAGATACAAATACGCCTTTCCCTGGATGGCTGGTAAGGAAGCCCTCCGCTTTCAGCTGGTCCAGAACTAATGTCACCGTATTGCGGCTGATAGAGAGGAATTCAGCCAACCGGCGCGAGGAGGGGAGCTTGGTACCAGCAGCCAGCCGGCCGTTGCAGATCCAATCTACCAATTGTCGATACAACTGTTCCTGTAGCGGCTGGCCTGATTCGAGAGTTAGGTCTGTAAGCTCGGCAGCACTCAAAACTGGCACCATGAAATAGTTAAAACTGGCGCTTATCAGCGTACCAGCAAGATCCTACATTGGCGATATCTATTTCATACCAGAGTGAATTAAAGGAGGTTTTATGAATTTACATTCGCCAATCTCTGATGAATTGCCAACCTCAGCAAAGAGTCGTGTACGTCGTGCTCCCAAGCGTGCCAGTTATCGGCGAGAGGATGTTTATAAGCTTATCGATGAGCTAAAACTAGGCCATGTCGGTTTTATTGAAGACGGTGAAGTCATCATTATTCCTTTAACCATTTGGCGTCTGGGGGAGTTTTTGTATTTTCACCTGGCTAACAAGAGCCGGCTACAAAAACTATTGGAGGCAGGAGAACAGGTCTGTATTTCATTTGCCCGCTGCGATGAGTGGGTACTGGCCAAGTCAGCTTATCATCACAGTGCTAATTATCGCTCTGCGGTATTGTTTTGCCGAGGTGAGAGGGTCAAAGAGCAGCGGGAATTTGATGCGGTTTTTAAAGCGATTATTGACGATATAGAGCCGGGGCGCTGGGATCAGGTGCGCCTCCCCAGCCTACAGGAGCGCAAGGGAACAGCTTTGATGCGCCTGACTATAGAGGAGGGGGCTTTCAAAAGCCGAACTGGCGCGCCATCCGATAATAAAGAGGATTTGGCTCTGCCTGTGTGGAGCGGGGTCAAGCCTGTGTGCCCGTTTCGCTAGTGCTCAATTTAGCAAAGTAAAGGGAGCCTTATAGGGCCTCTGCCACTACTTTTAATGCGATTTGAATGATCTCCTGCTGGCCGGCTTCAATATCGGGGATAACACCCTGTCCTTCCCAATTGGGGCGGCTGCCGGCAATCGTAGAAACCGGGCGTTTATCTGGGATACCGATTTCAAAGCCATAGGGGAGGGATTTGGGGGACTCCATCATATGTGCCCCACCGGCGCTGGCATTACCGACAATCGTGGCTCGGCCCAGCTGTTGTAGTGCGAAGGCGGTACTCTCAGATGCAGAGAAGGATCTCCCATCAATCAGAATGACCATTGGTCTGTCACTCCCATAGGTGGGCCAGGGTTGAGGTGAAATACGTTTCGGTATTTCTCTCCCCTTGCGGCTTTCAATAACAAAGGGAAAGGGAGAATGGGGGTCAATAAATGACTGCAGAACAGCATTGGCGGTTTCTTCGTCTCCGCCGCCATTACTGCGTAAATCGAGTATTAGGCCCTCGCTGTGGCGAAGCAGGGTGAAAGCCGCAGCGAGGGTTTGGTGGGCATTTTTATAGGTGTGGAAAGAAGAGAGGGAAAGGTAGCCAATGTTACCGGGAAGAATCTCAATTTTCTTAACGCCGTAGTTATTGCTGGGCGCTTCAGCCTGCCACTGTTCAATCCAATTGTGGGCTTCTTTTTGGTTATCTATATGCTCTATATAGAAATGCTTATCACCGGAAAGGGTGCGAATTTCTTTGGTAAGTGCGCTGGCTAATTGTTGGTAGTCACTACAAAGATGATTAAAGTGTTTGGATTCTGCCAGGCTATTGAGTTGAGCGGATAGCGCCTGTCCTTTTTCCTCCAATATATAGTGCTTCTGAATAGCTACTGCAGCAGCTTTAATAACCGGGCCTGTCTCAAACTGGCAGGAACTCATTGCGCCGGAACTTGCCGCGAGAGACATGGAAAAAAAACTGATTAATACCGCTAAACTCATCTTGAGTTGGCGTTTCATATTTATGTAGCCTCTATTGATAGATTTTCTTGTATCCGCTCTAAATAAGGACGTTTCTCTAAAGCTTGAATTGCTTGATTGAGCAGCTCTGATAGTTCTGTCGGTAATTCGCTATTGAGGGACTGCTCAGCTTCCAGAGTTGCTATCCACTGCTGTTTTAACTTGGGTATCAACGCACTGCCTTTGCGGGTCAAGCGTATTTTGCGCTGGCGAGCATCCTCTCCAGAAGAGGTCTGTACCAGCCCTTGCTTAATCATGTCTTTTACAGTTTGACTCACTGCGGGCTGGGAAATGTGGGTGCTCGCTACCACCTCACTAATGGTGATATCTCTCTTGTGGATAAGTGCACGCATTATCGGGGTGTAGCGGGGTTTGTAATTCTCCAGGCCACAGGCCCTATAGCTCTCTGCTACATCGCCATCCAGTAATTCCAGAATGTGACGAAGCTGAGTCCCCAGTTGGCTGTATTTCATAAAAGCTGTTCCATAAGCACTTATATAAGTGACTATATAACTTTTGGCGAACTTTTCAAGCTTCTTTGCCGCTATTCATCACCCCGTACAAATTCTTTGGCGCTTTTTTTGCATTGTGTGGCGAGTTTGGCGGGTTCTGTGTGAAATGGATTTTTGAACAAAGAGCTGAAATTTAAATTTCATATTTCATTCATCGAACTTTAGGAATTAACCGCCAATCTTTGCGCCGCGTGATCTGTGTCAGGTACGAGTGAAGAGAACATTATGAAAGAGATTGGCTTGGCTGCCCTTGCAGCCCTGGGGTTACCATTTTTGGCTGAAGAGGTCCAAGCCAGCGACCTCATTATTTCTGAATATATCGAGGGCAGTAGCAACAATAAGGCCCTTGAAATTTACAATGGCACGGGTGCAGCGGTTGACCTCAGTAGCTACAGCATTGAACTTTACTTCAATGGCTCCTCTGCGGCGGCTTCAATCATCGCCCTAAGTGGCAGCTTGGCAGACGGCGATGTTTACGTATTCGCCCACGCCAGTGCTGACTCCTCAATCCTGTCAGTAGCCGATCAGATTTATACCAGCGGCCTGTTTAACGGGGATGATGCGGTTGCCCTGAGTGGCCCCAATGGATATGTGGATGTTATCGGCCAGATCGGTGTTGATCCCGGTAGCCAATGGGGCGACAGCAGTCTGGGGACCCAGAACCAAACCTTAATTCGCAACTGGAGTGTGAGCGAAGGCCGTGCCGACGGCAGTACGGATTTTGACCCAGCTTCAGAGTGGTCTAGCGCAGGTCAGGATGACTTTTCCAACCTCGGCTGGCACAGCGAAGACGGCACTGGTGGTGGAGATGACGGCGGTGATGACGATGTTGTTCTCGGCGATTGCGGAGATATTTCTACGTTAATCAGCCAGGTTCAGGGTGATGAGTTTGAAAGCGCTCTGGAGAATGAGCGCCACGAAATTGAAGCGGTTGTTGTTGGTGATTTCCAAGATACCAGCACCGGCCTTTCCGGCTTCTTCCTGCAAGAGGAAGACAGTGATCAGGATGGCCAGATCAACACCTCTGAGGGGCTGTTTGTACACGACAAAGGCTTCGGTGTAGATGTGCAAGTCGGAGACTTGGTTCGCGTCGGTGGTGTGGTTACTGAATACTATGACTTTACCGAATTAGATGAGGTTGATGGCGTTACGGTTTGCGGTAGCGGCTACAGTGTCACTGCCGAGGAAGTCTCCCTGCCGTTTAGCTCTGCTGAAGAGCAGGAGCAATACGAGGGTATGTTGGTTGAGTTCCCGCAAGCCCTGATGGTGAATGACCACTATAACCTGGGGCGCTATGGTGAAGTCACCCTGGCTAATGGCCGTCTCTATATTCCTACCCACAACAATGAGCCTGGGGTTGCAGCCGTAGCACAAGAAAGTGCTAACGATCTGAACAGGATTGTGCTGGACGATGGTTCCAGCGTGCAGAACCCGGAAGCGGTGCCGTACCCGGTCTCCGGTCTCAGTGCCAGTAATACCTTACGCAATGGCGACACGGTAGAGGGATTGCGCGGAGTAATGGGGTATAGCTACAGCGCCTACCGAGTACATCCCGTGGAGGCGCCAGAATTTGTTGCTGCCAACCTGCGTGAAAACGCTCCACAATTACCGGGTAAGGGCAGTTTAAAGATCGCCAACTTTAATGTTCTAAATTATTTCAATGGGGATGGTTATGGCGGCGGTTTCCCCACCTCCCGTGGGGCTGATACTGAAGAAGAATTCCTGCGCCAGAGACATAAAATTATCTCTGCTATTTTAGGCCTGCATGCCGATGTAGTTGGCTTAATGGAAATTGAGAACGATGGCTACGGTTCGGAAAGTGCTATTCAGGATTTAATTAATGGCCTCAACACCGCTACTGGTAGTGAAAACTATCAATTTATTAATCCAGATCTGACTCAACTGGGCACCGATGAAATTTCTGTGGGGCTGATTTATCGCAGCGATCGGGTAATGCCTGTAGGCGCTGCTGCGACAACTGATAGCTATCCCTTTGATGACGGTAACCGCCAACCACTACTACAAGCTTTTGCCGAACTATCAAGTGGTGAAGAGCTGGCCGTGGTGGTCAATCACTTTAAATCAAAGGGAAGTTGTCCTGACGATGGCAGTTTGAACGATGATCTGGGTGATGGACAGGGCTGCTGGAACTCGCTGCGCACCGAAGCCGCAGATGCCCTGGTTTCATGGATTGATTCTGACCCGACAGGTAGCGGCACCGATCGTGTTCTGGTGCTCGGTGACCTCAATAGCTACGCCCGCGAAAACCCAATTAGCACTCTAAAGGACGCTGGCTACGCTGATTTGTTGGAGGTTTTCGGTGAAGGAGAAGCCTACTCCTATGTCTACAGCGGTGAGTCCGGTTACTTGGATCACGCCCTCGCCAGTGAAGCTTTGGCTCCTCTGGTAACAGGTGCGGCCGATTGGCATATCAATGCCGACGAGCCTCGGGTGCTGGATTACAACATCGAGAATAAAACCGATGAGCAGGTGGAGAGTTTCTACTCGGCTGATGCATTCCGCGCTTCAGATCACGATCCGCTTGTGATTGAACTGGATCTGGGGGCAGATAACCAGGAGCCGGTTGCTGGGTTTGAGTGGGGTGTTGAAGGCTTCGAAGTGAACTACTTCGACAGCAGCGTCGATACCGATGGCACTATCGTTAGCTGGGCCTGGGATTTTGGTGATGGCACTACCAGTAGTGAGCAAAACCCCAGTCATAGCTACGATGCAGCAGGCACTTATTCAGTAATCCTCCAGGTTGAGGACGATAGGGGAGCGATCTCCACTGTTGAGCAGCTTGTACCACTTGAAGAAGTTGTTGATCTCCGAGCTGATTTTAAAGTCCACACCTTCCTGCGCTGGGTGTGGGTTGAAGAGCGCAGTAGTTACGATGGCGACGGTAACCTGAGCTATGAGTGGGACTTTGGTGATGGCACCAACCGCTCCGGCCCCATGGCACTGCATCGCTATGCCACCGGTGGTAGCTATGAAATTACCCTGACTGTGAAAGACGATTTCGGTAATGAAGATAAAGCCTACCGTGAAATTGAGATTCGCAAGCCGTTTTGGCACTGAGATGGATATCAACAACAATAAATAATTAACTCCACATATTGAACGGTCGGATATTAAGGCAAGAGATATTCGGCCGTTTTCTTTCCTCCCCATGTTAATTACGTATTTTTCATCTTTACCTCCTTGGGCATATGCCCGAGTGTTTCACTTCCTCGTTTTCATATTGGTAGCCCGGCAAGACTCCATTGCGAGTCATTAAAATCTTTATTATACGGATCATTGGAGGGGAAAGTGTTTGTGCGTGCCCGATCCCTGAATTGGAAAAAGACTTGAATAAAGTGCCTAAGATGTCTTCCTGGAGTATTGAGATATCACTGGGGCCTATCAGAGACGTATCAAAATACATAAATATTTAATGCAAAGAGTGTCGTTTTCAGTCAGCGTGTGTTTTATTGCTTCAGGTAAATCAGTTACTAGTGATCAGCGAAGCTATTAAACCACTGGGGGAGACATAGTTTGCAGGCATTTAAGACATTGGAAGGTTTAAGCCTGGAATGGACCGGCACCCACTATTCAAAGCAAGGTGATTTCCCCGACCTTTCTACCCACACGGTAACCTATGAAACCGCGGCACATTGTTACGTTACGGCGTCGGGAGAGTTAGTTGGGGAAGCTTCATATACCTATGAAGCCATGGACGATAGGATGGCGGCGTTGATTTATCGGCCTGATATATATCAGGGGCGAAAAGGTGTGGTGCTTTATGCGATGCTCGATTTTGTACAGATGATGGATCGCGCCATTATTCTCTATCAGGATCGGCCACTAGCGCTGGCAAATGGCAGTTTTCAGGTGGTGAATACCCCTGTGCGACCTACAGCCTGAAAATTGAAAAACAAGGAAAATGGTGAGCTTATGAGAGAGTGCGAGAAAATTAATTATATTGAGTTGCCCTCCAGGGATTTGGGTAAGACAAAAGCATTCTTTACCGAGGCATTTAATTGGACTTTTACCGATTACGGTCCGGAGTACACCGCTTTTTCAAATGCGGGATTAGACGGTGGCTTTTTCAAGGCAGAGTTGCAGAGCACTACCGAAAATGGATCTGCATTAGTGGTGTTATACAGCCGCGACCTGGAGGGTACCCTGGAAAAGGTCACGCGATGCGGAGCCGAAATAGCCAAGCCAATTTTCCCGTTTCCCGGTGGCAGGCGCTTCCATTTTAGGGAACCTTGCGGCAATGAATTTGCGGTTTGGTCTGATGTGGAGTCTGCGTAGAGGCGTTTACAGAAAAAAGCCCCCGATTTTACTCGGAGGCTTTTGGGAGACTGGCAACCGTTTCTATTAAGCTTCGAAATCGGTACCCAGCTTCTTTTCCACCAGCTGCTTTTTCAGGGTGGCGTACTGGGGAATGCCATTTTTGTAGGGAGGGTAGTCCTCGCCTTGAATCAATGGCAGCAGGTACTTGCGTCCCTCTTCAGTAATTCCAAAGCCGTCTTCGCTGATATATTCGCGCGGCATAAATTTTTCTACGTTGGCGACTTCAGACAGCGGCGCCTCTGCGATGGACCAGCTGTACTCTTCACCTTCTGCGCGAATAATGGCAGGCATAATGGCATTTTTGCCTGCTACAGCCATTTCCACTGCGGCGCGACCTACGGCGTAGGCTTGCTCAACATCGGTAGCAGAAGCGATATGGCGGGCGGCGCGCTGGAGGTAATCTGCCAGGGCCCAGTGGTACTTCAGGCCGAGTTCGCTTTTGACCATGTTGGCCAGGGTCGGTGCAACACCGCCCAACTGCTTGTGGCCAAAGGCGTCGGTGGTGCCGGCATCGGCGAGGAAGGTGCCGTCGCCGTACTGGGCGCCTTCGGAGGCGACGATAACGCAGTAGCCTTTCTCGTCTACGGTCTTTTGTACCTTGGCGAGAAACTTCTCTTTATCGAAAGCGATTTCCGGGAACAGGATAATATGGGGTGCATCGCCTTCCTGTTCTTGGGCCAGAGCGCCGGCAGCGGCAATCCAGCCCGCGTGACGGCCCATCACCTCGAGAATAAATACCTTGGTGGAAGTAGCGCACATGGAGGCCACGTCCATGGCCGCTTCCTTGGTGGAAACGGCAACATATTTGGCAACGGAGCCAAAGCCCGGGCAGTTGTCGGTCAGGGGCAGGTCGTTATCCACAGTTTTGGGAATATGGATGGCCTGGATTGGATAACCCATGGTCTCGGACAGTTGGGATACTTTCAGGCAGGTGTCTGCGGAGTCTCCACCACCGTTGTAAAAGAAGTAGCCAATATTGTGCGCTTTGAAGACTTCGATCAGGCGCTCGTATTCTGCGCGGTTCTCTTCCAGGCTCTTCAGTTTATAGCGGCAGGAACCAAAGGCACCGGAAGGGGTGTGGCGCAGTGCAGCAATATCCTCTGCGCTCTCTTGGCTCACGTCGATCAGCTCCTCGCGCAGCGCGCCGAGAATACCGTTTAGCCCTGCGTAGACATTGCCAATCTGGTCCGGGTTTTCACGCGCAGCTTCAATTACGCCGCAGGCGGATGCGTTGATCACGGCGGTAACGCCACCGGACTGCGCATAAAAGGCGTTCTTTTTCGACATGGTTATCCTGTGCTTATAGAGATATAGAGAAGTATCCCGATCCGGTAGTCCGCCTCGCATCTAGTTTTAAACATTTGTGCCAGTGGGGATAACCGGGAGCTCGTATCGGGTGTCGACCCTTTCGGGAAAATTCCTACCACCGTACCGGGGATGAGGCCGACCAATGCGGGGGCGGAGTCTAATGGAATAGCGAGTAAATTGCATGGTAACTGGGGTATTTGGCAATTACTGGCCCGAATTGCCGTGTTAAGCTTGCGCCGCAACCCGTAGGAGTACATTTTTCCGCTATGCATATTCATATTCTAGGTATTTGCGGCACATTTATGGGCAGTTTGGCCCAACTGGCGGTGGCGGAAGGGCACCGCGTAACCGGCAGTGACGCCAATGTTTATCCACCTATGAGCACCCAGTTGCAACAGGCGGGTATCCAAATTACCGAGGGCTATGATCCCGCACAGCTGGAGCCCGTCCCGGACCTGGTGATTATTGGTAATGCCATGTCCCGGGGAAATCCGGCGGTAGAGGCGGTGTTGGAAAAAGGGTTGGCTTACACCTCTGGCGCCCAGTGGTTGTGCGATCATTTCCTGGGTGGCCGCTGGGTATTGGCGGTTTCCGGAACCCACGGTAAAACCACCACCGCCAGTATGCTGGCCTGGATTTTGGAAGCGGCAGATATGCAGCCCGGCTTCCTGATTGGTGGAGTTCCGGCTAATTTTGGTGTCTCTGCTCGTTTGGGAGAGTCTCCCTTCTTTATTGTCGAGGCGGATGAGTATGACACTGCCTTTTTCGACAAGCGTTCCAAGTTTGTGCACTACCGCCCGCGCACGGTGATTATCAACAATCTCGAATTTGACCACGCAGATATCTTTGAGGACCTGGCGGCAATCCAGAAACAATTCCATCACCTGGTACGAACTGTGCCTGTTAGCGGCCTGATAGTGGCCTCTGCCGAAGAGAATGTAGAGCAGGTGCTTGATAAAGGCTGCTGGAGTGAAGTGCAGCGGGTTGGCAGCGAGTCTGCCGAAGGTGTGCGAGTGGGTGATTGGTGCGCAGTGGATATTGCCGCCGATGGCAGCAGTTTTACGGTTCAGTTCAAAGGCGAAGCTGTGGCGCGGGTCGAGTGGGACCTGACCGGGCAGCACAATGTGCAAAATGGCCTCGCGGCTATGGCTGCGGCGCGGCATGTGGGTGTCACCCCAGATTTGAGTGCGGCAGCTCTGGCACGCTTCCAGGGGGTTAAACGCCGTATGGAGTGCCTGGGAGAAGTGGCCGGCATCCGTGTTTACGATGATTTTGCCCATCACCCTACCGCGATTGAATCCACCCTCAATGGTCTGCGGGCGAAGGTAGGGGAGGATAAAATCATTGCCCTGATTGAACCGCGTTCCAATACCATGCGTATGGGAGTGCACCAGGGCAAGCTGGCCGACTCCTGCTCCGGAGCCGATATGGTGCTCTGGTATCAGCCTGAGGGAGTTAACTGGTCCCTGGAAGACGTCGCCCACCACTCATCGGTGCCGGCCAAAACTTTTGATTCGATTGAAGATGGTGTGGAATCTGTGTTGCAGCTAGCCGATTCCGGTAGCCATATCGTAGTGATGAGCAACGGCGGCTTTGGCGGTATCCACCAGCGCCTTATCGGTGCCCTGGAACAGAAATACGATCTCTAAGTCAGAAGACTAATGTTTCCTGCGCAGTCCTATGCTCGCAGGGCTTAATAAGGTATCGACTTTGCATCAATCCTCTTTCGAAAAGACCGTGACCCTGGCTATGACCGGGGCCTCCGGCGCTCAGTATGGTTTGCGCCTGTTGCAATGCCTGCTGGCATCGAATGTGCGCGTGTGGTTGCTGTTGTCTGAGGCGGCTCAGGTGGTCATCAACACCGAAACTGATATGCAGTTGCCGGAGGGCGATGAGCGCGAGTTGCAGAATTTCCTCGCCGATCGTTTTGCCGCGCAGGAAGGCCAGCTGACCCTTTTCAGCAAGCGCGATTGGTTTTCCCCGGTGGCTTCTGGAACCGGGGCGCCAGCCAGTATGGTGATCTGCCCGGCAAGTGGTGGCACCTTGTCTGCGGTGGCCTGTGGAGCATCGAACAACCTGATTGAGCGGGCTGCGGATGTAGCCCTGAAAGAGCGCCGCCAGCTCATTCTGGTTCCCCGCGAGGCACCTTACTCCGAGATTCACCTGGAAAATATGCTGAAACTCACCCGCATGGGGGCCATGATCCTGCCGGCCAGCCCTGGCTTTTACCAGAGGCCCAGTTCGGTGGAAGATATTGTGGACTTCGTGGTGGCTCGACTGCTCGACCAGTTGGGCATCGAGCAGAAGCTGTTGCCCAGCTGGGGAGAGCAGGATGGGCAATGAGATAAAACCGAGTATTACGATTCACTACTGTGTGCAGTGCAACTGGATGTTGCGAGCCACCTGGATGGCCCAGGAATTGCTGCACACTTTCGCCGATGACCTTAATCAGGTTGCATTGCAACCGGGTACTGGGGGAGTATTCGAGATTCGGGTTGGCGAAATTTTGATCTGGGAGCGCAAGCGTGACGGCGGCTTTCCCGGTGCCAAGGAGCTCAAACGTCGCGTCAGGGACACCCTGTTTCCCGAACGCGACCTGGGGCATATCGACAATCCCTGAAAAAAGTTCCAATAAAACGGTGCGGTGGCAAATTTTAGGTTTGCTAATTCATCGCATAGGCGAACAATATGCGCGCCGCAATGCGGCCAGTTTTTAGTTTGGAAAGAAGCGGAAATTTATGCTGTCAGCTTTACAGAAGTCTTATGAATACTTGGTGACCAAGCGGCCCGCTGTGGTGTTGGTGGTTATCGGCCTGTTAACCCTGCTGGCAGCCCTCGGATTGTCCCGCCTGAAGATCGACGCCTCTGCCGATTCCCTCACTCTGGAAGCTGATAAATCCCTGGATTATTTCCGCGAGATTTCCGAGCGCTATGCCAGTGGCGACTTCCTGGTTGTCACTTACCGCTCCAAGACTGGGGACCTGTTCAGTGATGAGTCCCTGGAAACCCTGGGCAAGTTGCGGGATGAATTGGCCAAGGTAGATGGTGTGTCCAGTGTGCAGAGCATTCTCGATGTCCCACTGCTGTACAGCCCCAAGCTGGTTCTCACCGATATCAGCGATGAGGTGCGCACGCTCGCCAGGCCCGATGTCGATCGGGATATGGCCCGGCAAGAGTTCCTCTCAAGCCCGATTTATCGGGAGTTGATCCTGAGCCCGGACGGGCAGACGACAGCCATTCTGGCGAACCTGAAACTGGATAGCCGCGGCATCGAGATGGTGCGCGAGCGGGATGCTTTGCGCAGCAAGCGCAATACAGAGGGACTGACTCCAGAAGAGGCCGTTCGCCTGGAGGAGATCAGCGCGGTCTATCTGGCCCATCGTACTGAGCAAGAGAAAATTGCCCACCAGCGCGTCGATACCGTGCGTGCAATTCTGGCTGGCTACAACGGCGAAGCGGAGCTGTTCCTCGGTGGTGTCACCATGATTACCGCCGATATGATCTCGTTTATTAAAAGCGACCTGCTGGTATTCGGTGTGGGGATCCTCGCTTTTATCGTGATTACCCTGTTGCTGATTTTCCGCCAGCCGCGCTGGGTGCTGTTGCCGCTGATGACTTGTGTTACCACTGCGGTGGTGATGCTGGGGCTACTCGGCTGGCTGGATTGGCGACTGACAGTGATCTCGGCCAACTTTGTCGCACTGTTGTTAATTATTACCTTGGCAATTACCATCCACCTGGCGGTGCGCTACCGGGAATATATTGCCCAGAACCCGGATTGGAATCTTGAAAAGCTGGTATTCCAGACAGTGCGCTTTATGGCCAAGCCCTGCCTGTATACCGCACTGACCACCATCGTGGCTTTTGTGTCCCTGGTGGTGAGCGGCATTCGCCCGGTTATCGATTTTGGCTGGATGATGACGATGGGTGTGACTGTGGCTCTGCTGCTGTCGTTCCTGATTATTCCCAGTTTCCTGATGGTGCTGCCGAAGCGTGTGGGCAGTGTAAGTGCAGATAACTCCCACGCATTTACCCTGCAGTTTTCCCGCTTTGCCGAGCGCCACAAGTTTGTGGTGCTAGGTATTTCACTGCTGGCAGCCGTCGTGAGTGTAGTGGGCATATCCCAGCTGAAAGTGGAAAACCGCTTTATCGATTACTTCGATGATTCCACGGAAATTTATCAGGGCATGCTGGTGATTGACCGCCGCCTGGGTGGCACTGTGACCTTGGATATTATCCTGGATCAGCCCGAGGAGCAGGAGGCAGCTTTCGAGGGAGAAGAAGATCCCTTTGCGATGGAAGCAGAGGAAGATCCCTTCGCTGTAGAAGAGGACCCCTTTGCCTCCGATGATCCATTTGGCGGTGAAGAGGAGTCAGTGGAGCAGAGCTACTGGTTTACGGTTGCCGGTTTGGCAAAGCTGGAGCAGCTGCATGATTACCTGGAGGAGCAGCCGGAGATAGGCAAGGTTCAATCTCTGGCGACCCTGTATAAAGTTGCCGTGGATCTGAATGGCGGCCCCCTCAATGACTTTGAGCTGGCGGTGGCCAATACCAGCCTGCCGGCCGAAATTCGCTCCGTTCTGGTAGACCCCTATTTATCCGTGGAGAATAACCAGGCTCGTATCACCCTGCGGGTGATGGAGACAGACCCCACCCTGCGTCGCGATGAGCTGATCCAGCGTATCTACAACTACGCTCACAATGAGATGGGCATAGCTCCAGAGAATGTTCATCAGACCGGCCTGTTGGTTCTGTACAACAATATGTTACAGAGCCTGTTTAAATCCCAGATCCTGACCCTGGGTGCTGTTTTTGTCGGAATCCTGCTGATGTTCCTGGTGCTATTCCGCTCTCTGTGGATTGCTCTGATTGCACTGGTGCCAAATATGCTGGCGGCCTGTGTGGTACTTGGTGGTATGGGGCTCGCGGGTATTCCGCTGGATATGATGACCATCACTATCGCCGCGATTACCGTGGGTATCGGGGTGGACCATGCGATTCACTACCTGTATCGCTTCCGCGCGGAGTTTGCCAAAGATGGCAATTATCTGGCGACCATGCATCGCAGCCATGCGACGATTGGTCGTGCCATGTTCTACACTGCGATCACGATTATTGTCGGTTTCTCAATTTTGGCGCTGTCGAAGTTTGTTCCGTCGATCTATTTCGGTCTCCTCACCGCGCTGGCGATGTCCGCCGCACTGTTGGGTTCCCTGACACTTCTGCCCCTGTTGCTGGTGATGTTCAAGCCCCTCGGTCGTCAGAGGCAAGCTGATAAAGTTGAGCCCGAGGCACCGATGCAGGAGGCGCCCAGCGCCTGAAGCGAAGGAATTTGAAATATAAAAAAAGCCGGGATAACCCCGGCTTTTTTATGTCTGCTTAACAGTCGGGACTCAGTCTTGGCGGCTGGTAATTTCCAGCAAGTGGTAGCCAAACTGGGTTTTGACTGGGCCATGTACCTTATGCAGCTCTTCGGAAAATACGACCTTGTCAAATTCGGGAACCATCATTCCCTTGCTGAAAGAGCCCAGGTCACCGCCGGAACGGCTAGAGGGGCACTGGGAGTACTGCTCGGCAATTTTACCGAAGTCAGCGCCGTTCTCGATTTGCTGTTTCAGGTCCTGGCACTGCTGTTCATTTTCAACCAGGATATGGCGAGCGGTTGCTGTAGGCATGAAAAATCTCCGTTTGGTCAATTTACCGCAGCAGCTTAAAGGCTGGGTGTTGGGCTTGCCAGCGACAATTACCGCAAAGTGGAAAAACTTGCTTGCAATCCAACCGGTTGGCGGTAAAAAGTCTCTTAACCTGCCGCAGAGTTCCCTAGGGCGATGTTATCTTTAGGGCACACAAAAAATAATGAGTGATGACTTTGCAACAGATACCCCTTTTTCCCCTGAGTGTCCCTCTATACCCCGGCGTGACTTTGCCCCTGCGGATTTTTGAGCAGCGCTATATTCACCTTGTCAGTGAGTCCATGAAAACCAATAGTGGCTTCGGCATTGTTTTGATTCGCTCCGGGGGCGAAGTGGGGCGCGCTTCAGTATGGCCTCTCGGTGTTTATGTCGACATCGTGGATTGGGGGCAGGGCGAGGGAGGGCTGCTAAATGTGGAGGTGAAAGGTCGGCGTCGCTTTCGCATTGTCCACACCCGTCGCGCAGAAGATGACTTGCTTCTGGGGGACGTGGAATGGATACCAGATGAAGATGAAAAGCCGATTCCAGCGGATTGCGATGGTCTTCTGTCGGTGTTGGAGGAGTTGAAGGAGCGGGCACAGACGCTATCACTTAAATTTGAGCCGGTGGAGTCTGCGGACTCACTATCCTGGCAATTGGCTCAGCTTCTGCCATTGGAAGATAAG
The DNA here is from genome assembly GCF_052468095.1 of Microbulbifer maximicatervae (SeqCode). The sequence continues at coordinate 810,910 of NZ_CP174332.1, forward strand.
GTTCGCACCGACTTGCTAGCGGTAGAAGATCCTCTTATGCGGCTTGCAACCATTGCCGAGAACCTGGACCGTTGGACGCGGGAATAGCTAGATATAAAGCTGTGGGGCCCGGTAATCGGCACTTTCAACCGGGTCTCGCTGGGTTATACTGCGCGGCCGACCGGATTTTGCACGGAGAGCCAAGTGACCGCCACAGACACCGCTGATCAGCAATCCACTCGCGCCAAGCTCGAACAAATGGGGCGCGCAGCCCGTACCGCCGCCAAACAGATAGCTGCTGCGGATACCTCCACCAAAAATAATGCTCTTAAAGCCATCGCTGCCCAACTGGAGACACAGCGAGTATCTTTACTGAAGGCCAATGCATTGGATATGCAGGCCGGTCGCGAGCGCGGCCTGGATGCGGCTCTTCTGGATCGTCTGGAGCTTAACGATGCCCGCATCGATGGCATGATCGAGGGCTTGGTGCAGGTGGCAGAGCTGCCCGACCCGGTGGGAGAAGTTGAAGATTTACGCTATCGCCCCAGCGGTATTCAAGTGGGCAAAATGCGTGTGCCCCTAGGGGTGGTGGGCATTATTTATGAGTCCAGGCCCAATGTGACCATTGATGCAGCGAGCCTGTGCTTAAAATCCGGCAATGCCACAATTTTGCGTGGAGGCAGTGAAGCGCTGCACTCGAACAAGGCAATTGCCACCTGTATTACCGCCGGCTTGCGCGAAGCGGGTTTGCCGGAAACGGCGGTGCAGGTTGTCGATACCACCGATCGAGCGGCGGTGGGTGCCCTGATCACTATGCCGGAATATGTGGATGTGATTGTACCCAGGGGCGGAACCGGCTTGATTGAAAGGGTCAGTCGCGAAGCCCGGGTGCCGGTAATCAAACACCTGCACGGTGTTTGTCATGTGTATATCGATGATCGGGCTGACCTGGACAAAGCTTTCGATATCGCCCTCAATGCCAAGACCCATCGCTATGGTGTTTGTAATGCCATGGAAACACTTTTAGTTGCCGAGATGGTTGCGGCGGATATACTGCCGCGCTTGGCTGGTGCCTACGAAGACAAAGGGGTTGAATTGCGCGGTTGTGACCGGACCCGTGAAATCATTGCTCACTGTGTAGCGGCGACAGAAGATGACTGGAGTGAGGAATACCTTGCCCCGGTTCTGGCTGTGCGTGTTGTTGCGGATATGGAAGCGGCTATGGACCATATTGCCTGTTACGGATCCGGCCACACCGAGGCAATTGTCACCCAGGATTACAGTCGCAGCCGCCGTTTTATGAGTGCTGTGGATGCCAGCTCAGTGATGATTAATGCCTCAACCCGCTTTGCTGACGGTTTCGAGTACGGCTTGGGGGCGGAAATTGGTATCAGTACTGATAAAATCCACGCCCGCGGCCCGGTTGGCCTGGAAGGGCTCACTTCGCAAAAATGGATTGTGTTCGGAGATGGCCATATCCGGCAATAAGCACTTTTCCCTTTGGGGCAGCGAGTGCGGGGGGTACGAGAAATAATTGTGGCGAGCAAAAGGCATAAGTTGGCCCTGTTTGGCGGAACCTTTGATCCGATTCATCTCGGTCATTTGCGCATGGCGCTGGAGCTGCGCCAGGTGCTCGAATTTGATGAAATGCGCCTGCTACCCAGCCACCAGCCTGCCCACCGGCAGACGCCAGGTGTATCGTCCCGCCAGCGTAGCGAAATGCTGGCTCTGGCGCTTGAGGGGTGTGATGAGCTCACCCTGGATGAGCGAGAACTCCATCGTGGCGGAGCTACTTATACGGTAGATACCCTGGAGGAGCTGCGCAGTGAACTGGGAGGTGAAACCTCCATCAGTTTCTGCATGGGATTGGACTCCCTATTGAGTCTGCACCGCTGGCACCGCTGGGAGCGCCTCTTGGAGCTGGCACATCTGGTGGTGGTAACAAGGCCGGGCTGGCACCTGCCAGATCGCGATAGCGAAGAGCATGGCCCTCTGGCAGAACTGCTGGAGAATCATCGGGGCACGGTTGCAGGCTTGCATACACGAGCATGTGGTTGCCTGCTGTTGCGGGAGCAGACCATGTTGCCAATTTCCGCGACGCAAATTCGCGAATTAATTAAAAGTGGCCAGTCGCCACGCTATTTACTGCCCGCAACTGTGTTGCAGTACATAGAAGATCATCGACTTTATACAGAGGTTGCTTCAGGCGACCCGCAATGAATCAAGGTGTTATGACAAATATTAAAGATATCGCTCTCAATGCGCTGGAAGATTTGAAAGGTAAGGATATTGTTTCCCTGGATGTTTCCGGGCTTTCAGATGTAATGGACAATCTGCTGATCTGTACTGGTACTTCCAGCCGCCAGGTTAAGTCCCTGGCAGAGAACGTTGTAGACGAGCTGAAAAAAGAAGGTATTCGCCCCATTGGTGTTGAAGGTGTTGACCAGGGCGAGTGGGTATTAGTCGACTACGGTGACTTGGTTGTTCACGTGATGCTCGCAGATGTTCGCGGTTTCTACGATCTGGAAAAACTCTGGTCTATGACTCCGAATACCCGTGACGATGCCGATGGCAGTGATCCGCACCAGGGTTAATTGCTGTGAAAATCCGCATTCTTGCCGCCGGTGGAAAAATGCCGGCTTGGGTGCAGGAGGGCTACGCCGAGTACGCTAAGCGCCTGCCCCGGGAAATTGCTCTGGAAATGGTGGAAATTCCACTCGGCCAACGAGGCCAAAAGAGCTCTGCAGCCCTGATTGAAAAAGCGCGAAAAAAAGAGGGCGAGGCGATGCTCGCCGCTTTGGGACCGCGGGACCACGTGGTAGCGCTCGATGTGAAAGGCAAGCCCTGGAGTACCGAGCAGTTGTCGGCGCAATTAAGTGATTGGCAAATGCTTGGGGAAAATATCAGCCTGTTAATTGGCGGGCCCGACGGTTTATCCGAAGACTGCCTCGCCCGTGCTCGCCAGCGCTGGTCTCTGTCCCCACTGACCTTGCCGCACCCGCTGGTGAGGGTGGTTCTGGCTGAACAAATTTATCGCGCCTGGACATTATTGGCCGGCCATCCCTACCACAAATAAAATATTTGCGATAAGTCGCGGAGAGATTTGCCGACTCGGTTCTCTCTCCTGACTCGCCCTGTGTTAATGTAGGGAATTAGATTTTTTGCACGCCAGTCAAAAACCATCGAATAAATTCTGATGCCGCACGATTACCATCTCAAGGACCCCCATACCGAGCAGCGATTGTTTCGCAATCGTATGTTGGTGGCGCTTGTGGGGGTTATCTTTTTACTGGGTGTTCTCGTAGCGCGTTTCTACAACCTCCAGGTGGTTAATTACGAAGACTACCGCACTCAATCTGATGAGAACCGTATCCAGGTGCGCCCGGTCGCGCCGACCCGCGGATTGATCTACGACCGCAACGGCATTTTGCTAGCCGATAACCGCGCCAGTTATAACTTGTCGATTGTTCGCGAGCGCGTTCGCGATATGGATGCCACGCTAGAGCTGATCGGTAACCTGGTGCGACTCGATGAAAACGATGTCACCAAATTCCAGAAACGCCTCAAGCGCCGGCGCCCCTATGAGCCAGTGCCTCTCCGGTTTCGTTTGAACGAAGATGAAATCGCACGGATCAGTGTTAATCAATTCCGTATGCCTGGGGTGTCAGTGGAGGCGGAGTTGGTGCGTTACTACTCCCTCGGGGATTTATTTGCCCACAGTGTGGGCTATGTGGGGCGAATCAGTGACCGGGACCTGAGTAACTTTACCGAGGATGATGTGCGCCGCTATCGCGGTACCCGTAGCATCGGTAAGGTTGGGTTGGAACGCTCCTACGAGGACCTCCTGCTTGGTGAGGTCGGTTATGAAAATGTTGAAATTAATGCTCGTGGCCGGGTTTTACGAGTACTGGAGCGCCAGGACCCCAAACCGGGCTCGGATCTGGTGCTCAACCTGGATGCTCAACTGCAACAAGTCGCCTCTGATGCCCTGGGAGATCGTCGCGGTGCAGTAGTTGCGATCGATGTAAATAGCGGTGGCGTGTTGGCGTTTGTCAGCAAGCCGTCCTTCGACCCCAATTTGTTTGTGACCGGCATCAGCTTTGCCGACTATCGCGCCCTCAGCGATTCCCTCGATGTGCCCCTGTTTAATCGGGCGGTGCAGGGTCAGTATCCACCGGGTTCCACTTTAAAGCCGTTGATGGGGCTGGGTGGACTCCAGGCGGGCATTATTACTCGAGAGAGTACAGTCAAGGACCCCGGCTTTTACAAGCTGCCCAACGATCCGCGCATCTACCGCGACCACGTGCGCTGGGGGCACGGTGAGAAAGTGGATCTGATACAGGCCATGGCGCAGAGCTGTGACGTCTACTTTTGGGATATGGCGCACCGCTGGGATATCGATGATATGCACAGCATCGCCTCTCATTTTGGCTTGGGCAGCAAGACAGGGATTGATCTGCCCATGGAGCGCTCTGGACTATTTCCTTCCCGAGACTGGAAGCGCGGCGCCCGCGGAATGCCCTGGTTCCCCGGTGACAGTTTGAATGCGGTGCTGGGGCAGGGGTTTGTGTTGGCGACGCCACTGCAGCTTGCAGTAATGACTGCCACGATTGCCAATCGCGGTACCCACTACCGCCCGCAGATGGTCAAGTCGATCAACGGGGTGGAACAACCTCCCGAGATACTGCACAACCTCGAGGCCCGCCCTGATCACTGGGATTTGGTATTCGAGGGAATGGAGGCTGTAGTCAACCACCGTACCGGTACCGGGAAACGGGCAGGTAAAGATCTGGACTTCCGCGTGGCGGGTAAGTCCGGTACCGCTCAGGTGGTCGGTATTGCCCAGGGGGAGCGCTATGACTCAGAGGCCCTGCAAGAGCGCCACCGAGACCACGCCCTGTTTGTGGCCTTCGCGCCTGTGGATAACCCCCGTATCGCTGTTTCGGTATTAGTCGAAAATGGTGAGGGCGGCGGCAAGGTCGCTGCCCCGGTGGCAAGAGAGCTATTTGCGGAGTGGATGTCACGCCCGCAGTTGGAACCGCAGAAGACGGCGGATACCACTTATTTGAGCGAGGGGGCTGGCAATGGCTAGTCGCGATTTCTCCCACCGTTTGTCAGATGCCCACGGCAGTCTGCGCAAACCGGCCAGTCTCTCACGCCGCCTGCATATTGATATACCGCTACTGGTGCTGTTGTTGGTGTTGGCCGCCGTAGGACTTGGAGTGCTGTACAGCGCTTCTGGCGGTGATATGAACTATGTGCGGCGCCAGTCAATTTTTATGTGCGTGGCCTTTGTGGGCATGTTTATCGTTGCGCAAATCCCCCTGGATTTTTATCGGCGCTGGTCCCCCTGGGCCTATTTGGCCGGTTGTGCGCTATTGGTTGGGGTATTGTTCTTTGGTACCAAGGCGATGGGGGCACAGCGCTGGCTGGAGATAGGCGGGTTTCGCTTCCAGCCATCGGAAGTGATGAAGCTCGGTGTCCCCATGGCAGTGGCAGCTTACCTGCATCAACGCCGCTTGCCGCCATCACTGACCACGGTGATTGGAGCTTTGGCAATTGTGGCGATTCCCGCAGCTCTTATCGTACGGCAACCGGATTTGGGGACCTCGATCCTGATTGCGGCGTCCGGTCTTTTTGCCCTGTATCTAGCGGGGTTGAGTTGGAAGATGATCAGTGCCGCGGCAATGGCGCTGTTGGTTGCTGCCTATCCAATTTGGCACTGGGGGCTCCACGATTACCAGCGGCAGCGAATTTTGACTCTGCTCAACCCAGATGATGACCGTTTTGGTGCTGGTTGGAATATATTTAACTCCAAAGCGGCTATCGGCTCCGGTGGTGTTTACGGCAAAGGCTACCTGCAGGGAACCCAGTCACAGCTCGATTTCCTGCCGGAGAGCCATACCGATTTTATTATCGCGGTACTGTCGGAGGAGTGGGGTATGCGCGGCGCCCTGTTGCTGCTTTTGCTATATGTACTGATTATTTCCCGCGGCATTTACATCAGCTTTATGGCCCAGCACGTATTTGGCCGACTGTTGGCGGGGAGTATTACCCTCACTTTTTTTGTCTATGTATTTGTAAACATTGGTATGGTTACAGGATTGTTGCCGGTGGTGGGGGTGCCTTTGCCAGTGATTAGTTACGGCGGGACATCCTTGATTACATTGATGGCCGGATTTGGCTTGTTGATGGCTGTTGGCACTGAGCGGCGCAGAGTTCACTTTTGAGGAACACTGCATAGGGACAATAACCGGATTTAGAGACGCGAGATGAAGACAGGAGCGGTCGTTTTGAAGTGGACCTCGGGATTATTAATCGGGATGGGACTGGCCCTCGCCGCCTGTGCGCAGGAACCGGGTCATGGAAATAATAAACAAGCGCAAGAATTCGTAGATTATATGGTGGAAGAGCACGATTTTAATCGCGAAGAAATGCAGACTCTGATGCGTGAGGCCAAGCGCAAAGATTCCATTCTAAAGGCGATCAAACGGCCAGCCGAGAAAGCCAAGCCCTGGCACGAGTATCGCAAATTGTTTCTCACCCCGCAGAGCATTGCCGGTGGGGTGGACTTCTGGGATCAAAACGCCGAGGCCCTGGCTGAGGCTGAAAAGAAATACGGTGTACCGGCAGAGATGATTGTTGCCATCATCGGAATTGAAACCCGATACGGCGGTAATATGGGCGGCTACCGGGTTTTGGATGCACTTTCCACGCTGGCATTTAACTACCCCCGTCGCTCTGCGTTTTTTACCAAAGAGTTAGAAAATTACCTTCTGCTGACTCGTGAGCAGGATATGGACCCCTTGGCTCTCAAGGGCTCTTATGCTGGGGCTATGGGCTACGGTCAATTCATGCCTTCAAGCTACCGTTCTTATGCGGTGGACTTCAGCGACGATGGCAAGGCAGATATATGGAATAACCCTACCGATGCGATCGGCAGTGTGGCTAACTATTTCGTCAAACATGGATGGAAGCCCGGTGAACCGGTCGCGGTACTGGCCAGCCCCCGCCCGAATGCGGACATGACAATCGTCAACGATACTCTGCAGCCGCAGTGGACCGTTGGAGAATTGGCGGACAAAGGCTTTAACGCTACTAGCCAGGTGGCTCCGGAAATGCCGGCCAACGTATTCTCCCTGCAAACTGAGCAGGGAAAACAGTATTGGCTCGGTTTGAATAATTTCGCGACTATCACCCGCTATAACCGCAGTCGTCTCTACGCTATGGCCGTCAATGACCTGGCCCAAGAGATCGTTAAAGCGAGAGGCGGCAAGTCTTAAGGCGGCTTCAGTCCCGCAGCTAAATTTAACCCAAATGGAGGGAACCATTTGGGTTTTTAGCGTTCATATTTTTCTATTTTATTTAGCAGTTCCAGATAATAGCGGCTTGGAGACGGCAGCAATAAGTTGTCGCGCGCCGGGGGGATTATGTTTCAGTGCAAAGCGCGTTGGGGAGTGGCCCTGGCGGTCCTGATATTAGCGGCCTGTAGTGGCCCGCAGCCAAAACCACAGAAAACCGAAAACACCAAGCAACCGGACTTTAATAGCATCAAGGATAGTGGCCCTGCTGCTCCGGTAAATATGCAAGCAGCCCCTGAGCCGATCCCTGTCCGAGAGCCGATCGGCGACGCCGGCAATAAATCCCCTTATAAGGTCAACGGTGTCACGTATCGTGTACGCAATGACGTCAAGGGCTATAAAGAGGTGGGGCAGGCTTCCTGGTATGGAACAAAATTCCACGGCCGACGCACTGCAAATGGCGAGGTCTACAATATGTATGCCATGTCTGCTGCCCATAAAACGCTACCACTGCCCAGCTATGCCAAGGTCACCAATCTCGACAATGGCCGCAGTATTATCGTGCGGGTAAACGATCGGGGGCCCTTTGTGCACGGGCGCATCATCGACCTCAGTTATACTGCTGCGCAAAAGCTCGGATACATTGATAAAGGCATTGCTCGGGTTGAGGTAGAGGCTCTGGACCCGGCCGCGTTGCCGGCGGCCAATGAAGTACTGGCCAATAGTGATGGCACCGCTGGTTTGGCGGAAGATACGACTATCAAGTTGCCCGACAATACCTATCTGCAAGTTGGTGCTTATAGCAGTTCCGCGCAGGCCCAGGAAATTCGCACCCAATTGGCAGCGGCCATTGACTATCCTGTTGCTGTTAGTTCTGTTCAGAGTGGCGGCAAGACTTATTATCGAGTTCGAATTGGCCCACTCACCCAGCAGAGAGCTTTGGCAACAGCGCGGGAAACTGTTGAGCAAAAGCAATTTGGACAGCCACAAGTAGTTTACGAATAGTGTTGTGGGCTTTTGGGTATCAATAGGTAAGGGTGATATCTGCCTTAAATGATTGTGACTGATGCTATCGGCGGCAGTCATTTGAATACCCGTTCACAAAATAGTGCGCATTGACGCGTTTTTTCTTGTATTTTGTAATTTTGTAATGATAGGCGGCGTTTGGTGACAAGCTCTAGTGCCGCTGATTAACCTTGTAGATTTCGTTGCAGGTTAAGCCAACGAAAACGAGGAATGACGAGACATATACCTATGATCACACGGATTATCGCCTGTTCTTTCCTGTTGTTATGTGCGGGCCTGGCCCAGGCGCAATCTCTTATCCCTGCACCGCCTCAATTGGCGGCAAAGTCTTACCTGCTCTTAGATGCCAACACCGGTCAGGTCCTGGTTGAGCACGAGGCGGATACTCCGGTACCGCCGGCAAGCCTAACCAAGATGATGACGGCCTATATCGTTTCTGAGGAGATCCTTAAGGGGAGCATCAAAGAAAACGATATGGTTCGTATCTCTGAAAAGGCCTGGCGCAAGGGTGGCTCCAAGATGTTTGTCAAAGTGGGTGACCAGGTGCCGGTTATCGACTTGATGCGCGGTGTGATTATTCAGTCCGGTAACGATGCGAGTATCGCCCTGGCAGAACACGTCTCCGGTAGCGAAGAGGTCTTTGCCGAAGTTATGAACCAGCAGGCAGAGCTGCTGGGCATGGAAGATACTAACTTTGTCAACGCCACTGGCTGGCCTGCAGAGGGGCATGTAACGACTGCCCATGACCTGGGTGTACTGGCGCGTGCGCTGATAATGGACCACCCGGAGCATTACGATATTTATTCCGAGAAGTATTTCAGCTACTCCGGCATTAACCAGCCCAACCGCAACCGTTTGCTGTGGCGCGACTCCTCTGTAGACGGAATTAAGACCGGTCATACGGAAGAAGCAGGGTACTGCCTGGTGGCTTCTGCAATGAAGCGCGGCATGCGCCTGGTTGCTATTGTTGTCGGCACCGACAGTGATGAGAAGCGCGCCTCTGAAACCCAAAAACTGCTGGCCTACGGCTTCCGCTACTACCAAACCCACAAGGTCTACGGTCAGGGTGAAGAGTTGCAGACGGAGCGTGTCTGGGGTGGTAAAGAGCCCAGCGTGGGTATTGCCGTAGCTAAAGATGTATTCGTTACCATCCCCCGAGGCGGTGAGGAAGGCATTAAGGCCGACCTGATTGTGGATGGTGAGCTGGAAGCGCCTGTGCAGAAGGGCCAACCAGTGGGTAAAGTTGTTGTGACCCTGGATGGTGAGACTGTCGCCGATGTTAAAGCCGTTGCTGCCGAAGATGTGGAGCGTGCCGGTTTCTTCAAGCGCATGTGGGACTCCATCAAGCGCTTCGTAATGGGCTTTTTTAGCTAAATGCTGATTTAGGGATGGGAATGATTCCCATCCCTGTCCATCCCTCCCCACTCTCTGTCCACTTCCCCTTTTGCTCACTGTCCACTGCTGTTTAGCCGCTGTATAATCGCCGCCCGGCTGTGCCTAAGCTTTTCTCAATATCTAACAGCCCGGCCCCGGAGAGTGGTATGAGTCAAGATCCCAATCAAAAAGCCCCGAAAATTGAATTTCCCTGCGAAGACTACATGGTCAAGGTCGTGCGTGATGCCAATGATGAGGCGCACGAATTTGTACTGGATGTGATGCGTCGCCATGCCCCCGGCCTGGATGAAGAGCGCGTTACCTTGCGTGACAGTAGTACTGGTAAATTCACCTCAATGACTTTCTTTATCCTCGCCACTGGTGAGGAGCAGCTCAAAGCATTATTTGAAGAACTGAAACAGCACCCCGCTGTGCATATGGTGCTCTGATGACCATTGTTCGCGATCTTGCGCGGCGAGATTACAAGAGTGTCTGGCAGGCCATGTCGCGCTATACCGATAGTCGCGATGGCGAAAGTGTCGACGAGATCTGGTGTGTAGAGCACGAGCCGGTTTTCACCCAGGGGCAGGCAGGCAAAGCCGAGCACCTGCTGAATACCGGTGATATACCCGTGGTTCAGGTGGATCGTGGGGGACAGGTGACTTATCACGGCCCCGGCCAGTTGGTGGTGTACCCATTGTTGGACCTGCGCAGAGCAAAAATCGGCGTGCGTGATCTGGTCACTGCCCTGGAGACTGCCACGGTGGCAATGCTGGAAACTTTTGGTGTTGCAGCGGCACCCAGGGCCGATGCGCCTGGGGTCTACCTCACTGAAGGCCCACGTGCGGGAAGTAAGATTGCCTCTATCGGATTGCGAGTTCGGCGGGGGTGCAGTTTCCACGGTATCGCCATCAATATCGATATGGATCTGGCTCCATTCCTGCGGATCAACCCCTGTGGCTATGCGGGGATGCAGATGGTGCAGATGGCAGAAATATTGGAACCAACCCCGAGTTGGAGCCAGGTCGCCGAGATTTTTGTACGCGAGCTGCTCCACACTCTTCAGTTGCCCGACGCCCAGTGGCAACCCATTGATGAAAAAGTATTTGCGCAGCTGAGCGCAGAACAGCAGGAATTAAGTAATGGCTGATAAACCCGACCTGGTGCCCGTTAAGCGTACTCGCCGCCTCCAGCAGGGGGAGAAACTTCGCGATGGCGATAAGGTAGAGCGTATCCCGGTGAAGGTGATTGCCAGCGATAACCTGCTGCGTAAGCCTGACTGGATTCGCGTAAAGGTTCCCGCTTCAAAAGAAGTGGATCGCATCAAAAATATTCTCCGCTCACAAAAACTGTCAACGGTTTGTGAAGAGGCGAGCTGCCCTAATTTGGGAGAGTGCTTTAGTGGCGGTACCGCGACATTTATGATCATGGGTGAAATCTGTACCCGTCGCTGTCCTTTCTGCGACGTAGGCCACGGTAAGCCCAATCCACTGGACCCGGAAGAGCCTAAGAACCTGGCGGATGCCATTGCTGCAATGAGTTTGCGCTATGTGGTAATCACCTCTGTTGACCGGGATGACTTGCGCGATGGTGGCGCCGAGCATTTTGCCAATTGTATTCGTGAATCGAGAGCGCAATCCCCGAACCTGCAAGTGGAAATTCTCACTCCGGATTTCCGCGGCCGTATGGATGTAGCGCTGGACATTCTGGAGAAAGAAGCTCCGGATGTGTTTAACCACAATTTGGAGACTGTGCCACGCCTGTATAAAGAGTCTCGTCCCGGTGCCAATTACAAGTGGTCTTTAAAGCTGCTGCAGGAATACAAAAAGCGTCGCCCTGACGTACTGACCAAGTCCGGGTTGATGGTTGGCCTGGGTGAGGAGAAAGAGGAAATTTTCCAGGTAATGGACGATATGCGCGAGCATGATATCGATATGCTTACGATCGGCCAGTATCTGCAACCGAGTAAAGAACACTTGCCGGTGCAGCGCTACGTCCACCCGGATGAGTTTGAAGAGTATCGCCGCTACGCCGAGCAAATCGGCTTTAAGCACGCGGCCTGTGGCCCCTTGGTACGCTCTTCTTACCATGCTGATAAGCAGGCTCACGGAGAAAAGGTAGGTTAATACAATTTGTAGGAGAGGGGGGTGTTTTTCACATCCCTCTCCCCATTTCTCCCTCCTCAATCTCGCTTTTAACGCCCAGTTAAACACATCTATTTTTAAACAAAACTTACAATGCTTTCGGTGTTGCGAGCTCTGAAAGTATATTCTTGAATGAGAAATTAAAGTTATTTTCTCTGACGTATCGAGGCGGCTATTTTCAATATTTAAGAGCTGTTAATGTTCTTAATTAAATTAAGGTTATTGTATTAATTGCCTTAAATGGATTTTAAGTCTCCGCGGCTTTTGTCGTTTTTAGTTTTACCTGGGTGCTCGCACTTGCTAAAAGGAAGCTTTTGTAGTTTTCGGGCTTTTTAAGTTGGGTGTTGCTATTTGTTTTTGCTTGTTGTCTCAGGTTGTTTCTCTGTAACCCTGATATCAAACTAGAAATTGGTGCGGATTAAATTTTTAAGAAATCAAAAGTAATTTTGAATTACACTCATGTGACACTGTGTACCACAATGCTCTAGTTTTTAGTCCTATTAGTAAGTAGCGCCCTGATAAAAGGGATACTTTTGTTAGACCTGATGTCCCAATTAAGCAGCAAAGAGCCTGCTCCTTTGTGACCAGTCATTCGCATTTTATTGTTGATAACAATAATTGCACTAATAGCTGATCTTCAGTAACTTAAGGTAAAACAATAACTGTCAGAGATTCTGCCTTTTTAGGTGTTTCATCTGCCATATTCATTCGGCGGATCTAGCCAAGCCGAGTAAAAGTCGTTATTTAATGGCTTTACTGCTTAGTTATCTTGGTAACTCCGCTCAGGGTGTGCTGCATATTGGTGCAATCTGCCCGGACAAATCATACTGCTCATAATTAAAAAAAACACAATAATCAGAGAGGACTAGCGATGACCCCGGAAGAAAAATACGAGAAGGTGAAGGGCCTGCAACCTTTAGAGCTTCTTTATCAGAGGGAGGCGCAGCAGGCTGATACGGTCTTTCTTCGCCAAATGCAGCAGCGGCAATGGAGAGACTATACCTGGGGTGAGGTAATGGATCGGGCTCGCAGGATTGCTGGCTACCTGCGCGCTCAGTACGAGCCCGGTGATCGCATCGCTATTCACGGCAAAAATTGTGCGGACTGGATTATTGTGGATGTGGGTATCATGCTGGCGGGAATGATCAGCGTGCCGCTTTACCCAGGTCAATCTGTCTCCTCAATGACTTATGTTTTACAGCACTCTGATTCGAAATTGCTTTTCTGTGGGGCCACCGACAATAATGCGGCTCTACAGGAAGTTGCTGATATGCTGCCCTCGGTCGCTATCCAGCGCTGTGAGATCCGTTGTGACCAGGATCTGGAAACCCTAATCAAAGAGAGTGAGCGCTTTGAGGAGAAGCCGACTTTTGATCTGGATGATATCTTTACGATCATGTACACCTCTGGAACTACAGGCAATCCAAAAGGGGTTATGCATAGCTGGTCTTCGGTGGTTTTTGTCTCCCCAAATATGATTCGCGGTTATGGAATGGATGAGAATGACCGTGTTCTTTCCTATTTGCCCTTAGCTCATGCTGCAGAGCGGATATTGGTTGAATTCCATTGTTTGTATTCTGGTACCCCAATTCATTTCCCCGAATCTCTAGATACTTTCCTGGAAGATTTAAAGCGCACGCGCCCGACGATGTTCTTCTCGGTTCCTCGCCTCTGGACCAAGTTTAAAGAGGGGATTGATGAAAAAATCCCTCCGTCACTGCAAGAAGTACTGTTGCGAATTCCCGGAATCAATACCTGGCTGAGAAAGAAAGTTCGCAATGGTCTGGGGTTGGATGATGCAGAAATATTGGTTAGCGGCGCGTCCCCTATTTCCATTGAACTACTGCGTTGGTACCACCGCATGGGAATGAAGGTGGCCGATGGCTACGGTATGACCGAGAATTTTATTTATGGTTGCTTTGCTCCGCCGGGGGAAGATCCTGTGCCGGGGACGGTTGGTAAGCCTTATCACGGCTGTGAAGTTAAGATTTCTGAGGAAGGGGAGATACTCTTTAAGAGCGGTTCCTTGATGAAGGGATACTATCTTGAACCGGAAAAAACTGCGGAGGTAATACGGGACGGTTATTACCACACGGGTGATTCTGGATTTATTGATAAGGACGGTCTGGTACATATCACTGGGCGTATTTCAGAAACCTTCAAAACCAGTAAAGGCAAGTTTATTCAGCCCAGCCGACTCGAAGGGTTTTTTGGTAATGAGACTATGCTGGCCCAGCTCTGTGTCCTGGGGCACGGTATGGATCAGCCGGTAATGCTGGTGACTATCTCCGAGTCTGCTGAAAAATTACCACGGGAGGAAGTCAATGAGCATTTGCAGAAGCTACTGACCTCGGTAAATGATAAGTTACCGCAACATGAGCGGATTAAGACCATCTTTATTACCAAGGAAGAGTGGACTCCCCTCAATGAATTCCTAACGCCGACACTAAAGATTAAGCGAAAGGTACTTGAAGCTCATTATCAGCCTTTATTTAAACAACACGTGGATACCAAGGGGATTGTATGGGAGCCTCGCACTGCGGTGAGTGAGGGCTCAAAAGAGGCTTCACTTGAACCTGTGAGTTAATCGCCCCCGATTAATAGAAAAGCCCGGTGAGTGTTGATCCGGGCTTTTTTATTGGGTTGTTGGTTGCCTAGTCAGTGAGTGTAGCTCTGACAGTGCTGGGATTTTCCTATCAGCCCAATTTGAATACTTTCTGCTGAGCACTCGAAGTCATCATTAAATTTACAGTCTTCCATTTTGCAGGCACCAACGCCGGCGGTACGGGAGCTGCTTGTATGACGGGAGTTGGTGAAGAAAGTATCACAGTCGGGATCGGCACCGTCACCAATGGTAATTGCTCTGGCGTGGCAAGCATCATTGGCGTTATAAGCACATTGGCTGGCGGCACATCGACTGACTTCTGGCATATCGGTTGCGATAATCATGGCAGTCCTCTCCTTAATAGTAAGTTGGAGACTAGACCAGCATGGTTGCATGTCAATGAAAAACCACAGGGTCTGTGTGGTATTTTTATTATCAAGGTGCAGCGACGTTGTATATCAGAATAACTTTCTTAAGAAATACTTTTTATTCTAGTTTGTTATTTCAGCTGCGTCTTTGTGCCAGGCCATTAAAGCCAGTTTCTCAGTCTCGCCTGGCAATACAATTTGCTTCTCGTGGGCTAGGCCGAGTTTTTCCAGTAATCGTATAGAGGGTTTATTTTCTGGTTGTGCAATCGCAAGGATTCGCGTTAATCCCAGTATATCCCTGGCGTACGTCATTACAGCTTTGGCAGCTTCTAAAGCAAAACCCTGGCCACGATAATCGGGTAAAAAGGCAAAACCAATATCGGCTCCATTGAGCCCCTCTCGCTTAACCAGTCCGCAGATGCCTATTGCAGTGCCATTGTTCAAGGACACTTTGTACATACCAAAGCCGTGCTCACGATACATGGCAATGGGACCATTTAGGATATAGTTGCGAGCCTCACGTTTTGTGCGAACTCCGCGATCGCCAATATTCTTTAGAAAATCGGCATCATTGAGTAGTGCCAGCATTAAACCGTTATCCCGGTCTTCATTAAGCTCCTGAATAACCAGGTTGTCAGTTTCTAATCGGAGCATTTGGACGGACCCTATTTTTTCAGTTTCACTGATGAGGGAAGGCTCTGAGGTGAGAAGAATCGTAGTTAAATTAAATAGAAGGGGAGGCTGTGCCCCCTGGCAAGGGGGCACAGTTACCACTTAGAAGCGGTAAGTCAAATTGACGGAGGCAGATTCAGTCGTTGGGCGGGAAGCGACAGTTGCGCTAACTGCAATAGCGTCAGCTGCTTGCCAGCGGATACCGGCAATCATACCCATGCCACCGTTGAAGATACCTTCGTCGACACTGGCATAGCTAGGCATGGCATTCATATTACCTTCCATGGATTTTACACCCACTTCAATAGTGTCTTCTTCAGTACCGTTGGTGTCTTCATACCAAATTTCTGCATAGGCATTAATGGTGTCCCAGCTCTTATTGGCGAAAGCACCAAAACGCATATTTCTCAGGCGGCGCTCTTGATCACCGTAGTGCATACCCAGCGGGTCGAGCTCATTGCCACTCAGGTCGGTATAGGTAAAGCCTTCGATGGCATCTTCGGTGTAGCCATCTACATCCGTAGTTACCTTGGTGAAGCTTACAAATGGACCGAACTGGAAGGTTTCGCTGTTGAGCAGGTTGGCACCGGCAGTGATACCCAAGGACAAGTTCTCGCCAGAGGTATTCCCGGTCAGGTTACCGTTATAAGTGTCGCCCAGAGAGACAGAACGGCTGACGTCATCGTAATCTACATCGGTCAGGGTCGCGTTACTTTCGACAAAGAAAATGTCGTAGTGCATGCGGCCAAAAACGCTGTAGTTGGTTGAGGTGGAATCAATAGCAAGCTGTGAATTATCCACATCAATATTGGAGCGGCTTACTGCAAAACCGATTTCCGCATTGTCGCGCACGGCGAAAGTCATGCCGAGAATATTGGAGTAGCCATCTCCCCTGACATTGGCGGTGTAATCTGTATCGTAGTCGACGTTACCCAGGGAGCTACCGGCGAAAACGCCAGTCTGAGCGGAGCGGTAACGAACACTGGCCAGGCTCTCGTCAAGGCTGTTGGTGTGGGTGCGAGTAGCCTGGATTGCGATATCTGGCAGCTGACCGGCAACCTGAGCAGCATTCACGATTGCGGTGTAGTAGTCACCGAGGATTTCCTGACCAATTTGAGTGGGGTGAACACTGTCGTTGAAGATCAGCTTGTCTGCATCGGGGTCGGTGCCGTTAATGCCATAAACGGAATGCTCAATACAGTCGTTGCCACTGCCGTCGTAACAAAACAGTTGGTTCTCTGAGGAGGATAAACCAAAGATGGTCGGGTTATTGAGGGCGACTTTCAGGATACCTGCCTGGTCAACCATCAGAACGCCGTCGATATCCTTGGCCTTAGCTAACAGTGCTGAGTTGAAGGTTTCAGAAGTGCTACTTGCTTCGAAAAGTATCTCTTCGAAGGCGGTGGCCAGCTGGGCATCAGCATCTTCCTGGCTCACTAGTCCAGCATCAACTGCAGCTTGCAGAGCCTCTGCATTGTCGCTGGAGTAAACGGCTTCATATGCAGCAGCGTAAACGCCAGGAGTTTTGCTGACATCCGGTACATTGGATACGAGGATGTAATTGGCACCTGCATCGGATAGAGCGCCAGCTGCGCTTGCCAGCATTGTTGATGCAACGTCCAGATCCGCAGTGACTTCTTCGATGGTTGAGGTGCCAGCGACGACATCTTCGAAACCGCTGAGTAAGTCGTTACCACCGCCGTTTACCCAATAGAGAGCGTTGTGATCAGCACTTCCCAGAGTACTTTCCAGGTAGCCCATTCCCAGTGGGTGTGGGTTACCGGAAGTTCCAGTAGTGGCTATAAGATCAGCAAAGGTGCCCTCAATGGCGTCGCCCATAGCAGAAGCTTGGGTCATCAGGTCAGCATAAGTTGCGGTATCACCTTCTGCCAGGGCAGCTTCGGCTTGGGCTACTAATTGGGCTGCAGTGGCCTGTTGTACCAGCAATTGGGTCAGGAGTTCGGAGTCCGGGTAGCTGGGAGTTAAGCCTTCGTCACCAGTGGTTGGCATCAGGGCGCTTAACAGGTTATGACGGCTCGGGTCAGCCTCCAGGCCATATGCCTGCAGGTAGGCTGCATAGTTGTCGGGACCGATGATATTCATCAGAACATCAGCTGCTTTGTGCCCGCCTACGGCCCAGCCTGTACCGGCATTGCTCAAGCCAGCAGCAATCTGAGCAGTAACGGAAGCTTCAAGTTCCTCTGCACTCAGTGAGGGGTCTACGGTGGGTAGGCAAAAGGAAGATTCCATTCCTGCACAAGACGGAGTTACGGCACCCAGGCCCAGATTCTGGGATAAAAGACTAATGGCTACTTCGCGATCGTCGCCCCCATTAGTGAATACATCGTAGTTGCCGACATCGGTTAGGCTGTCACCGAAGGCGATAACCTGGGAAAAGGCTGCCTCTTTGGCAAAAGCCGCAGAGCTTGTCATTGTTGCGAGTGCTATGGCCGCTGCGAGGCTACGCTTGGCGTTATGCATGGTTTTCTCCTTGTCGCGGTAATCTCACACCCGCGGAGACATCGGGAGCAGTCCAGAGGAAACTACAGGGCGCGAGTCTTTATTGTTCTTTGCTCCAGTACTTCTAGGAAGCCGGGCAATCTTAGCGGATTTGACTATGACTTGAAAATAAGTCACAAATCATTCCGCAAATCCTGGTTGGCCTTTAAGGCCCCTTAAATAGCTTTTATTCGGCTGGCGCAATATTACTTAATGAGGGTTTCCCGGTAAATGAGGTTTACCCCTAGATACGCTCATTTTATAGGAAGCATTTTTTTATAATTTGATTTCTGTCAATGGCGAATTGTATCTGTGTTGTGGGGCTGGTTAATAGCTGCACTATTTGGGCAGAATGGTCATTAGATTTTGTATTTTTAGTAAAATGATGTAACTCGGGCATTGGGTGTTTATGGTTTATGGAAAAGGGAAGGTGTCTGTCCCTCAAGAAGAAATCGAAATGAGTGCGATACGCGCACAAGGCGCCGGTGGCCAAAATGTAAATAAAGTTTCCAGTGCAATTCATCTGCGGTTTGATATTCGGGCTTCTTCACTTCCACAGTTGATTAAGGATGGTCTTTTAAAGTTAAAAGATCGTCGAATCTCCTCTGATGGCGTGGTGGTTATCAAGGCTCAGAGGTTCCGAACCCAGGAGAAAAACCGCCTGGATGCCCTGGAGCGACTGCAGGAACTGGTGGATAAAGCTGCATTTAAGCCAAAATTCCGCGTGGCCACAAAACCCAGTCGTGGTGCCAAGGAGCGTCGCCTGCAAGCAAAAAGTCGTCGCTCTCAGGTGAAGTCAATGCGGGGTAGGATAAAAGACCAGCACTGATCCAATTGCCCGAAATATAGAGAATAATTTTTCTTGAAACTGTCTTTTTACTTGGTTCTTTGGTGCAAATTTCCTGGTGGTCTATAAGTCGAATAGGGGGCAACCGCTGCAAGCCTGCCTTTTGTAGGAGGCCTACTTTTTCCATTTATCATATGGTGCCAGTTTGGTAGTGATGGAGACCGGGATTAGAAATGGTTGATTCACGACAATAGATAGAGACAGGAATTAACCTCTGCAGATTAGGGCCCGCAGAGGTAATCTTGGCTCTTATGGGATTTTAGAGCAGAGTTACAGGTAGGGGGAACGGGCCAATACTTCCTGATACTCGGCTTCTCGTTGCATTAGTTCGAACTGCAAGCCAGTAATTTCCATCCCCAGTTCTGAATGCCTGACCTTTAGGCGAGCAATATCAGCGAGCAAGGTCACCCGCTCAGAGTTGTCGACTGTCTCATCTACCAATAAAGCACCGATCTCTGTCATATCATCGAGAATATGCTCTCTTGCCAGTTCCAGGTCATGAATTGCCGATACCAGTTCCTCGACAGCAGATTTGGCAAGAAAAATATTCTGGCCTGAATTGTATCCCCGCAAGAATAACCCTTCGAGGTCTGCGGGGCAGACCCCGTTATAGCTGTTGCCAGAGCGCCCCTGATCAAAGCCGCGCAGCTCGGTGCAAAAAAGCTCCAGCCCTTCAGTTCGCCCATTGCGATAAGCCATTGTATTGACTGACACACCGTACTTTGCACAAGCCTCACGACGCCCCCCTAAATAAGAAATGTCTCGACCTGCTGCACCGTCTTCATACCCGATTGCCTGCCAGTCTGCGACATAGCATTCATCTTCGCTCATGGAGGCACATCCCGAGATCAATGAAACTAAAAGAAAGAGGAGTGCAATTTGAGAGGGAAATTTCACAGCGGTTATCCGTGTCGGTGATTTCACCAAAGCTTACTGTGAATTTCCTGACTGGAAGCTGAACTTTCTGTATTGCGTGAAATTATTCCATCGGATCTTTTTAAGAGAAGGTGGAGCAAGTAGTTAGCTACCGACGACTAGTCTGATGAAGTTAGCGGATCAGTAATTGGAAGGCTTACTCGATGGGTGATTTCGTTGGGATGACAGCTCTTGAGCTGTTGCATGGATACAGGAAGAAGTCTTTCTCACCGGTTGAGGTTACCGAGGAGTTACTCAACCAAATTGAGCGACTTAATAGGCATGTTAAGGCTTTTTGTTTGATTGACAGAAAGACAAGCCTCGCCTATGCGCGGGAAGCTGAACACCGCTATATGTCTGGCAATGTGCGGGGATTACTTGATGGGGTGCCAGTGGCAATAAAGGATGTCTTCTATACACCGATGTGGCCAACGGTTTTCGGCTCCCAAATAATTGATCCAGAGACGACGCTGGGATGTGCGGCCCCTTGCATTGCGGCATTACAGCGCAACGGGTACACGCCAATAGGGAAAACCACGACACCGGAGTTTGGTTGGAAGGCGGTGACGGATAACGCCATAGACGGTATTACGAGAAACCCCTGGGATAGGGATAAGACATCGGGTGGTTCGAGTGGCGGGGCTGCGGTTGCAGTATCACTGGGATTGAGCCCTCTGGCTGTGGGGGCTGATGGTGGTGGATCTATCCGGATTCCGGCCAGCTTTTGCGGCACAATTGGGTTCAAACCGAGTTTTGGACAGGTTCCCCATTGGCCATTAGGTACCTTCTCCTCCCTGGTGCATGTGGGGCCCTTAGCATCGACGGTGGAAGACTGTGCACTGATGATGAATGTAATCAGTGAACCGGATCATCGGGATATCCGCGCAATACCTCGCCGGAACATTGATTTCCTTGCAGCTACAGAGGGAAGGTTGATTGAAAGAACAGGAAAGTTGCGTATTGCTTACAGCCCCAGTCTTGGTTACGTAGCACCTGATCCCATGGTGGTGAGCAACGTTTCTGCTAGTGTAATGCACTTCCAGGAATTGGGTGCTGAAGTTGTAGAGGTTGACCCGGGTATTGATGATGCTAGTGCAGCTTTTGGCTGTCTATTTTGTGCGGGAATAGCGAGTATCTTTAGGGCGATGGATAGTACCAGGCGCCAACTGGTGGAGCCCCAATTGTTAGAGGTCGCAGAACAAGCGGACAAATTATCCTTACCTGATTATCTCGACGCGCTGAAGTGGCGAGATAACTTTGTCGAGCGATTACAGGAATTTTTTCTGAAATATGATCTGTTAGTGACCCCAACTTTACCTATTACCGCATTTAGTGCTGGGGTCAATGTGCCGGATAGTAATTCAGGCTCTCTATGGTATTCCTGGACACCTTATACCTACCCCTTCAATTTATCAGGCCATCCGGCAATATCAATCAATTGCGGTTTTTCAGCGAGTGGTCTGCCAGTAGGTCTGCAAATAGTAGGCAGAAAATATGCTGATGAGACCGTTTTATGTGCAGCCGCTGCTTTACAAAACCAGCAGGGGTTAAAAAGGAGGCTTCCTGGTTGGGTAGATTCTGTGTGAGTTGCAATCTTAAAATTCTTCTTGTAGATCTAATTAAAATAAAGGGCTGAAAAACCCTTTAGTTCAGAAATTATTCCTAGTTCTATTTGCTATTAATAGTGTTTTTATATTCTATGTTTTTTGTGTATTTGTGATCCACTTAAAGTTTATTGCGGCTCTTACGCTGAAAGATGCCAAATTGTTTTAGTATTTATTTGAATGTGCTAGCTTTTCCTTGCCGGATTGGTCAATCCGGTTTTGTTTGTTCTCTCTGCGCTTTTCGAAATTCGAATAATAAAAATATTTCTGGATTGTCCGCGATTGTTTATAGGTATGGCCTGTAGTTCCATCCTCATTGATTTTTGTATTATTTGAATATTATTGAGATTCAAAACTGCTGTTTGTGCAGGCTTCTTGCATGTGTGTTTATTGCCTGCCTGTGTTTTTGAAATATCAGGGATTCGCAGGGGGCTAACTTAATGTGGAGAAGATAATGAAAAAAATTATTAGTAGGTCTTTAGTTGGGGTTCTTGCACTCCCCGGCGCTGTTATGGCAGAAGAGCTGTGGATAACTATAGGTAGTGATGGTTATAAAACCTTAAAGCAAAACAGTAGCCTGGTTGCCAAGCAACCACTCGCGATTCAAGGTGAGGAACGTAACGGAGTCACTATTCTAAAAGTTAATGAAAAGAATCTTTCCGAAATATCGACTCTGATGCATATCAACCATAACCGTTGTGGCGGCTTTATGGTACATGACTCATTGGAGGAAGCAGAAGCTGCCCAGATTTCATCGCTGACGACAACAGTGAATAACGTGATCGCTTACTCTATTGATAATGCAGATGTGGTTAACGCCCTGCAAGCAGAGATCTCAGAGTCTAATATACGGTCAACTATTCAAAGTTTGTCGAATTTTACTAATCGCTATTACACCACTTCAACCGGCGTGGATGGTGCTGAGTGGATAAGGGATGAGTGGCAGGCATTAACGAATTCACGAAGTGATGCCTCTGTCGAACTTTATAGCCATAGTTGGGCGCAACCCTCTGTAATTTTGACGATTCAGGGGCAAACTGACCCGGATGAAATTATCGTGCTGGGGGCGCACCTGGATTCTACGGTCGGTTTTGGCACTGGTGAAGGTACGAGAGCGCCGGGGGCTGACGACGATGCGTCTGGCATAGCAACATTGACTGATGTCATTAATGCAATTGTCGCTACAGATTATAAGCCGGATAAAACGCTGGCTTTTATGGGGTATGCTGCTGAGGAAGTGGGGCTGCGGGGGTCAGATGATATTGCCAGCGATTACAAGTCACAGAATAAAAATGTGATAGGTGCCTTGCAGTTGGATATGACTAATTACTATGGTTCAAATAGTGATATCTATATTATTGGAGATTACACCAATAGTGCCCAGAATAGCTTTCTTGAGGATCTGGCCCAGACCTACCTGAGCGGTCTCACTGTTGGAACAACTTACTGTGGTTATGCGTGTTCTGATCACGCATCTTGGTATAACCAGGGTTATCCGGTTTCCTTTCCTTTTGAGGCGACTTTTAATGGCTCAAACCCTTATATCCACACTTCAAGTGATACCCTCGCTAATAGTGGTGGAGATGCCAGTCATGCGGTGAAGTTTGGAAAGCTTGCTGCTGCCTATGTCGCTGAATTGGCCAAGGGTTATATAGGGGATGATCCGGGCCCAGACCCCGATCCGGACCCCGATCCCGACCCCGGTGAGGAACAAACAGAAACCTTTAGTGGTGATGTGGGTCGAGGTTCGGAGGATCACTATGGACCTCTCAGTGTAACGCCCGGTACAGATTTTATCGCGGATATGACCGGTACTAATGATGCCGATCTATATGTCCGTTTTGGTGCGGCACCTACTTGGCGCTATTACGATTGTCGTCCCTATGAGGGAGATAGCTCTGAGAACTGTTCCTTAACCGTGCCAAGTGGTGAGAGTGAAGCCTATTTTATGGTGCGGGGTTACAGTCGCCTTGGATCGGATTATGAAGTTGACGTTACTTATACACCTCAATAGACGGTGCTGATTTCACCTATTTATTTTTTTAAGTGAATTCATTGCTGTCACTTTTGCTTCAGCCTTTCTAAAAGTCACGTTTGGCAGTTTTTGGTATTTGCTAAACGTGTACCCCCTCCTTTTAAAATAAATATCGCGACATTAATTTTTTGATTTGTTGGAAGTTGACATTTAATCGCGTAAAAGATCTACCCTAGGCGTGCACTAATTTCTGGCATGGATGCAATTTAACGGAACGTCAGTATGCCGCTTTTTTGTTTAACCCCTGCACGGATCTAATTTGATGTGCATTGCTTTGATGAGTTATCCGGTGATGTTCTGTTTGATGTTAATAATGAGAAGAGAGGGTGGTGAATATGAAGCGTTACTTGTTGAGACCTTTGTCATTGGCGGTGGCAGTTGCGATTTTTAATTCTGGTGGGTATGCGATTGCTGAGGAAAAGGAAGAGGGCGCCTCTAATACTGCTGATCGGGCAATGGAGGAAGTGATAACCACAGGTACACGCAAAGAGGGTGTATCTCCCACCGAGACTCTTTCTCCGGTAGATGTGGTTGGCGGAGAGGACATTGCGGATCAAGCGAGCTTTGATCTTACTGAGTCCCTGGCAAAAATTGCCCCTTCATTTAATACGCAGAGATTTCCAATTGCTGATGGCACCGCTTTTATCCGCCCGGTGACTTTACGTAATTTATCCCCAGATCAAACTTTGGTACTGGTCAATGGAACTCGCCGCCATCGCTCTGCGCTGGTTAACTTGCAGCTTGCCCCCCTGGGCACAGTTAACCAGGGTGCCCAAGCCGTCGACTTTTCGGCGCTACCCTCTATGGCTATAGAGCGAGTTGAGGTTTTGCGTGATGGCGCTTCAGCACAATATGGCTCCGATGCGATTGCTGGTGTCGTTAACATTATCCTGAAGGATGATGCAGAGGGATTTAGCTTATCAGCTCAGACAGGGGAGTATTTTGAAGGGGATGGAACCCGGATGAGTATTGCCGCAAATACGGGATTTGCGCTGGGTAATGCAGGATTTATTAATGGCACCGTTGAATTCTCCCGCGCAGATAAAACCTGGCGCAGCGAAGCGCGGCCAGATGCGCAACAGGTAGGATCAGTTGTGGGAAATAATTTAGTACCACTGGATGGCTTGGGTCAGAGATGGGGTGATCCCGATGTTGAGTCCCTGAAGTTTTTTATTAACAGCGGCCTGGATATCTCTGATTCGGTAGAGCTCTATGGAAACTTCGGTTATTCACAAAATGAAACAATTTCTGACTTTTTCTATCGTGGACCGGTGCTCGACCCAGAACACCAGTTTACTGCGAGAGGTACCCTGCAAGTAGACAGCCCCAATGACCCCCTTGATCCGAATAGTATCGACTACATGCCCGACCCAGCTCCCCAGTCTTTAGTGGATTCTATTTTGGCGCAGGGCCTAAACCCCTCGGATTACCTGGTAGCAGATACTTCCAGCGACAGTGGGTACGTGTTGCGAAACCCAATTTATACTCAGTTTCCCGGCGGCTACAACCCTGAATTTGGTGCAGATATTTATGATATCGCGGCTGTATTCGGGGCGCGTGGAGAGCTTGCCAATGGCCTCTCCTGGGATCTACGCGGACGCTTGGCTGAAAATGAAGTGGACTATGTCCTGAAAAATTCCATCAATCCAAGCTTGGGTATTTTGTCTCCTACTTCCTTCAAGCCGGGAACCCTCACGCAGGAAGAGTCCAGCCTCAATGCGGATTTTGTCTACCCCATTGATGTCATGGCTTTTGCTTCGCCATTGAACCTTGCATTCGGCGCTGAGTGGCGTGAAGAGACTTACTCAATTGGTAGGGGGGATGCAGCGTCCACTGAGGTAGGTCCAACTGCTGCGTACTTTGGTGTGGGTTCAGATGGTTTTCAGGGTTTCCCGATTGAAGCGCTGGGCAGTTTCAGTAGCGAGAGTATTGCGGCTTATATTGACCTTGAAGCCGATGTGACTGAGGCTCTGACTTTGGGAGCGGCTTTACGGTTAGAGGAATATGATGAGTTTGGCTCGACATCGGATTGGAAATTGTCAGCACGGTATGATGTGAATGAACAACTGGCATTTCGAGCGACGGTAAATACTGGTTTCAGGGCGCCAACACCCGGACAGGTGAATACCTTAAATGTTACTACTACGACAGACTCCAGTGGCAACCTGATACCCAATGGAACCTACCCTGTGGCTCATCCGGTAGCATCAGCGCTCGGAGCCGTTGAGCTGGAGCCGGAGGAATCCACCAGTTTTACCTTGGGTGCGGTTTTTGCTCCACTGGACAATACCAGTGTGACAATAGACTACTACAGCATCGACATCGAGGATCGCCTGGCTCTGCGCAACAATGCCATCGGAGATGACGAAGTGATTCTGTTGCAAAATGCCGGTATAGAAAATGCAGCACTACTCAACGGCAGCAATGCAAACTATTTCGTCAATGCTTATGACTCGGAAGTGTCAGGTATAGATCTGGCAGTTACCAGTGATTTCGAGATTTTTGAAAGTTTATTAGTGGTGGATTTACGCCACAATCACAATCGCCAGGAAGTTACCAGTGTTACGCCAAATACCATCAATGCCTCACGGGTATTTGACCTGGAAAACCAAGTTCCCAGTGATCGAACGACTTTAACTTTTGATCTCGATACGGGTGATTTATTTGCAGGGTACCTGCGTTTTAATCGCTATGGCAGTTGGGAATCAACAGGCGGGTTGTTTGGTGCTGGGGATGCCAATGATACCTATAGTTATGGCAGTGAAATTCTCGTTGATATCGAAGCGACGTTTACGCTGTATGAAAATTATAAATTGTCGTTGGGGGGCGAGAATATCTTTGACGTAATGCCTGATGATGAGCAGGAGCCCACATTGCGATATCTCGGGGTACGCCATGCCCTCACATCACCATTTGGCTTTAATGGTGGTTATTGGTATTTACGTGCTAGCGCAGAGTTTTAAGCTGTATAAATAGGGGAGACTATTTAGCCTCGAGTCTTTTCCTGCTTTAACTCACAGCAGTAGCCCGGTAATTGTCCCGGGTTACTGTCTGTTTTCTTAATTGGTGAAGAGGATCTTCTCCAACGTCTAAGTGCCAGTTTTTGTGAATTCAACACGGGCATTAAAATCGGATACGATTTGAGGTTCATCAGTGAAAACCCCATCAATACCTTGAGCTGCCAACAGTATCAAATCGTTGGGGTCGTTGACGGTAAATACGTAGTTCTTAAGCCCGCGCTGTTTTGCATCGGCTATTAAATCTGCATTTATAAAATCTACGTTCGTATGTAATGAATAGGCCTTTAATGGAGCAGAGCAGGCTGCAAGATCGAGGGGAACACCGGAAACCAGCACTCCCCGCCGAACCTCAGGAGCTAATTGCAGGCACTGGTACAACTGGCGGTGATCAAAAGAGGAGACGATGTATTGCTCATAGCTTGCACCAGTATCCTGCGTAAAGGTGTGGATTTCATCCGCGAAAAGGGCTGCACAGTTAGGCCCTTTCAGCTCGATATTGAGTTGGGCACTATTTCCCACAAGTTCCAGGACTTCCCTTAATGTAGGGACCTTATTCCCGCAAGGGAGAGGTCTCTCTTTCAGAGCATCGGGATGCATTTCAGTGATGAGTTCAGAGCCCGCGATTAGGCGTCCGAGTCGCCGGTCATGCTTGACCAGAAGCTGCCCACCAATATTCCACACATCAATTTCGATACCCCCGACGTTGAGTTCCAACGCATGCCCGATTGCTTGGAGAGTGTTTTCACTGGCTCGCTGTTGATAGCCCCGGTGGGCGAAACAGAAGAGCGTAGTTGAAGTCATGGCTTATCAGTCCATTTTCATGGTTTGCTTCAGACTGCCCTTGAATTATTACGAGGTCACTAATGCAACACCAAAGTTTCTGCCAAATACTGGTTAATTGGCATTAAAAAATTATTTTTATAGCCTTTGGGTAGTGATTAGGCTCCAAAAAGTGAGCTGCTACTCTCCAGCCAGTGCACGATAACAGCCTTGATGAAAGACCAGGGGTTCACCACCAAAAGCGGCAAATTCCAGCACCTCTCCAAGCAATATTGTGTGATCTCCACCATCAATGCACTGCGCGCGGCGGCAATGGAAATAGGCTGCACACTCCTCTAGGCGAGGTATACCATTGGGGCCTTCATACCAGTTGACCTGTCCAAACTTGTCTGCCCCTCGACCAGCAAATAGGTTTGAGACATGTTGTTGGTCTGCTCGCAGGATATGCACGGCAAAGTGCTCCCGGGTGGTAAATGCTTTATAGCCCATGGATTGCTTATCGATACTCCATAGAACCAGGGCGGGGTCGAGGGAAACGGAATTAAAGCTGTTAGCCGTCATGCCGGCAGGTTGGCCATTGGTATCCTGAGTGGTAATGACAGTTACACCGGTAGCAAAGTGGCCGAGGGTGTCCCGCAGTAGCCGGCTTTGCTCGGGTGACGGGGAAATCGTACGGCTTTTCTCTGTCGTCATACTAGGGCTACTTGTACCAAAACTTTGAAGGGCCGCCATTTTAAGGCAAAAGTTAACGGTTTGCGCGCTTTACCTCGAATAGCTATTAAAATAAGTATGATTAACAGTCATTTTTTGACTGGTCGTTCATAATTGGCTGGCACTCTTGGCTGAGCCTTTCCCGGAGGGCGATCGTACTACCGGTAAGAGCAAAACCGAGTAAATTGCCCTTTTCGTCGCGAAATTCGGCGCAAACCCCTGAATCTTCTTTGTTGATTTGCCAAGTCCCCTTGGTATCAGGGCTTGGTGGGCAAACGGTAGTTGGGTGCAGGGTTGTCTTTACGGCCACAGGAATAACGCCAAAGCAAACGGGAGTCAGATTTCCTGACAGAGTTTGTGCCAGACTCTTCGCACAGCTGATTAGGGGGGCGACAAAGAGTAACTGATGGCCGTCTATTTCTGCGCAATCCCCCAGGGCGTAGATATCGAGATCGCTTGTTTGCAGATATCGATCTACAGCAATACCTCTTTGCACGGCTATACCGGCCATGGAGGCTAAGCCGGTGTTAGCCTCAAGTCCAAGTGCGGCGAGAACGACATCCGCTTCTATTTGCTCTCCATTACTCAGCTGGGCCCGGAAACCGGTGCTCAATTTCTCGATACACTTTAATGATGAGCCCCCATGGAAGCGAACGCCATAGTCTTCCAGGGCTCTCTGCAGATCGCGTCCGGCGACTTTCGGCAGCAGTGTCGCCAGTGGCCATTGCTCCATGTCAACCAGATCCACTGCGAAGCCGGTCTGTACCAGATCGTTGGCAAATTCACAGCCAATCAAACCAGCGCCCAGGAGTAGTATGCGCTTGCGCCCCACCACGGCAGTGCGAAAACGGTGGTAGTCTCTGAGATTATTTATGCGAAAGATATGTGATTGGGCATCCCCCTCATAGTGGGGAAGTTTGCGGCACTTGGCCCCGGTTGCCAGAACTAGCTTTCCATAGGGAATCTTGGATACATGCTCTGCACCATCCTGCTGAATCGTCAGAGTTTTGTTTTGGCGATCTATATGTATTACCCGCGTGTGAACCAGAATTTGTGCATTGAGTTCGCTAGCCATATCTTCGGCACTGGAAGTGCTGAGTTGCTGTGCAGTCTTGCCGTGAGAGAAAGAGGCTGACAGCAAAGGCTTGGAGTAAAAAGCTCCATCATCGGCGGTGATTAACAGGAGAGGAGACTGGGGGGTAAGCTTGCGAAACTCTCGCGCCAGATTATACCCGGCCAGCCCTGTGCCAATAATAACTAAAAGTGCTGAGGTTGTAGTGGTTGTTTTTTGGTTGGCTGAAGGGGACGGGGCGATGGGGGCTTGGCCTACAAGAACCATATCAAATTCTTGTTTACTAACGCCGCATTGAGGGCAATTCCATTCGTCGGGAATATCCTCCCACCGAGTACCAGGAGCAATGCCATCTTGTGGACATCCCTCGGCCTCATTGTATGTCCAGCCACATACCATGCACTCCCAGATCCGGAAGCCATCATTGCTAGCTAAGCTGGCTTGAGTGGTATCGGCGCCAATCTCCAGCATGGAGAAATCTTGTTTGGCTGCACCACACTCCGGGCAGTACCAGTCTTCAGCTATATCTTCCCAGCGAGTACCGGGAAGAATTCCATCCTCGGGCCAACCTTTGGACTCATCGTATATCCAGCCGCAGTTCTGGCACTGCCACTTTCTGTATGCCGACATGTTTCTCCACCAAGCAGGGTCGAGCCCGATAAATAAATACCGGGGCTTTCCCATTTATAGTGGTAAAAACGAAAGGAGTTGTGGTTGGGCGGTATTATTCCGTGCTGCGCTGGGCGATTTTGCTGAGAGCACTTTGATAAATATCAGCAATTTCCCCCGGGTGCTTGATTGAAATACCCAAATCGTGCACCAGGCCATCCTTGAGTCCATATACCCACCCATTGACGGTCAGTTCCTGGCCCCTACGCCAGGCATCGCGGACAATGGTGGTCTGGCAAACGTGTATTACCTGTTCCAGAATATTGAGTTCGCACAGTAAGTCTGTGCGTTGCTGTTGCTGGAAAAGATCTATCAAGGTGTGATGCTTATCCCTGACATCCTGAATGTGTCTCAGCCAGTTATCGATCAGGCCAAGCTGCTCGTTATTAAGTGCAGCCTGGACACCGCCGCAGCCGTAATGACCACAGACAATAATATGTTTTACTTTTAGGATTTCTACAGCGTACTGCAGTACTGAAAGGCAGTTCAGGTCTGAGTGGACTACTACATTGGCAACATTTCTGTGGACAAAAAGCTCCCCGGGTAATAGGCCGACAATTTCATTCGCGGGAACGCGACTATCAGCGCAGCCAATCCAGAGGTATTCAGGGCTCTGCTGCTCAGACAGTTTAAGGAAAAAGTCAGGCTTATCTTCGCGAGTTGCCTCTGACCAATGTTGGTTGTTCTCTATTAAATGATTAAGCGGGTGCAATGAATCTATCCTGATGTGACCGTTTGGACAATTAGTCAGCAGGATAGCGACTTTGTTCGTGCGCGCCAAGTGTATCTGGTCTAATCTAAAAAGATGACTATTGCCTAAAACCTGGTCTAAAAAGGAATCTAAGATCATGGGAAGAAAGAAAAGCGCCATTCCCAGAAGGCGGCAGAGGGTTTCCAGGCACTCGAATTCAGTGGGGCGGCATCGCTTGAGAGTGCGTCAATTGCTTGCAAGACGGACGCGTTTGCGTAGCTATTTACAGCATTTCCCAATGGATGAAAAAGCCAATATCGAGGCGGTACCGGAAAAGAAGGGTGCTGAAGTTACGGAGTAAATCCGATATTGTACCCTCTGTTGTCCACGCTGTATCAGAGATCTATAAGTGTGGTGGATAAGTTGGCTGTATAAGTGGTTAATAAATTACATTCAATAAAACCGTTGAGCTAATGGAAAAGTAAAAAGAGAATCATATGGTGTTGTCAGGTTGTAATGTAGATATTGATTTAAAAATTAGCTTGGCGAATTATGATGACTTGCATGATGCAAAAAGCATAATTGCTTTAATGGAAGAGTATGCACTTCATCCATTTGGTGGTGGTGAAGCTCTTTCTGATCATTGTCGAACAGGGTTGGTGTCGGCACTAAGTGAATTTCCTGGAGCTTTTAGTATTTTAGCATACCGAGATAGTAGAGCTGTTGGTCTTATTAATTGCTTTACTGGTTTTTCCACTTTTTTATGTAAGCCTCTTATTAATATTCACGATGTTGTTGTTAGTGAATCTGCACGAGGTTTGGGCGTTTGTACGGCTATGCTGGGTTTTCTTGAGAAAGAAGCAAAAGATAGGGGATGTTGTAAGTTGACCTTGGAAGTTCTACAAAAAAATTACACTGCGCAGGCTGCTTACCGTAAGACTGGTTTTAAACCGTACGCCATGGATGAGGAGTTCGGTCAAGCCGAATTTTGGCAGCGATATCTTTAATGTTTACCTTTTCAAATTTGTAGTCTTTGTATGGAGCTATCTTCCGATAAGCCGTGGCTGTGATCTGAAAGCTACGGCTGGCAAATACTGTTAGATATTTTATTGGTAGCTCCTGAAGTGCGTTGTACCCCAATTATTAGTTCCATTGATTGAGCCTGTAACCCTGAGACTTTACTGATTGATAATATTAAAAATAATGTCCATACAAACGGTGGTAGCAGTAGATACGCAGAAGCTTTTTGGAAGGGAATGTTTCTTGGGGTTTTGGGTGTTTTAAGAGTCCTAAATACCAATATCATATTTCTTGACTTCGGTGACGCTAGTGCGTGAAAGCTGGTAGGAGAAAGCGATATTTATAGGGATCTAATGGTTGTATTCCAGCAACATCATGGATACCTAAAGATATTGTCTCCGTAGCTCTTATAAGAGAATTAGTAGTTGAATTAGCGATCCTCTATTCAAACAAATTTCTGACATGCTGTTGCGTCGAATTTTACTCGCGATGAAAGCCATTCACTTTGCTGTACCAGCAAGTTACTGGTTTCGATGAGTGATATGGATAATGATAAAATTTGAGAGTTTTCTCTTTGGTCATGCTCAAGAATTAAAGGCTACCAAATATATTTGGCTCATTCCCCCGGAAATCCTGTGCTGCCAGCTGGAACTTTGTGCTTATGTGACGTGGGAAAAATTATTTGATGTTTATTGCGCCAGCTTGACGTTATTCCGCTTAAATAGCTTAAGTTTCTTTTGGGTGAATGAGAATAAAAGAAGAGGCTGTAAGTACTTTTGTAGATATAGGTTTTCCAATGATTGATAGTTGGTTCTAGGTCAGGAGTTACCTGGAATTTTGACGAGCCTAATTTCTGGATACCTTAAATGAATCTCACTAGTGCTTTATATAAAACGTTCACTCTATTGGTGCATCCGGCTGGAAAATTCTTCAACTACTTCAGGTTAAGTCATTCACTTTGGGGGTATTTCAGCTGTTTCATAGTGTTCTCCTATTTTTAAATCCTTGCGTTAGTCACTGTCTCCATAGTGTTTGGCTAAAGGAGGCGTAAAAAACGAGGTTAGCCTCCCTCCATGTGCAATACTTTTTGGGTACTGGACCGCCGGTCTGATGTACAGCGAGCAAGGAGGGAACCTGCGATGCGTTTAAATTCAACTTTGGCTCAGGGTCGCTATCACTACAGTTGTGATGGCAGGGAAATGCCTGTGCAAGATAGTTGGCAGTTAGGGAATGATGAGCAGGGGCGACGCTCGCTTGTCAGTCGGCGCTTAGTCGGGGACCAGGGGTTTGGTATCGAAGTATTTGCTCTTTTGGAGGGGGGGCTAGTGAGTGAGTGTGTTGTGCATTGGCGAGATGAAGTTGATGAGGTGAGCGCCCACTACAAGTTAATTCCAGAAGAGGGAAAGAGTCCTGCGATAGGTGATGATATTCAAGCCAGCTGGACAGGCCCCAATGGCCCTCAGCAACTCAATATCGAAGGGGAAGAGCGGCTATTGTTTCCACTGATGCGGGTTTTTATGGGGCCTGTTTTGTCGAGGTTGGTACAACATGAAAATGGCCTGGAAGTTGTATCCCCTGATATCGTCGATCCATCTCAGCGGGGTAAGTTGCTCTCTCCTAGGGTGAGCCATCGCACGGCAAGATCAATGGCGGGGGATGTTTCGAGCCAGAAGGCTCAGGAACTGGGTTCTGATATTATTGCTTACATTTACCAGGGTGATGAAGCTGAAAGAGATGCCCATTGCTATGTTGATAGTCGGAGCCTGTTGGTGGGGTATGATTGGCCATCTAGTACTGGTCGCCTGTGGCAGGTTCGGCTGAGGGACTTGGAGTGGTCGTCGAGCTTAAAAGGACTACTTTAGTCCAGCTTGAGGAAACTTTATAACCACTATTGGTCACACAAATAGTCTTAAATGAAGATTGCTGTTTCTATACCTGTTATTATTTAGTTTTTTGTTCTATCTAAGCTGAAATAAGGGCTTCTCTAGCCTGATTGGCTGTCTTGTCACGATAATCGCAAAATTATGTAGTGGGACTTGTAATCCTCTCCAGTGTAAGCTTGCATCACGATTGCAATAAATGACTGGGGGAAAGCGTTTTGTCCTACTATCGAAGAAGGGTTTTTGCCGGGCTCACATTACTTTCTTCTGTTGGGTTAGTTGCACAGTTGCCAACAGCTTTAGCTGAAGAGGCGCCAGAATCAACTTTTTCAATGGATGCGGGAGAAAACCTGCAGACCCACCATAAGCGCTGCTTGAACGAGCAAATTCTTATTTCGGATGCCGATGTCACGATAAGGGAAATCCGACGTATCTGCGCTGAAAGAGTTAGAGCTGAACTGACTCTTGAAGAGGATCCGGTGATAGCGGACTTTATTGTCGACGAGTATGAGGAAGACCTTCCGACAGATGAAATATTGTTAGGGGGCAGAGCTCAGGCTATCAGGGATGCGGCCAATAACCCTTTCACTTTAGCTTCCCATAAAACTAACTACGTGCTGCCAATGGTCTACAACCCAGCCCCTGAAGAGGGAGGGGTGGCAGATATTGAAGGACCAGATAAAGCTGAGGATTTGGATAACGTCGAAGTACAGTTCCAGCTCTCTGTGCAAGTGCCTATTTGGCGCGGTTTTTTGGGGCAGGCTTCTGTACTGAGTGTCGCCTATACAAATCGCAGCTTTTGGCAGGCATACAACTCCGATGACTCCGCTCCCTTCCGTGAGACAAACCACGAGCCGGAATTGATTCTGAGTTGGCTCAATGACTGGAGCCTATTTGGTTGGAATAATGTAGCTAATCAGGTGGCGATTAACCACCAGTCAAATGGGCGCAGTGAACCCTATTCCCGTAGCTGGAATAGAATATATGCGAATTTCATTTTTGAGCGGGATAATTATTCAATCAGCCTAAAGCCCTGGTACAGGGTTCCTGAAGATAAGGATGATGATGATAATCCGGATATTGAGCACTACCTGGGGCATTTTGAGCTAGGTGGGCGATACCGCGATGGAGATCACACGGTTTCACTGATGTTACGTAACAATTTGCGCTCAGATAATCGTGGTGCAGTGGAGCTGACCTGGGGCTTCCCTCTCGGGAAACGCGTCGATGGATATATCCGCTATTTCAATGGTTACGGCGAGAGCCTCCTTGATTATGATGAATCAGTGCAAACTTTAGGATTTGGATTTGTATTAGCCCAGGGGTTTTAACCTTAACGACGAGGGCGTACTCGCAATGAATAGGCTCTCGTTTTTCCCTTCTTAACCTCACTTGTTATCAGGGTTTGTTCATGGCCTTTGATGAAAGTTACCGCTTGAGTGCCCATGCGGTAATCACGAATACTGGCGGAGAAGTACTGCAGCTGAAAGCGACTTATGCTGAGCGTAGCTGGGGCTTGCCAGGCGGAGCATTAGACCCGGGTGAAACTGCCCATGAGGCATTGGTGCGGGAGTGCCATGAGGAACTTGGACGAGAAGTTCGAATAGAGTATCTCAGTGGCATCTATTACCACAACGCTTTCAATTCACATGTTTTTATTTTTCGAGCCCATTTCATTAAAGAGGGTGACTATATTCTCTCTGATGAACATTCCCAATGGGCTTACTTTCCGCTTCACCAATTATCCCAGGTACAACGTCACAGGGTCGAGGATTGCCTCACGTTTAATGGTATTGTGCGTAGCGCAAAGTTCTAACTTTATTATCTTCCTTGGCAATAGATCTGGTATGCCTGGGTACATTTGGCGAAAATCGCCAAATGCAATGTAGTCGCAGAATTCCCCTTCCTCCTACATTAGTATTTGCCCCCTGGTGTTTATTGCCCTGGAATTCCAGAGCCACCGCAACTCGCGGGGGCCTTATAAAAGTTAATAAAATCAAATAGTTGAATAATTGATACAGCAAGTTGTACTCACCTGCAAGCTATGCTGATGGATAAGAATTATGGGTTTGGAATTGAAGATGCCTGAGTTGGGCAACCTAAACGAAAACAGCCTTGAATTAGAGTGCCGGGTCGCTCTGGTCAGTTCTGATAGCAAATTGGCCAATGAGTGGATTACCGCTCTCAATAATACGGCAGCAGTACACGACAATCCTTTTGGTCTTCATTTTGAAGCCGTAATGCCCGCAGATGCTGAGAGGTTGGCAAAAGAAGAGGATTCCCTGCAAGCGGTCATTGTCGATGGTGGCAGTGATGGGCAGAGGCTGGATGCTGCAGATGAACTCGCTGACCGAATTCACGCTTTGCGTTCCCAGCTTAACATCTTCCTCGTAGCCCACAGTGGTTTTGCTGGAACAACTTCCAAGCCGGGCAAATCCGGTTCAAAATCCCTGTCAAATTTGCGTCGCCGCTTCGATGAGTTGTTCGACCGCCGTGAGGGCAATTTCAACCATATGTTCCGCTTGGTGCAGGCGTTTATTGCTCGAAGAGCTTCGACTCCTTTTGCCGACACTCTGAAAGAATACGTATTCTCAGCTCGGGATGCGTGGCATACACCCGGCCATTCTGGTGGTGACAGTCTGCGCAATAGTCCCTGGGTGGGGGATTTTTATCGCTTTATGGGTGAACATATCTTCAATACAGACTTGTCTGTATCTGTTCAAGTTTTAGATAGTTTACTCGAGCCCCACTCGGTTATTCAGGAGGCGCAGGATCTAGCGGCTCAGGCTTTTGGAGCTCGCCATACCTTTTTCCTGACCAACGGCACCTCTACCGCGAATAAAGTGGTTATTCAGCAAATTCTTGGTGGTGGCGGAAAAATTATCGTTGACCAAGCGTGTCACAAATCAGTTCACCATGCGATTGTGATGAATCGCTGTGAGCCGGTTTACCTGAAGTCTGTACTGCATCCAGAATTTGGAATTTACGGGCCGGTAAAGCGTTCGGATATTGAAGCTGCCCTGGATGAGCACAGTGATGCGCGCCTATTGGTAATTACCTCCTGCACCTATGATGGATTACGTTACGACCTTAAGCCAATTATCGACTACGCCCATGAGCGTGGAGTGAAAGTGCTGGTGGATGAAGCCTGGTTTGCCCACGGTTTCTTCCATCCCGAGTTGCGGCCTACAGCACTGGAGTGTGGGGCAGATTATGTGACCCAAAGCACCCACAAAATGCTGTCGGCCTTTTCCCAGGCCAGTATGATCCACGTGCAAGATCCGGACTTTGATGAATTCCGTTTTCGTGAAAACCTGAATATGCACGCCTCTACCAGTCCTCAGTATGCAATGATTGCGAGCCTAGATGTGGCGCGTAAACAAATGGCGATGGAGGGATATGGTCGTTTGAAGCAATGTCTAAAGATGGTGGAAATTTTACGTAATGCCGTTAATGAGACAGGTGTGTTCCGCGCGCTAACACGTGATGACTTAATTGCTGACCCACTTGCCAGTGATAACATTCGCCTTGATCCCACCAAGGTGACTATTGATATTTCCAAGAGTGGTTACTCTGGCAATGAAATGCAGATTAAATTGTTTGATCAGTATGGCATCCAGGTGGAAAAGACCACCTACAATACCATTACTGTACTTGTAACCCTCGGTAGTACAGAGAGCAAATTACTTCGCTTGATTCATGCTCTTAAGCAATTGGCAGGAAATACTCACAAGCGTATTCATATCGGGTCGCCGAGGCGTTTGCCAGAATTTACCCGTTTTACATGTCTACCGGCAGATGCTTATTTTTCGGAAGCAGAAGAATTGCCGCTGATGGATAATGGCACAGAAGCTATTGAGAACCTGGTTGGTCGGACCAGTGCAGATGAAATTGTTCCCTATCCGCCAGGTATTCCGGTCCTTGTGCCGGGACAGGAAATTTCAGCCCAGATAGTGCAGTTTTTACAGCAGCTACTTCAGGGGCAGAATACGACAGAAATTCACGGTCTTATTTTCCGCTCTGATGAGCCGATGCTAAGGGTCGTTAAGGAAGCCTCCAAGGGCAAAGCTGAGGAAGTGCAGTCTTCTGGAGAGAAAAAGAAAGGAAAATAGTAAAACTCCATGATCCGGCATGGAGGCCGGTATGCTCGAAAGTCCACAATCTGTGTTGATAGCCGGTGCTTCCGGTGGCATAGCGCAGGCTATTGGCGCCGAAATTATTCGGCGCTATCCTCAAGTTACATTATTGACCTTGAGTCGAATCACAGTTGATATGATTCCTGGCCATGTCGGTGAGCGACACCATTTATCCGTTTGTTTAGAGCAAGCCGAGTCCATCGATATTGTTGAAAATTTTTTGGCCGAACACTCTGAGCCACCAGGTTGGGTAATCAACTGCTGTGGCATTTTACATGATGAGTTCCACGGACCGGAGAAGTCCCTATCGCAATGTGATGATCACTGGTTATTGCAGTCGATTCAGGTCAACGTACTTTCCCATTTACATTTAGCGCGCGCACTGGATGGATTCTTGAAGCGCAGACGCCCTTTGTTGTGGGCATCGCTTTCGGCAAAGGTGGGAAGTATCACGGATAACCAGCTCGGTGGCTGGTACAGCTACCGGTGTAGTAAGGCCGCATTAAATATGCTGGTTAAGAATCTGTCTATTGAGTGGGCGCGGAAACTGGAGGAAAGTTGTGTGGTAGCGATTCACCCAGGTACGACAGATACTTCACTATCCAAACCTTTTCAGTCTAATTTGCCCCCAGATAAACTCTACACCCCTGAATTAAGCGCGAATCGTATTGTAGATGTCTTGAGCCAACTGGCATCGGCAGACACCGGAAAATTACTGTCATGGGATGGAAGTTTTATACCCTGGTAGCGATCAGCGTGAAATAGGCGCGATAGTAGCTGTTATTGTATCTTAAGTTATAAGAGGGTTTCCCCGCTCCAGAATAGTGGCGATATCAATCCCAGTGGGTAGGCTTCCAGTATTGTGTGTGCCGTTAATCCCTATTCTTGATTTGATAAAGGCGTCAGTTACACAAGGGTTACTCCCCTGTAGCAGAAGGTGCGCCTGCATGGTCAGGGCCATTTGGTCAATAATATGACGGGCACGGTATTCAAATTGATTTAGGTCGGAAAGATCGTTTCTTAACTTGTCGACTGCCGTATCAAATTGTGTGCTTATGCCTCGGCTAATGTTTAATTCATCAAACCAGTGGCTAATTACTGCAGGGGTTTTAGTGATGGCACGTAACACGTCCATCGCTTGAATATTCCCTGAGCCTTCCCAGATTGCATTTATCGGAGCATCTCGGTACAGCCGTGCCGTAATAAAGTTTTCAATAGCTCCATTGCCTCCCAGGCACTCCATAGCCTCATAGGCGTGATGGGGACTGCGTTTGCATATCCAGTATTTTCCCACCGCGGCCCCGAGTCTGAGTAGCATCTTTTCGTGTTCGCTGGCCTCTTGATCCATTGCTCTGGCTATGCGCATGGTAAAGGCAATTGAGCCTTCCACCTCCAATTGCAGGTCGGCAAGCACATTTTGCATCAGTGGCTGATCAATCAGCTTTTTGCCAAATGCTTTGCGCTCACTAGCGTTGTATATTGCCTGGATAACAGCTTGCCGCTGCCCTGCAGATGAACCCATCATGCAATCAAACCGTGTAATCGCTACCATCTTGATGATGGCGCTGACTCCACGCCCTTCCTCGCCGATTAGCCAGCCCAATGCGCCGCGTATCTCAACTTCTGAAGATGCATTGGAAACATTGCCACACTTTGTCTTCAGGCGTTGAATCTCCAGCTGGTTCTTCGATCCATCCGGCCTCCATCTTGGAACCAAGAAGCAGGATAAGCCGCCGGGCGCCTGGGCAAGAATTAAAAAGGCATCGCACATAGGGGCGGACATAAACCATTTGTGCCCTAATAATTCATAGGTTCCATCGGCGAGGGGAATTGCAGCGGTGGTATTTGCCCTGACATCTGAGCCCCCTTGTTTTTCGGTCATGCCCATACCGATCGTCAATGAATTTTTCTCAAAATATGGGCGATTACTTCCATCGTAAGTGCGGCTGGTTATTTTGGGTATCCATTCGATGGCGATTTCAGAGTTTAGCTCGATAGTGGGCACTGAGGCGAAGGTCATAGTGATAGGACACCCGTGACCGGCTTCAAGCTGAGTGTGCAAGTAATTTTTTGCAGCTCTGGCCACGTGGGCACCTGCGCGTGGGTTGGTCCAGGGAGAGCTGTGTAAACCTTCTGAAAGTGCTAGCTGCATTAGCTGGTGATAAGAGGGGTGGTATCGAACCAAATCAATGCGGTGGCCGGAACGATCGTGACTTTCGAAGATAGGTTTAAATTCATTAGCGGCATAACCCCGCTCAATCATTTCTGGCCTGCCACACACCTCCCCATACCGCTCCAGGTCATCTTCAGCCCAATGGGCCCCATTAATATGTACGGCTTCCTTTAACGCTTGATCAGCAATATAGAGGTTATGACCAGAAAGCGGGCTGGGCTGGTTGGCAACCTGATAATTGATTTTGCAATCTGATGTGTGGATCTCACTGTTCATAACTTCACCCTGGAGGATGTAGATTTCTATTTGATACTGCAATTTAACTTGTACGGTTTTGCCAATTCCCCTAGGGGAATAGTTCAGGCATAGCCGAATATGAGCATAAAACAAGCTTTTCCTGATTACTATTTAAGCTGTTTAATTTTAAGTCGTGATTTTGCCGTTTTTATTTGCAGGGCCTGATCCTATGAATTCTCAGGTGATTTTACTCGATCAAATATGGCTTAAAAGTAATGAGGTGAAATTTATATTTTATTGCTATCGAATACCGTTTTGTCAGTCTGTCTCTGATGAGGCTCGAATCATCTTGTGTTTGTCGTCTTATTGTTGGTAGCAATTTTTTTTATCTTAAATTATTCAAAATAAATTTATTAATAATGTGGACCAGTACAAAAAAAATGATATTTATAGGGTTCTATTGCCGATAGAAAATCTATACCAAAGCATGTTGATTTTTCTTTTTAGTTTACTGATCCATGATACCTTTGTATTACAAAATGGTATTAGAGAACCAAGTTGGCACACTTAAGATTGAATTTTTGATATCTAGATCACTACCGGTTGCAGTTAATGAGTTGATCGAATAGATTTAGCTCACAGCGTAAGATGAGCGCGGAAAATTGATAAAAAATAGTTAGGCTGGTAACAGGCTGAAACATAAAAGGACTGCACATTGGGGGAACCCAGATGAATTTGCATAAGGATTATGCACCACTAAAGGTTGTTAGCCCTAAGTCAGAAAAAACAGGGATTACAGTTGCCTTTTTAACCGCATGCGTCAATCTTCAATCCTCAATATTTGCCGGGCGAATTGAAGATGAATTTAAGACTACCTGCGCTATCCTTCAGCGCTCGACACTTTCATCCCTAAGTGGTATTAAGGCCGAATACCTTCTTCTTGATTGTGCCGATGTATCCTCTTCAGATCTCGAGAATCTTTTGAGGGAGATACACTCCCTGCCCACACCTCCCAACATAGTATTGATCAATGTCGATCAGAAGGCCGATATTGATTTTGTTCTGCATTGGGAAAAAGTTCTGGGGTTAATACCCTCCGAATGCGAAGCAAAAGTCATTATGGAGAGGTTGGGTAGGATATTCTCGGGAGAATACTGGTTTCCAAGGGATGTTCTCCATAATTTTCTCAGGCAACACAGAAAGCCTAAAAAGTGGTGCGATAAGGCTTCAAACCTCACGCAGCGAGAACGGCAAATTTTACAGTTGATCTGTGACTGTAATACCAATGCAAATATAGCCGAAACATTATGTGTTAGCGAGCATACCGTTAAAAGTCATTTGTATAAAATCTATAGAAAAATAGGCTGTAAGAACCGGTTAGAAGCAAGTAGTTGGGCCAGTCAAAACTTGTAATATTATGAAATCAATATTTTTGTGCGCAACTGTGTTAACAGTTGCGCTTTCGTGTATCGTTCACAAAAGTCACGCTCAAGAAACAAGTGATCAAAGCTCTGAGGAATCCCTGCTTACTGGATTGGTAATTGATAATACGGTAAGCGGTATAGGTCATGAGTTCGCTAGATCGCTATCAATTTATATAACAACTAATTTGACAGGATTCGACTACAACCTGACCGTGCATGAAAGGCCTTCGGCAAGGTGGGGCAGTGTTGTTTGGGTAACCTTTGATAGCAAGCAAGTCTTTAAAACTGTCATTTATCCTGGGCGGAGAAAGTTCGGTGCAATTGTCGAGCAGGCTGCTTCGCAAATAAATAATAATGTGCGGCAGCAACGGTTGCAGGATCTTTTATCTCAAAATGTTGATTTGGCGGGGGATGAAATATAATGAAATTTTTATTCACAACGGCTTTTTTATTGTTTTCTGGCTCGGTGTTTGCAACAGAACTGGTGTACACGCCTGTGAATCCATCGTTTGGGGGCAATCCTCTTAATGGTAATTATTTACTGAATAATGCTAGTGCACAGAACAGTAAAAAAGATCCTGATGCTAAGGATTCGCCGTACTCTGACTCTTCTTCCCTGGATAGATTTACTGACACGTTAGAATCCCGTTTGCTCTCACAGCTACTAACAGATGTGGGAAATGGTAATGACGGCACTTTGGTAACTGATGACTATATCGTAAATATTGTTGATATTGATGGTGAATTGACGATCACCATTACCGATGCTGTTACGGGTGAGATATCTGAAATTGTAGTTGTAGGTCTTAATCCAAGCAACTAATAAAATTATATTTGCAAGCTTAGGTTTTGTGGGGTGGTGCGATGTTATCGAGAATATTTATTCTAATTATTATTTTTAGCATTAGTGGGTGTAG
Organism: Microbulbifer maximicatervae (SeqCode); assembly: GCF_052468095.1. Next base: position 853,009 of record NZ_CP174332.1, read on the forward strand.
TTCTGTTAAGGAGGCGTTGTTCGGCCCTGGACAACAAAAGGCAACTTTGACGGATAGAATGAGCACCTATTCTGACTTAGTCAGTTTGCCTGCTCCTAGAGGGAAAATAGTTGCAGCAGTGTACGGTTTTAGTGATCAAACTGGACAATATCGGCCAGCGCCCTCCAGCTCATTCTCGACCGCAGTGACTCAAGGGGCTGCAGCTATGCTGGTTCAGGTTCTAAATGAATCTGGATGGTTTGTGACTCTTGAGCGGGAGGGTTTACAAAACCTCTTAACCGAAAGAAAAATAATTAGAGCTGCACTGAAAGAACAGGACAATCCTGCCAGTCCTGTATTCGATCTGCCTTCTCTTATGTCAGCCAATATTATGTTGGAGGGTGGGATAGTCGGTTACGATACAAACATCAAAACAGGGGGTGCGGGGGCACGTTACTTCGGTATCGGTATTTCTGAACAATATCGTGTAGATGAGGTTACTGTAAACCTGCGTGCGGTAGATGTCCGAAGTGGACGAGTTCTAAGTAGTGTTTTAACGAGCAAGAAAATCTTGTCGAGGCAAGTTCAAGGCGATGTTTACACTTTTGTGGAATATAAGCGCTTACTTGAAATAGAGGCTGGGATGACCACGAACGATCCAGCTCAATTATGTGTTCTTTCTGCGATAGAGTCGGCGGTAATTCATCTTATATCCCAGGGAGTTAATGCTAATTTGTGGGCATTGGAAGATAATAGCCAATACCCTATGTCTGTCCTCAGTGAATATTCTGCGACACCAGTAAAAATATTATAAATCTTTAGCGGATATTAAATTTTATTGGCATGTTCATTTAGATGTATATGTAATTTAGCGAAATGGAATTTTATTAAATTATATCTATGTATTTTCATGTTTGTGTGTGTAATTTGGTGGAATTGAACTGTTTTATTTTTTGTGTGTTTTGATTTAAATCACTACCTTAATACAAAAGTTTTACGTTCTTCTTATTCTTTCCGGTTAAATGTAATCTTTCTTCTGATTTAAGATATATTTTTTTTTACCTATAGTGTCCATGTTGTTTCTTATAGTTGTTAACCGTTCTTATTGGAGAGGTGGTTGGTGATTGCTACAGCTAAACGAGTAACGGCAATTTTATTTCTGTTTCTGGTTTTACCGCTTTCGGTGTGCTGGGCTTCTGATTTAGATGACCACAATGAATTGTCTGCGGGGCAGGGTGCTCTGGATCTTCTTTTGTTAAGAAAAGATTCAATTACGGGTAACTTGGCCCAGGTTTCACAAGTAGGTGATTACAACCTTGCTGAAGTTACCCAGTCTGGTCTTTACAACCAGGCTGTCCTGATCCAGGAGGGTGGCTCCAATGCAGCGTTGGTGCAACAAACAGGCGATTCTAATTATGCTGCGATATCGCAGTCAGGAGCCTACAACCAAGCTACAGCGATACAGAATGGCGTAGATAATGTGGCTTTAATTAGCCAGGTTGGTTACGGAAATTCTGCAAACATTATTCAAAATGGTGATGGATTGTTTGGTTATGTCGCGCAGTTCGGTGACGACCATGCGGTGCAACTGGTGCAGTACGATTAAGGCATTGCACTATTTTACTTGTATTTATAATTTTATTCTGAGGGAGATTGATAAATGAAAAAGATTACACTTGCTGCTGCTATTGCTTTGATTGCTGGCGCAGGTCAGGCTGTAGCTGATAATAACTACGGTGATCAGGTTCAGCTCGGCGAAAATAACTCTGCAAATGTATCCCAAGTATATGAGGCTAACAATAATGCTGCCTATCAGTGGCAGGAGGGTAATGATAACGTAGCTGTTGCAGCTCAGGATTATGCTGATGATAACTACATTGATCAGACCCAACTCGGTGACCGTAATGCTGCTTACACCAGTCAGTCCAGCCAAATGGGCAGTGAAGCTTTGACCTACCAGGATGGGGAAGGTAACAATGGAACTATCCACCAGTGGACCGGTTCCTACAATAGTGCCTACGCTGCGCAGTTTGGTAGTGAAAATATGATTCATTTGGATCAGTATACCGACTCTAACTTTAACTATGCCGACATGTATCAAGACGGCAGCGACAACATGGGCGTTCTGCAACAGGAAGGTGACGGTAACTACTTCGTCAGCACCCAGGTTGGAGACAATAACGGTGTTTGGAACAGCACCTGGTACTCCTCATTTGATGGTTTTGTTGGTGGTCAGGTAGGTGACTTCAACGTAGGTACTGTTTTTCAGTCAGGTGCTGAGAACACTGCAAACCTGATGCAGAGTGGTGATATTAACCTGCTCGACCTGTCTCAATCCGGCCTCAGCAACACTGCGACTATCCTGCAGCAAGGTGATGCTAACGCTGCTTTCGGTTACCAATCCGGTGTTAACAACGTTGCCAATATCACCCAGAATGAGACCAATAACTTTGGTGCTATGGCTCAATTTGGCAATGACAATACCGCTAACCTTGTACAAACCGGTGACATGAATAGTGCTGACTTTGGTCAGTATGGCGATGCTAACCTGGCAAATATTGATCAGACAGGCAACAGCAACTACGCCTATGGTTACAGTGCTGGTGTTGCAAATATCGTAGATATTGATCAAGCGGGTGAGTTGAACCTGGCAGAAGTTCACCAAGACTTTGGCGGCGATAACCTGATTACTGTGGCCCAAACTGGCTACGAGCATTCCGCTCACGTTGGACAGGGTGGCTATGAAAATGTTGCCACTGTTAGCCAGAACAGTGCATATAATATGGCTAGCATTGAGCAGGTTGGTGCAAGCAACGTTGCCACCATCACTCAGAACTGATTCTGAAGAGTTTCAGGTATGAAGAAACCGCCCTATTGGGCGGTTTTTTTATATAAAGGTAGAAGCTAATCCTTATCTAAGAGCAGATTGACTAAATGGTTCTCTGCCCGCAAAAATTGAGAGTCAGCTCTAATAGCCCTGTCCATGGAGATTGCTGCCCACTACCACCTTTAATAGAGCTATCTATAGCTCGAGCGCGAATTAATAAGCTTTCCAGTTGCTTCTTATTAAGTCTGTGTAGGGCTCCTTGGACCAATGGCTGTCGCTTTTGCAGCCGAACCAATCTCGCTAGAGGTTGGCCTTGATCAAGTTTTTCCATAATGTCGAGAAGAGTGCGAATTTCTCTTGCTATTGCCCAAAGTACAATGGGTGGTTCAATACCTTCGACCCTCAATCCGTCGAGTGTTTTGACTGCTTTGGCTGAGTTGCCAGAGAGTGCTGTGTCAATTAGGTCAAAAACACTGTAACGGGCGGAGCTGGTAACACTATGCTCCATCATTTCCCGGGTGATTTCTTGCCCGGGGCTGGAAAGCTTAAGTTTTTCTATCTCCTGGCTTGCGGCAAGTAAGTTGCCCTCTACTCTTTCTGCCAGGATTTGTATTGCTTCTGGTTCAGCTGAGAGGCCTGCAGATGCAAGGCGCTGGTTGATCCAGCGGGGCATTTCCTGAATCGTCACAGGCCATACCTGAACCAGTACTCCTGATTGTTCTAGGACTTTGACCCATTTGCTGTTGAGTTGCGATTTATCAAGTTTCGGTAATACCAGTAAAAGCAAAAGATCTTCACTCGCCATTGAAGCAAACTCTTGCAGGGCTTTACTGCCCTTATCCCCGGGTTTACCTCCGGGTAAACGCAGCTCGACAAGTTTTTTTTCTGCGAAAAGAGACATATTTCCGGCTGAAGCAACCAGCGTGTTCCAGTCAAAATTATGCTCTGCGTGAATAAGTTCTCGCTCGGTGAAACCGTGCTTTTTCGCTGTTGAGCGGACTAAATCGCAGCACTCTTGTACTATTAAGGGCTCATCACCAGTGATAATAAAAATTGGCGATAGGCCCTTTTTTAGATTTTGCGATAATTGATGGGGGTTAACGCGCATTAATAAAACTAACCTAGTAGCTCTTTTCTTCTAATGAAGCATTCACATCGATACGCCGTAAGCGATCGATAATGCGCCCAATAAGCTCCCGCTGCATCTCCGCGCGCAAGGTATTTTCCTCTTCACTTTTACTGACAATTTCATCGACATCCCACTCCAAGGTGCGGTAAACATCTGCCTGTGCTTTATTTAGGAGGACTTGGCCTGAAGCTGTGCGTACGCTATAGATTGCACTGGTAATTAATTCGTATTCAGATGCTCGCCCTTCAGAGTCTACAGCTACGGTTAGTTTTCTCTCGGTTTCCTGGTGAATGATGAGTGTATAGTCAGCTTCTGCAGGTGATTCCGCCATAGGCACACCCGCATTATTGAGCAGTCGAGTTAATTGATCTGCGATATCACTGCGAGGGTCTACTGTGGATATATAGAGTGTACTACCGGGAGGAAAATTCTTAGGGGCGCCTCTTAGATGCCAGCCGCAACCGGCAATAGTGATAGCGAGAAGAAAAATAAAGGCTCGAATTGCGATTGTTTTCATAAACTACTTGCCTTGGTCTTGTCGGCTACAGCGAGCTGACTTAAGTGAGCCGGGAGTGAAACTCCCGGCATCATATTGCGGGTCTTTACTTGGCGACAATATTAACCAGCTTGCCAGGTACGACGATTACTTTGCGCACCGTAGCTTCACCGATAAATTTCTGAACGTTCTCATCGGCGAGGGCGAGTTTTTCCAGGCTCTCTTTGTCTGCATCAGCAGGCGCATCCAGTTTTGCGCGTACCTTGCCATTGACCTGGACGACCAAAGTAATCGAGGTGCGCACCAGTGCTTTTTCATCTGCCAGTGGCCAAGGAGAATCGATTAGGGCACTGGTATTCCCGAGAACCTGCCACAATTGGTGACAGATATGAGGAGTAACCGGAGCCAACAGCAAGACGGCGGTCTGTAGGGCTTCTCTCTCTACAGCCAGTCCTTGATCACTGTTGCGATCTGCCAGCTTGCCGACTTCATTGAGCAATTCCATTACTGCTGCGATAGCGGTATTAAAGGTCTGGCGGCGGCCATAGTCATCCCCCACTTTTTGGATGGTTTCGTGGGTTTTGCGGCGCAGCTGCTGTTGCTTGTCATTGAGGGACTGCTGGTCGATCTGTGCTTCACTGGAGCCCGCTGCAATATGGACGTGAACGGTCTTCCAGAGCTTACGCAGGAAGCGGCTGGCACCTTCCACACCGGCATCGTGCCACTCCAAAGTCTGCTCCGGAGGGGCGGCAAACATGGTGAATAGGCGAACGGTATCGGCACCGTACTCCTCAACCGCAGCGTGAGGGTCTATGCCATTGTTCTTGGACTTGGACATCTTTACCACGCCGCCGGCAATAATCTCTTCGCCGGTGGCTCGCTCAATCGCTTTGGTCGGCTTGCCCTTGTCATCGCGCTCAACGTCCACATCGGCGGGGTTGATCCAGGTCTTGTGGCCGTGTTCTTCCTTGTAGAAGGATTCGGCTAACACCATGCCCTGACACAGCAGCTGCTTGAAGGGTTCATCGCTATTGACCAGGCCCTCATCCCGCATCAGCTTGTGGAAGAAGCGTGCATAGAGAAGGTGCAAGATGGCATGTTCAATACCGCCGACATACTGGTCCACTGGCAGCCAGTAGTTGGCGCGGTCAGGGTCCAGCATGCCCTCTTCAAAATCGGGACAGGTATAACGGGCGTAGTACCAGCTAGACTCCATAAAGGTGTCGAAGGTATCGGTTTCACGCTCTACGGGAGTGCCGTTGAGTTCGTCTTTACGCCATTCGGGATCGGCTTTAATAGGTGATTGAACGCCGTCGAGCTCGACATCTTCCGGCAACAGGATCGGCAGCTTGTCTGCGGGTACTGGTATTTCTCCACCGTCGGCCAGGTTGAACATGGGGATGGGCGCACCCCAGTAGCGTTGGCGGGATACACCCCAGTCGCGCAGGCGGTAGTTGGTTTTAACCCGACCCTTACCAGCAGCAATCAGCGCTTCGGAGATCGCAGTAAAGGCGCTATCAAAATCCAGGCCGTCAAAACTGCCGGAATTCACCAATTTGCCTTTCTCTGTATAGGCCTCTTTCTCCAAATCGATAGACTCGCCGTCGGCAGCCTCGATAACCTGGATAACGGGCAGCTGGTATTTTTGCGCAAATTCCCAATCGCGCTGGTCGTGTGCCGGTACTGCCATCACCGCGCCTGAGCCGTAATCCATCAGTACATAGTTAGCCACCCATACGGAGACTTCTTCACCACTGATGGGGTGAATCGCCTTGAGCCCGGTATCCATGCCTTTCTTGTCCATCGTGGCCATATCGGCTTCGGATAGGGACTGCTTTTTGCACTCGGCGATAAAAGTTTTGAGTTCGGGGTTGGACTCGGCAAGTTCCAGAGCGATGGGGTGCTCGGCGGCGAGGGAAACATAGGTAACGCCCATCAGTGTATCCGGACGGGTGGTATACACATCGAAGTGGTCTATGCCCGCAATAGGCTTGGGCAGGGCAAAGCTCAGCTCTACTCCCCGGCTCTTGCCGATCCAGTTGCGCTGCATGGTGCGCACCTGCTCGGGCCACTCGGGCAGTTTGTCCAGGTCTTCGAGCAGCTCTTCGGCATAATCGGTGATCTTGATAAACCACTGGGCCAGCTCGCGGCGCTCAACGGTGGTGCCACAGCGCCAGCAGGCGCCATCTTCGACCTGCTCATTGGCCAGTACGGTCTGGTCGTGGGGGCACCAGTTCACTGCAGAGTTCTTCTTGTAGACCAGGCCTTTTTCGTAGAGGCGGGTGAAGAACCACTGCTCCCAGCGGTAGTAGGTGGGCTGGCAGGTGGCCAGTTCGCGGGACCAGTCAAAGCCAAAACCCAGGGCCTTGAGCTGGCCTTTCATGTACTCGATATTGGCATAGGTCCATTTGGCTGGAGCGGTCTTGTTCTGGATGGCCGCATTCTCTGCAGGCAGACCGAAAGCATCCCAGCCCATCGGGTGCAACACGTTCTTGCCCTGCATGCGCTGATAGCGAGTAATTACATCGGTAATGGTGTAATTGCGCACATGCCCCATGTGTAGCTTGCCGCTGGGGTAGGGGAACATGGATAGGCAGTAGAACTTTTCCCTGCCGGCGTCTTCCTTTACTTCAAAGCTCTTCTCGGCCTCCCAGAATTCCTGGGCGGAAGCTTCGACTGCGGAGGGGTTGTACTGCTCTTCCATCGATTCGGGACCTATACTCTGTGATCAAAATTTGCGGGAAACTGTTCAGTGTTTATTGGGGGATGTGAACGCTTGTCAATCGGTAAAGATTGATCGCGATCAAGTTTCGCTCCCAGTGCATCTTTTACGATGCGTAAACGCGGGATTATAGGAGGGATACCGTGACGAAGGAACCAAAGTTGCCGCCGAAGGACGATCTGATTAATGAGTTTCGCGAAGACTTTGAAGATTTGGTCGAAGGTGAGCTGGCTGTTGAGAATCTCACCGCCAATAAGATGGCATTTTTGCGCGCTTGGCTGAAAGATGACCTGCATCGGGCTGCTGACTATATCCGGGGACTAGGTGGGGAATTGAAGACCCTGGAGGAGCGCAGCGGTGATTGGCTGCTGGATGCGGCGGACCCCACAGAAACCGCCTGGCCAAACTTAATGCGATGCATCAAAGAGGGCAAGCCCTGGGCTTTGGCCGGCGAGTTTGTAGGGCCGGATGAGGAGTTGCAGTGTTTGGGCTGTGGATACCGAGCTATGCCACCGGCAAATACCCAGATCACTCCCTGCCACCGGTGTGGTTATGGGTGCTTTCGCCAGATTGAGGGTGGTCTCGAGTATTGAATGGGCTCTATACGGCGGCGGCCACGCTTCTGATGCCTCCAGCAGCCCCATTGTTGGGGCTGCTAGTTGCATTCCTTTTGCGATTCTCTTCATCCGGGTCCCTGCTTGAGAGATGCTCTCTACCCTTGGCTGTGATTTCCTTTTGTGTGCTTTGGTTAGGGGCGACCCCGGCATTCTCATCCTGGCTTGGGGATCGATTGGGCAAGGTACCTTATCAACCCCATATAAGGCCTGAGGCTGTTGTGATCCTTGGTGCAGGGCGTTATCGCGACAGGTATTCGAATAGGGAGAGACTCTCTGCGGCGAGCCTCGAAAGAGTTGCCGGTGCTGTCGAGCAAGCACCAGAAGAGTTACCGATTCTTGTATCTGGCGGTCGGGTTCACAGCGGAGAGCGGCTGGCAGAGTCTGATTTAATGGCTGCGTTGTTGGAGGAGGAGTTTTCCACTCCGGTCACTTGGCGTGAAGATTGCAGTCGTACTACTGCAGAGAATGCAGTAAATAGTGCTGATATTTTGCACAGTGCTAACGTGAGGTCGGTTTTTTTGGCCACTCACTGGTGGCATATGCCTCGCGCAGCGGAAGTTTTTTCCCGCGCTGGCTTAGAGGTACAGCCCCTGCCGGTTGGGAGTGCCGGAGAGTTGATGCCCCGCGCTCAAACAGGTGTGGGGCGCTGGCTGCCCAATGCTGTCTCCCAGCTGAGGACCCAGGTCTACTGGCGGGAAATACTGGCACGGACCTGGTATCGGTGGAGTTCGCTACCGTCCATCAGAAAATGTTGAAGATGGATAAGGAACTTTTTGATAAATGTAATCTCAGAGGCCTACAGGATTTGAGGGATCAGGCGTCGAGCCCAAATGTTTGAGAGCTCTTGATTGCTAGTTGTACCGGGCTTAGGATGACTGGCGCCACAGGACATACCCATTGATTACCTTTTTATATGGAGTAGCGGCTGTGGATAAGAAACATAACAATAATCGAGATAACCTTATGATGAAGGGCATCCCACTTTCTTTCTCTCCGATACAGTTACATAACCGGTTAAACCGGGCTGTTTGGATTGGCTTCAAGCGGGTTGAGCAAGATGGCCGCACACTGGTTTTTCTGTGTGCCGGTGGCGATAGCGGCGCCCAACTCAGTAAAAATTTTGAGACCTTTGCCGGGCAGATAGTCCGGGAGTTCGGTTTTGCTCCCGCCGAAGTGGAGTTTATCGAGCTGCGTTCAAAAGCCGAGGAGTCCCACTGGTATCGCTGGCATGCCCAGTGGGTGGGGTCTGCGCCAATGGAGTGCCATGGCGACCTGGTGACCAGTGAATCTAGCCGACGCTACTTAGCCCAGGCACTCGAAAGCGATATGGCCGCCGCTTAAATTCATTTGTTCAGGCGCTGGCTTTAGTGGTAGCGCCGTCACCCTTGAGCAGGTCTGAGAGGGCTTGCTCCAGAGTTGGGAATTGGAAGGTATAGCCGGTTTCCAGTGCTGTACAGGGCTCGACCCTATCACTGGCTAGCAGTAACTCATCAGCCATCTCTCCAAAAGCTATCTTTAAAGCCCAGGCCGGTGAGCGTAAAAACGCCGGGCGATGCAGCTCTTTGGCCAGGATTCGGGCAAAGCTGTTGTTGGTTACAGGTTCCGGTGCACTTCCGTTAAATGGACGGCAAAGTTGATTGTCGATGGCGTGTAATATCAGCCCGACTTCGTCTTCTTCGTGAATCCAGCTCATCCAGTGCTCGCCCGAGCCCATGGGGCCGCCAAGCCCGAGCCGAAATGGTGGCAGCATTTGGGGAAGGGCGCCACCGCGCATGGAAAGAACGATAGCTGTGCGGATAATGCCTACCTTAACGCCAGAGTGCTGCAGCGGGAGCGTGGCGGCCTCCCAGTCCCGACACAGCTGTGCGGCAAAGCCCCCTCCTGGAGCGCTGTCTTCTTTCAGTAACTCCCCTCCGCGATTGCCGTAATAGCCGATTGCGGAGCCGGACAAGAAGTAGGATGGCTTGTCTCTTTGGCCCAGGGTCCAGCGAACCAGCTTCTCTGTTGTGTCCAGGCGTGAACTGCGAATCTCAGTGCGATATTTTTCTGTCCAGCGACGGGAGATGGGGGCCCCGGCAAGGTTCACAATAACATCTACGGGCTGGTTTACCTCTGCGGGATCGCGGCAGGCGTTGGCTGATTCGCCACATAAGTTTCGAACCCTGTCCGGATGTCGGCTTAATACCGTAATAGTATTGCCTCGCTCCAGCCAGCGCCGACAAAAGAGTCTGCCTATAAGCCCGGTGCCACCGCTAATCAAGCAATGCATGGGGAATCACCTTGCCTTATATTCGCTAGAAAATTGAATGGAGCATAGCAGTGATATTCAGTGGCGGTAGCTTACCGATGGCCACCCCGGCAGGGAGTGGCCGCGGGGCTTGTTTTAATCGGGTAGCTCGCCACTGAGAGGGGAGTTGGATTGGGGTTCCACCCTACGGCGTAAAAACAGGGCCAGGGCCAGCATTGGGAGCGCCAAGGCAAATACCAATGAGATGCCGGCTAGCATAAACGGGGTGGCGCCACTCATCGCTCTGATATCCCCGGTCATATTCGCGCGCTCGAATTGGGGGAGTTTTTTAATAACCTTCCCCTTGGGGTCCACAATTGCCGTCACACCAGTATTTGTCCCTCTCACCAGGTAGCGACCAGTTTCCAAAGCGCGCATCTGCGCCATTTGCATATGTTGTAGGGGGCCAATAGAGGTCCCGAACCATGCATCATTGCTAATGGTCAGCAAAACCTGGGAAGACAGTGCTGAGTCGGCAACCAGCCTGGGATAGACAACCTCATAGCAGATAAGCGGCGCCCAGCTTGCACCAGCAGCATTGAGTGGTGATTGTTCGTCCGGGCCTGAGCGGATAAAGGAAGTGGGGAGATTAAAAAACTCGATAGTGCCCCGAATAAAATCCTCCAGAGGTACATACTCACCAAAGGGGACCAGGTGGCGCTTGTGATACACGCTGGGGCTCTGGCCAAAAACTGCGGCGGAGTTGTGAATACTCCGCTCCTCCTGTGCCGAACCCCGGGTGTCATAGAGAATACCGGTGATCAAATCGATGTTGGTAGTTTCAGCATTGCGTTGCAGCGCTTGCATAAGGTTGGGGGCTTGCCCGTAGAGCATGGGCAGGGCGGCTTCAGGCCAGATAATAACGTCTACATCCTGGTCGCTAAGGGCGCGAGTACCCTCCTGGTAGCGACTGATAGTTTCCCCGCGAAACTCTGGCAACCACTTCTTTTCCTGAGGAATATTAGCCTGCACCAGCCCAACGCTGATAAGAGGACCTTTTGCGGAGGTCCACTCGACTTGGGAGAGGGCAGCTCCTATTGGCCAGGGGGCCAGTGCCGCAGTGAGTAGAATGATATGGCTGTGTCGCTTGAGCGGGGATAGGCGGCCACTGACACCCAGGGCCAGCGCTGCGCCGGTAAATGCCAATAGCAGGCCTATGCCGTAGACACTCAAAATCGGCGCCCAGCCCGCTAGCCAGGTTTCTGTATGGCCATAGCCGGCGAAGAGCCAGGGGAAACCGGTAAAGGCCCAGCTGCGCAGCCATTCACTGATAAACCACAATGCGGCAAAAGCCAGAGCGAAGCTGAATTTATTATCTGTGAAGCGGCCCAGAATGAAGAAGGGCGCGGCTAACAGCAGCGCCATAATAGCGACGAAGCTTCCGGTGAGGGCCAGTCCTAATGGCACCGATGAGTTGCCAAAATTTGTAATCGAAACGTAGACCCAGGAAGCCCCGCTGGCGAAGAGGCCCAATCCATAGCAGAGGGCGAGCCAGAAGCTTTTGCGACCCGGTAGCACCTGCCCTTTGGCTGCAGAGAGCAGAATCCAGGCGAATAGTGTCAGGGACAGCAGGCCGCATACCCAATAGTTAAATGGGGCAAATGAAAGTGTCATCAACCCGCCAGCTACAACGCTGGCGAGAGGAGAAAATAATCTGCGCATAAAGTTGTTGTCAGGATACCCCGTTCGCTCAGGGTATCAGTGTGTTAAGGCTTGCAGTAATGAGCGGTACTCAGCTGTCTTCTTCTGGCGGTTTGCGCATATGGGCAACCCGCAAAAGGTGTATCTGGCGGCTGTCTGCATAGAGTACCCGGAACATAAAATCACCGAGTCGGGTGACTTCGTCACGGCCCGGCAAATGGCCGAATGACTGCATAATAAGACCGCCGACAGTGTCGAATTCTTCATCACTAAAGGCGCTCTCGAAAAATTCATTGAACTCTTCAATGGGAGTCAGAGCTTTAACGATAAAATCGTTTTCCCCAACTTTACGGATATAGCTATCCGCTTCTTCCTCGTCGGTCTCGTCTTCGATTTCACCGACAATTTCCTCGAGGATATCTTCGATAGTTACAACACCGGATACACCGCCGTACTCGTCTATCACGACCGCCATATGGTAGCGGTTCTCACGGAACTCGCGCAGCAGGATATTGAGGCGCTTGCTCTCGGGAATAATATTGGCGGGGCGGATCAGGTCTTCGAGCTGAAATCCGTCGAAACCTTTCAACAGGAGGGGGAGCAGGTCTTTGGCGAGCAATATTCCGCGTATATCATCGACACTTTCGCCGACGACAGGGAATCGGGAGTGACCCGAATCAATAATTTTGGGGAGGAACTCTTCCGGCTTATCGTGAAGGCCTACCACAACCATTTGCGAGCGTGGAATCATAATCTCGCGGACTTGCTGGCTGGAAACGTCTAGTGCGCCTTCGATAATAGAGAGCGCTTCAGCATCTACCAGCTGATTTTCAGCGGCGTCCTTAATGATGTCCAATAATTCGTCGCGAGACTTGGGTTCAGCTGAAAAGGCGCTGAACAGCTTTTCCAGCCAACTTTTTTCACTCGCGCGGGATTTGCTCGCTGAGTGACTACTTGGGGGCTCGTCTGTGGTCATGGAAGTGGCCATGCTCCGGGGTTCTCTCGTTTGTAGATAAAATTCAGTAGCAGTTTGCCATTACTTCGGTGGTACAGCGGCTATCATCCCACTTCATCCTGTGGGGCGTAGGGGTCTGCAATGCCGAGGTTGGCGAGCAACTTCGTTTCCAGGCTTTCCATAACCTGAGCGTCTGCATCTTCGATATGGTCATAACCTAGAAGGTGCAGTGTGCCATGGACCACCATATGTGCCCAGTGCGCCGATAGTGATTTGCTCTGTTGCTCCGCTTCCAGTTCAACTACTGGGGCACAGATCACAAGATCTCCAAGCATTGGGAGATCCAGCTCCGCAGGGAAATCGGTAGGGAAGGATAAAACATTAGTGGGTTTATCCTTGCCTCGGTACTGGTGATTAAGTTCCTGGCTCTCACTTTCGTCCACGATTCGCACCGACAGTTCCGCTTCGTTGCGGTGGCCGGTCAAAGCCTTGGATACCCAGTTGCTGATAGCCTCATCGGAAGGGATGTCGTGGCAGCGGCTGACCCGCTGCACATCGAGTATTAAATCAGTCATAACTCAGGTGCGGACTCTAAGCGGCATTCTCATCGGCTTTATTGGAAATTCGATCTGCCGAGGCCATTTCCAGCTCAGCTTCATGAATATCGTAGGCCTCCACAATGCGCTGTACGAGGGGGTGGCGAACCACATCCTTGGCTCCAAAGTGGGTAAAGCTGATTCCATTAACTCGCCCCAGTACTCCAACAGCATGGCGCAAACCGGAAGCTTGGCCGCGGGGCAGGTCGACCTGGCTGGGGTCACCGGTAATTACGGCGGTGGAGCCAAAGCCAATCCGCGTGAGGAACATTTTCATCTGCTCGCGGGTGGTATTTTGGCTCTCATCGAGAATAACAAAGGCGTTATTTAGGGTGCGCCCGCGCATATAGGCAAGGGGAGCTACTTCGATAACGTTGCGCTCGATCAGCTTGCCAACAGTCTCAAAACCGAGCATTTCGTAGAGGGCGTCGTAGAGCGGGCGGAGGTAAGGGTCTACCTTTTGGCTCAAGTCACCGGGCAGGAAGCCCAATTTCTCGCCGGCTTCAACGGCGGGGCGGACCAGGAGGATTCGCTCAACTTCATCCTTGAGCAGAGACTCCACAGCACAGGCTACTGCCAGGTAGGTTTTACCGGTACCGGCGGGTCCGATACCGAAATTGATATCATTGGTCTGCACAGCGCGAACGTATTTACGCTGATTGAGCCCTCTGGGGCGTACCGAGCACTTCTTAGTGCGAATCAGTACTACTTGGTCAGCTTCGCTGGAGTCACCGCTACCATCCTGGCCGGTGAGCTCTTCAACCCCCGCTTGCTGCAGAGCCAGGTGAATCTCATCTGGAGTGAGATAGTCCTTGGTACCGGTTTCCTTGTAGAGCCTACTGAGTAGTTCGCCAGCGGCACGCGCCGATTTGGCATCGCCAAAAAATGAAAACTGGTTGCCGCGATTTCGAATTTCGATATCCAGGCGCTGTTCTATTTGGCGTAGGTGTTGGTCGAACTGACCGCAGAGATTGGCGAGACGGCGTGCGTCGTTGGGCTCGAGAGTGATGCTGTGAGCGAGGGTTTGTGTTTCCAAATTGGTTTCCGGCACCTTTAATCCAGGGGTTATATTGCTAGGGTATACCCATTTTCCCTAAAGGGGAAAGAGGTGATTCCTACAAATAGGTTCTAACTTTACCTGATTTTAATTACGGGGCGTAATTTGGGGGGTAAGTTGAGCCTAATTTGGCGGCAGGATGTGCTTTCGAAGTACATCTTGCCGCTATTTGAGGTAATCACAAAGTCTTAGAACAGGTCTTCTTCCAGCTCAGATGTGACAAAAGTACCGCGCAGGGAGTTTGGCAGGGCCTCTTCAATCACAACATCGGCAAATTTACCGATCAGGGCGAGGTCGTCCGCACGGAAGTTGACTACCCGGTTGTTCTCGGTGCGGCCTTGCAGCTGTCCGGGGTCCTTTTTGGAAACGCCGGTTACCAGCACACGCTCGGTGTTGCCAACCATGCGGCGTGCAATAGCTGCAGCCTGCTGGTTAATCCGCGCTTGCAGCAGCTGTAGGCGCTGCTTTTTCAGCTCTTCCGGCGTGTCATCGGCCAAGTCGGCAGCCGGAGTGCCTGGGCGAGGGGAGTATATAAAGCTGAAGGATATATCGAAGCCCACGTCCTGGATCAGGTTCATGGTCGCTTCAAAGTCCCTGTCAGTTTCGCCGGGGAAGCCGATAATAAAGTCTGAAGACAGGCAGATATCCGGGCGAATTTTCTTCAAGCGGCGGATCTTGGATTTGTACTCCAGGGCGGTGTGGCCGCGTTTCATTGCCATCAGAATGCGGTCGGAGCCACTCTGTACGGGCAAATGAAGGTGACTAACCAGTTCTGGTACCTGTCCGTAGACATCGATCAGCGCATCGGAGAACTCTACCGGGTGAGAGGTGGTATAGCGGATACGGTCGATGCCATCAATCGCTGCCACATAGGTGATCAGCTCGGCGAAATCCACTTCGTGGCCATCTTCTCCCGTAGCGCGGTAGGCGTTTACGTTTTGCCCAAGCAGGTTTACCTCGCGGACACCCTGGTCTGCCAGGTGGGCGATCTCTTCGAGTACATCGGCCACAGGGCGGCTGACTTCTTCGCCACGGGTGTAGGGAACTACGCAGAAAGTACAGTACTTGGAGCAGCCTTCCATAATAGAGACAAATGCGGTGGCGCCGTCGGCCTCTGGCTGGGGCAGGCGATCAAACTTCTCGATCTCCGGGAAGCTCACATCGACGATAACTGCGCCGCTTTTTTGCTCCTTGGTCTCCATCATCTCCGGCAGGCGATGCAGGGTCTGGGGGCCAAAGATCAAGTCTACATGGGGCGCGCGCTTGGCAATCGCCTCGCCTTCCTGACTGGCTACACAGCCGCCAACACCAATCACCAGGTCGGGATTTTTTTCCTTCAGGTGCTTCCAACGGCCCAGCTGGTGGAACAGCTTTTCCTGGGCTTTCTCGCGGATAGAACAGGTGTTGACCAATAGTACATCCGCCTCGTCGGGATCGTCGGTAGGTACCATGTCGTGGGACTCGCCGAGCAGATCGCGCATCCTCGCGGAATCGTACTCATTCATTTGGCAGCCGTGGGTCTTAATATATAGCTTTTTCACCGATGTTTCGGACATATCGCGCCTGGTTAAAAACTGGTCAACAATTAGGGTGGGGCATTATAGCGATACGACCCGGCACTGCATAGATGGCTATATTAGCTGTTGCGAACCTGTGCTATTCTTGCGCGCTTTTTCGGGCTTTGCCCGTTCTTTGATCAATTTGAGCTTCGGGGTCATCCCCATCCTGAGAGACTTATGGCCAACCCGATTTATAAAGTTATTTTCCACAATCAAAACCAAGTGTACGAACTCTACGCTCGGGCCATCTATCAAAGTGATATGTACGGCTTTATCGAGGTGGAGGAGTTTGTATTTGGGGAAAAGGCTCAGCTTGTGGTCGATCCCAGTGAGGAAAAGCTGAAAACCGAATTTGCTTCGGTAACCCGTTCCTATATTCCGATGCACAGCATCGTGCGTATCGATGAAGTGGAAAAAGAGGGCACCGGCAAGATTGTTGAAGTAAAGGGTGACAAAGTTGCCAAGTTTCCTTTTGCCCCGCCTATCCGTCATCCCCAGGACACAGAGTAAGCTTTATTTTTACTCTGAATCAGGCCGGGCTCTATGCCCGGTTTTTAGCGCCAAAATCATCCGCTGCACCTTTTTTTCCTCTGCAATATAAGCTTCAATAAAAATCCTCCTGACTGTCATCAAATCGCTGCAAAGTGGTTGCGCTGACGATCAACGCCGTTCTGTATTTAGTTGATCTCAATTTGCTAGCAAGAGAGCAAATACGGATTTATCGATTTTTCTCAAGTTAGCTCAAGCGACGACCTATATTTTTGCCGCGTATCTGTCCTGATTTTTATGGGTTGATAACTGGTACAGACTGGAACTTTGCTATGAGCAATCGCTATCGCGCACTGTGGATTTCCGATGTCCATTTGGGCAGCAGAGACAGTGAGCCCCATCGACTTGCAGATTTTCTGGCTCAGAATCGCGCCGATACGGTCTATCTGGTTGGGGATATTTTTGATATGCAGGCACTCGCTCAAGGACGGGGTACATGGTGCCAGGCCTCTTCGCTGCTACTGGAAATGCTTTCCGAATTAAGTAGCCTGACGCCTGAAGTCATTTATATTCCTGGAAATCACGACGCTCCAATGCGCAGCTGGGCCGGAAAGCGGCTCGGCAATATCCGAATTGAAAAAGACTATATCCACACCGCTTCCAATGGGCGCCGCTTTTGGGTAACCCACGGCGATCAGTTTGAACACCGAATTAAAATAAATCCAATCAGTTACCATATCGGCGATCGTAGTTATTACCTGATGCTGCGCTTTAATCGCTGGATCAATTATTGGCGCAATCGGTTTAACAAGCCTTGGTGGTCGCTGGCCAGCCAAATAAAAAATCGTGTGGGTGCCGCTCGACAAATGATGAGTGATTTTGAGGATGTCGCCACCCGTGAAGCGATATCGCGGGGATTCGATGGTGTTATTTGTGGCCATATCCATAGGCCTGCCCTTAGAAATAAAACAGTGTGTGGGGATGCTGTGACCTATGCGAATTGTGGTGATTGGGTCGACTCTATGAGTGCGGTTGTAGAACAACAGGATGGCAATTTAGATCTTTTACATTGGTATCGGACTCCAAAAATTGCCAGCATAATGACAGAGGTGGTTGCGGCATGATTCATCTTGAGACTCTTTTGCAGAAAAACGCCTGGTACAGCGCGGCACCACAAAAAACCACGCGAAAATTGGTTTCTGCCACAGTAAAGAAAATCTGTTGTGAGGAGCAGCTACAGGAATTTACCAGCAGTTACCCCCATCTTGGCGGCCTGGATTTTATTCGCCAGGTATTCGATGACTTGAATTTTCGCTACGAATTAAATCCATCAGAGTTGGCTCGGGTTCCCACTAGTGGGCCGCTGGTGATTGTGTCTAATCACCCCTTAGGAAGCCTGGATGGTCTCGCTCTGATTGATATGGTGGCGCGGGTACGGAAAGATGTTCGAGCTGTCGCGAGCCAATTATTATGGAACATAAAATCCCTGCGCCCCTGTTTATTGCCCGTAGATAACTTTAATGGGCGTACCCGTCGAGCCGATATTGAAGGTATTTATAGCCATTTAGATGACGGGGGAGCGATTATCATTTTCCCGGCGGGCGAAGTATCCAGGCTCACCCCCCATGGGGTTCGGGATGGACGCTGGAATTCAGGCTTTGCCCGTTTTGCGGAAAAAACCAATGCGCCGATATTGCCGGTGCAGGTTTTAGGGAGGAATTCCTGGTGGTTCTATGGCCTCTCCATGTTGAACAAGCCCCTCTCGACTTTATGGTTGATTAGGGAGATGTTTAAACAGGCCAGCCGCAGTATCGATATTCGTATAGGACGTCCCCTGGAAGCGGAACACTTTCGTAGCTGGCCGCTAACACCCCGCGCCAAGGCTGCCTTGTGGCGTAAACATGTCTACCAATTACATCGTTCGCCCGCCCCTCTGGGGCCGGAATTAATTGTTGAAGCTGAGCCAAAAGCCGATGTAGCGCGAGTGGTTGAGTCCTGTGTATCACTCTCTGAACTGGGTAATTTTTCTGTGCGTTTATATCGGCAGAAAGCAGATTGCCCCGTCATGCGGGAATTGGCCAGAGTGAGGGAGATTGCCTTTCGATCAGTGGGGGAAGGGACCGGGCAGAGCCGGGATTGGGATGCGTTTGATGCTCATTACGACCATCTATTGTTGTGGGATGCAGAAAATCGACAGATTGCAGGAGCTTACCGCATTGCAGCGACCGAGGCGCTCTCGGATGATCAGATATACAGCAGTACGCTATTTAATTACCCGCAGCCTCCTCAGCAGTGCCTGCCAGATTCTGCAGAGCTAGGGCGTAGCTTCCTACTGCCGGAATATTGGAGAGGGCGCGGGTTAGACCTGCTCTGGTGTGCTATTGGACAGTGGGTATTGCGCAATAAGGTACGCTACCTATTTGGCCCAGTGTCTATGCCCGGTACATTTTCCGTGAGAGCGAAGTCCGTTATTGTGCGCTATTTTTCCCATTATTTTGCTCCTGAAAACTCCTTGGGGGATGCTCGACTGCCATTTCCGGAAGCACAATCTGAACTGCCTGAATTACTAGGGGATTCGGTGTCAGATATGCGTCAATTGAAGCATATTTTGCGTGAGGAGGGCGTTATGCTACCTCCCCTATTTAAAAAGTATGCCTCTGTTACTAAAACGGGAGGGACCAGTTTCCACGCCTTTAATATTGACCCGGATTTTTGCGATGCTGTGGATGGGCTGGTCGTTGTTGATTTATCAAAAGTGGACGAGAAGTTTGCTAAACGTTATTTATCCAGCTGACTTAGAAGCGACTCTTTATGAAAAAGGCAGCGTAAAGCTGCCTTTTTTGATGATTCAGGAAATCTCACTTGGCATTTTGGATGGTTAAATTTTGCCAAGCTTTTTACGTAGACTCACCAGTTTGACACAGAGGACGAAAACAGACATTGCGGTATCCAGTTCTTCCAGCGGTGGGAAACTGGGTGCAATACGAATATTGCTGTCCTCAGGGTCCTTACCATAAGGGAAGGTAGCGCCGGCAGGTGTTAATTTCACTCCGGCATCCGCAGCCATTTTAACCACTGCTTTTGCGCAACCGGGAAGGGTATTAAAGGAAACAAAATAACCCCCTTCGGGTTTTTCCCAAGTACCCATATCTGCATCGGTGAGGGCATTATGTAAATGCTCCAGAACACACTCGAACTTCGGGCGAAGAACATCTGCATGTTTATGCATGTGTTCTGTCAGGCTGGTGTATTCGGTAAAAAATCTCGAGTGACGCAATTGGTTGACTTTGTCAGGACCAATGGTCATTGCCTGCATTTGGCCTTTGAGGGAATCGAGATTTGCCTGGCTGGCGCTCACAAACGCAACGCCTGCGCCAGCGTGGGTGACTTTTGAAGTTGAGGCAAACTGTATTACGGAGTCTGCAGTATCATTTTCCAGGGTTGCTGTGCGAATATTTGGCAGATTTACATAGTTGCCAATGTCGTGCACCGAATAGGCATTGTCCCAAAATATCCGGAAGCCGGCGCCGGAAAATTGTCCCAGCTGCGCCAATCTTTCTACAGTTTCCTTGCTGTAAGTGGCTCCTGTTGGATTTGAAAACTTGGGCACACACCAGATACCAACAATCTCTGCGTCTTCACGCACGAGCTTTTCCACAAGCTCCATGTCGGGCCCCTGCTCTCCCATGGGCACGTTAATCATCTCGATACCCAGCTGCTCACAGATCGTAAAATGGCGGTCATAGCCGGGAACAGGGCAGAGAAATTTGGGAGCTTTTAATTCGCGCCAGGGGGTAGTGCCCGCAAAGCCGAACAGGTAACCGGTGACTAGGGCGTGATACATCAGTGTGAGAGAGCTGTTGCCTCCGGCAATCACTTCGTTGACCGGCACTTGAAGCATTTCGGCTCCCAGCTCCCTTGCGCAGGTCAGGCCGATTAAGCCACCGTAGTTGCGAGTGTCGGTACCGTCTGCCGCTCGATAGTCACCGGAGAGAATTCCATCAAGTTTATCGGAAAGTTTTAATTGCTCCGCCGAGGGCTTTCCACGTGTGATATCCAGGCTTAACTCGTGTTGACAGATCTTGTTGTAGTGAGCGCTTAATTCTTTTTCCCACTCGATCAATTGTTCCTGTGTGGCGGATTCGATATGCACTTGAATTCCCCTGGCTGGTAATGTGAGTTGGCGAGCTTATCAGCCTTAGGTCGCTTTCGTCAGCAGGAAATCACACATGATTATTAGTTTCTCTTGAATCTATTGCGTGGAATTTATCCTGGATACGCTAGATTTTTGAGGTGTCATGTCGTTCATTAGTTCGGCGGTGGTGTTGGGATCTGGGCTTCTGATTATTGGCTGGCTAGAGAGCGGAAGTCCTGGGCATAGTCGCGCAGAGTTTTGCTTAGATGACGGCGTTGTGTGGGGCTGGTACTGGATAGAATTTGTTCTCCCAGTTCGCGAGCTTGGGTTTTGCGCTGCTCTTGCGCCTTGCGATATTCGTCGGACCAAAGTTGGTCTGGGTTTTCCAGCAGACCGCGCAACTGTTGTTGGTATCCATCAGGCTTCTGTCGGAGAAGCTCAATGGCATGTTGCTGCCAAATCATATGTTGTTCGTTACGTAATACAGGGTTGTACTCTACCTGCTTTACCCAGGCTGCGATCAGCTGCTTTTGTTGCTCGGTTAAACTTCCCAGCCATCGCCTGCTCTCCCGGCGAATTTGCCGATCGCGGTGTCGTTGTATTTTCCACGGCGAGCGCTGCCATTTTTCCAGTGTTTTCTGCTGCTTTTTGGCCAAGTTGTGTTGCAGGCGATCAATCTGTTGTGGCGTTAACTGCGCCACAATAGGAAGCATTAAGTTGAAGGCGTTGTTACTGGCGCTTTCGATGAAGTGGTACACCTCTTTTTCAACCGGAGCCAGCTGAGGATTCTCAAGTTGGCCTTGATCTACTTTATCTGCCAGTTGGCTCAGGAAATCGGCATATTTTGGTAGCTGTGTTTGGCGGTGCCAGTGAAAGAAGCTGTTTAGAGCCCCTTGAAACTCCAGCTCTTGCTGGGAATTTAAGTCGACATAGTCACGAAGCTTCCAGCGTATCCAATAATCAATGTTGTTATAGGCGAATTGTATGCTGGAGCAGCTGCTCAGTAAGCTCGCAACTACAAGGAGAATGATTAAACGCCATTTTTGTGTGGTGTAACTGCCCGGGGTTTGGGGCATTGATCCTTCCTGTAGATATGATCGACAGCAACTGATAGGGGTGCCTTAAGCATAGATTAAAAAGGTATACCCAATTCCAGTTTTGTTGTGACAGTAATGGGGTATCGGGTTGGCGAGCTAGTGGGCGTTTGAAAACAAAGCAGGACGATTAATGGCGTCAATTAACCGAGGTGAAGTACTGCTGGGCATAGACTGATTGATGGAGCTCGGTATTAATGTGAGAACTGGGTTCATATTTTGAGTGAGTCAGGTAGGAAGTATTATGGTTACCACGGTCATGGAGGCTGAGGCTCGTGAGGCGCCGGATAGGATTGCTGAACAGCTGCATTCCAATGCCAATATAATGTCCCATCTGGGAGAGCGGCTGCGCCAGAAGCCTCCTCGTTTTGTGATGATTGTGGGGAGGGGTTCTTCTGATCATGCGGGCGTCTTTGCCAAGTATCTGATAGAGATTGAAACTGGTACCCCTACTTTTGCTGCCGCACCGTCGGTCTCCAGTGTTTATGGTCGCAAATTAAAGCTCGATGAGGCCCTGGTTATCGTCATTTCCCAGTCTGGGAGAAGCCCAGATATTCTGACTCAGGCCCGCATGGCGAGAGAGCAGGGGGCTTATACAGTCGCTTTGCTTAACGATGAAGATGCGCCGATTAAAGATGTGGTTGATCTGGTAATTCCCTTAAAGGCTGGCCCGGAAAAAGCGGTTGCAGCTACGAAAAGTTATCTGGCGACCCTATCTGCGATACTGCAGATGGTCGCCAGTTGGACGCAGAATCCCGCTCTTTGTAATGCTCTGGGAAAGTTGCCGGAAACTTTGAGATCTGCGGTGCGGGCAGAAATTCAATTGCGTCCGGAAAACCTGGCCTCGATACAAAACTTGGTAGTTTTGGGGCGGGGTCCCGGTTATGGGATTACCCGGGAACTGGCGCTGAAGTTAAAAGAAGTTTGCAATATCCATGCGGAGTCCTATTCCAGTGCGGAATTCTTGCACGGCCCCGTTACGCTGGTGGAAGGGAAATTGACAGTGGTGAATGTTCCAATCGAGGATGAGTCATTCCCCACACACAGCCAGCAGATCGATGAAATTCGACGGCGTGGGGCGGCTCTGATTAATTTGCATGTGCCGAGTAAGGGGGTTCACCCGAGGGTGGCTCCACTGGCGCTGTTGCAGCGTTTTTATATCGATGTGGCCCACGTGGCGGTAAGTCGGGGGATTAATCCCGATGAGCCGGCGGGTTTAAAGAAAGTTACTCAGACAGTCTGAATAAAACAGAAAATAGTATTTGGGAGGGGGAAGTGGGGGTTATCCTGATTGCTGAAAAGCTATTTGATGGCGAGCGCATACTTGCAGATGTTGCTATCACCATTGGAGATAGCGGACTGATTTCCGCAGTGGGTGGGGGTGTGAGTTCCGATGCTGAGCGCTTACCGGGTTTGTTGGTGCCGGGCTTTATTGATATCCAGGTCAATGGTGGTGGTGGTGTACTGTTTAATCAGGAGCCCTCAGTTAATGCGCTTCAGAAAATAAGCGAAGCCCATAGTCAGTTTGGTACCAGTGCTTTCCTGCCCACCTTGATTACGGATAGCTTTCCAGTGATGCAGCAGGCAGCCGATGCGGTAAGTGGGGCCTTGTCCAGCGGTGTTCCGGGTGTGATTGGAGTACATTTTGAGGGGCCGCATTTAAGTGAGGCCAAAAAGGGTACCCATGAAGGAGGGTTTATCCGCTCTTTGAGTCATGAGGAACTCTCCCTCTACGCCCGGGAAGACCTGGGAATCCGCTTGGTCACTCTGGCGCCAGAGTGTGTATCGGTATCCGATATCCGAAAGTTGGTTTCCCTGGGGGTTCATGTTTGTCTCGGCCATTCGAATGCGAGTGCTGAAGTTGTTGAAGCTGCGTTGGATGCTGGAGCGACAGGATTTACCCACTTATACAATGCAATGTCCCCGCTTCATTCGCGTGAGCCGGGTATGGTGGGTACAGCTCTGATCCGGGATGATGCCTGGTGTGGATTAATTGCCGATGGCCACCATGTCAGTACCGGCGCTATGGCGTTAGCTTTGAAAGCAAAACCTCGCGGTAAGTTGTTACTGGTAAGCGATGCAATGTCGCTAGTGGGCAGTGATGCCACCAGTTTTCCCCTATTTGATCGAGTGGTTACACGAGAAGGGGATAAACTGACCTCCAGTACCGGAGAATTAGCGGGTTCTCACTTGGATATGATCGGCGCGGTTAAAAATATCCGCGACTGGTGTGGGGTTGAATTGCCGGAAGCACTGCGCATGGCAAGTTTGTATCCGGCGCAGTTCCTTGGTCTGGGAGCAGGTGTAATCACTGAAGGGGCCCGAGCGGATATGGTTTTATTAGGTGAGGATCTGCAAGTGAATAGGACCTGGAGCCTGGGGCGTGAAATTTATCGACGAAATTAACTTTCCAGATCTCTCTTAAGCTGAAGGGGTTATTTGGGCGCGGGGCCAGTGGATTGTCGAATAATTAACTCGGGGGTGAAGCTACGGTATGTTTCACTCTCTTGCCCAGAACCATTGAGTTCTTTTGAACTTTTACACTGAATTTTCTCAAGCAGTAATTCTGCTGCCGAGCGGGCGATTTCCTGGTTGGGTTGGTGTGCGGTTGTAAGTTTGGGCCAGGTTTGTCGAGAAAATGGGCTGTCTTCAAATCCTGCGATAGAGACTTGTCCGGGAACATCAATCTTTAACATACGGGCGGCAAATAGAGCGCCCGCTGCGATTTCGTCATTAGCGGCAAATATTGCAGAGGGAGGTTTGTCGCTGTCGAGGATCTTTCTCGCATTGATCTCGCCCGATTCAAATGAATATTTCCCTTCAACAATCAAATGTCGGTCTACTGCTATTCCTGCATCTTCGAGTGCCTGGCTGTATCCATTTTGGCGCCCCAATGTGGAAAGGTGCTCCTCGCCTCCGCTTAAATAAGCGATACGCTTGTGCCCGAGTGAAAGTAGGTGCTGGGTAATATTGTAGGCGGCCTGGCGGTCGTCAATCTGTATAGACTTTCCCTTTGCTTTCTCTGTATTGGTGGAGGAAATAATTCGCACAAATTCCACATTCATGGATTGGAGCATATCGATAAAAGAAGGTGACTCTGAAAAAGGGGGGGTCAGGACCAATCCGGCTACTTTGCCGTGCTCGACCAGTTTATTTAAGTCGCTGTGGATAACTGGAGATTTCGAATTGCAAGGATGGATAAGTAGCTCATAACCTTTTGCTCTGCAGGCTTCCAATATGCCGTTTTGCATATCGATAACGTAGTGGGCATTAGGGTTGTCATAAATAAATGCGATGGAATAGGAGTGTGTCCCCGCCAGATTCCGCGCTGCCAGACTGGGTGTGTAGTTCAGGCTTTTGACTGCGTCGAGCACTTTTTGCCGAGTGGCTGCGCGTACAGAGGGCTCATTATTGATCACCCTGGACACTGTTTTGATAGATACGCCGGCGCGCTCGGCAACATCGTTAATTGTGACTTTCATGCATCAACTAGTTCTATCTGAGCCTTGGCCTTGCTGGCATCGACAAGTAAGTATTGCTGGAAGGTGGGATTTTAACAGTTATGAGTCTGCAATTAGCTTATGGGGTGCGCCTCCTTGCTTAATTTGTGGGTAATTTGTAGTTTTTTATCCCAATTCTTTGAGATTCCTAGACCTTATCATTTGCCTGTAAAAATCCTACACCTAAGTAAGGCCAGTCTTTCACTTTGTGACTGAATGAAGGCATTAAGTTGCCCAGTATTAAAGAAAATGATGGTTTTTGCGCCAAATACTTCCTATATGCCTGTCTCCCCTGGTCAACATCTTCAATCACTATTTGAAGCCTCTTGAAAATTTTTGTAGTTTTACTACATAATGCGTATCAATAAGATTGAGTGGCTACAGATTGGGTGAATTACTCAAGCCGGGCGTCCAAAGTCTCTACCACCTCGGTGGGGAGGAGGTTCCGGCATTGTTGGATCACTAACATTCAGCTTTAAGAGTGGGAAGAGGTTCGGAAGTGAGATTTCTACCCGATAACAGGATTTCCCATGAGTCTCCATAAGCAGTCTTGCCGTGGGCTGAAAGGTTGTCCGCTGGAATGATTGGGTTTCCAGCGATCTGATAAAAGCAACTTTGTTCCTCCTGCTTCAGATTTACGATTGGGCAATAGGACATTGATGGCACTACAACCAAAGGGTTGCAGTGGGAGCCATTCCGCCGAAAGGCGCTCCACGGAAAGATAATCACAGGTGGCTGATGCCACTGAAATGTGACCCTGGTGGTTTTTGTAACTAGAGACCACCTCAACAGAGTTATTACGGAATAGTCATGGTTCACAGCAAGCTTCAGACCGTTACCGAACGCATCATTAAGCGCAGCGAAGAAACTCGTGCAGAGTATCTTGCGCAGGTTGAGAAAGCGCATATTGAAGGGCGGGCAGCGGCACATGTGTCTTGCGGAAACTTGGCCCACGCAATAGCCGCATCTCCGGAAGGTGATAAGCAGTTGATCGCCTCGGGGCGGGGGCCGAACCTGGGTATCGTCAACGCCTACAACGATATGTTGTCCGCTCATCAGCCTTATGGTGCCTACCCTGCTCAATTGAAAGAGGCAGCTGCGCGCAATGGCGCAACGGCCCAGGTTGCCGGTGGCGTACCGGCAATGTGCGATGGGGTGACTCAAGGGCGTGCAGGGATGGAACTCAGCCTGTTTTCGCGAGATGTGATTGCCATGTCCACAGCAATCGCGCTTTCGCATGATGTTTTCGAAGGAGCCATATTCCTGGGTATCTGCGACAAAATTGTCCCCGGCCTGGTTATTGGTGCTCTCTCTTTTGGCCACTTGCCTTCAATTTTTGTACCTGCGGGTCCAATGCCCACAGGCCTGTCCAATGCGGAAAAAGTCCGGGTTCGCCAGCTCTATGCTGAAGGTAAAGTAGGGCGCTCTGAACTATTGGAAGCCGAGAGTGCTTCCTACCACAGTGCCGGCACCTGCACCTTTTACGGCACTGCCAACAGTAACCAGATGTTGGTAGAAATTATGGGACTGCAACTGCCTGGCAGTTCCTTCGTAAACCCCGGTACCGAATTGCGCTCGGCATTAAATGAAGCTGCCGTGGCGCAATTGGTAAAAATTACTGAACCGAGCCGGCACACTTCGGTAGCTAAAATTCTCACCGAAAAAGCATTCGTCAACGGAGTGGTGGGACTGCTCGCTACCGGCGGATCCACAAACCACACATTGCACCTTATTGCGATGGCGCGTGCAGCAGGTATTCAGTTGACTTGGCAGGATATGGCCGACCTCTCTGAAGTGGTGCCGTTGCTTTGTCATGTGTACCCGAACGGTACTGCGGATATCAACCACTTTGCCGCAGCCGGCGGTATGCAGTTCCTGATTCGCGAACTCCGCTCCGCTGGCCTTTTACACGATGATGTGCACACAGTACTCGGTAATTCCGGTCTCGAACCTTACTGTGAAGACCCCTTCCTCAACAGTGATGCTGGCGGTGGTGTGGTTTGGAAACCCACTCCAGAAGAGAGCGGTGATACGACGGTCATTCGTCCAGCCACAGACCCTTTCTCCCAGCATGGTGGTTTGCAGTTGCTCGAAGGAAATCTTGGGCGCAGTGTAATCAAAGTCTCTGCGGTTAAATCTGAGCACCTCAAAGTGAAGGCTCCGGCCATTGTTCTGGATAACCAGGACGACCTGCTCAAGCGATTCAAAGCCGGTGAGCTAGAGCGTGACTTTGTAGCTGTAGTGAGATTCCAGGGACCTCGTGCCAACGGTATGCCGGAACTGCACAAGTTAACACCGACGTTGGGGGTGCTGCAGGATCGTGGCTTTAAAGTGGCGTTAGTCACTGATGGGCGTATGTCCGGCGCTTCCGGGAAAGTCCCTGCTGCCATTCATATGTCACCGGAAGCCGTAGAAGGCGGTGCGATTGCCAAGGTGCAAGAGGGCGACATGATTGAGCTCGATTCAGAGGCCGGTATTTTACGCGTGCTGGTAGATGAAGCTGAATTTAATGCCCGCCAACCGGCCCAGTGTGATCTGTCTGAAAGTGCCCGTGGTACGGGCCGTGAACTTTTCGCTAATATGCGCGGGCTTGCCAGCGGTGCAGAGACCGGTGCAAGTATTCTTTATTGATTATTACGGAGCCAAACAGGCTCCGAGAAAAGAACGATCTCAGAGCAAAATTTATGATTAACCCTTTTGATATAGTGTTATTTGGTGGAGGCGGAGACCTTGCACTGCGCAAGTTACTACCGGCACTTTACCGAGCATTTAGAGAGGGCAGCTTGGTTGAGGGCTGTCGCATCCTTCCGGTGTGTCGCCGCCAATCAGATGTTGATCAATATATCGAAACAGCCCACCAGGCACTGCAAAAATATCTCCGTGAGGGTGAGTACAGTGCTTCGAGCTGGGACCAATTTAGCCAATTACTTTGTCCGATCGCACTGGATATTGCCGTACCGGATAGCCAGTGGGATCACCTGGCAGAAATTCTCGGTTCCGACTCAGAGCGGGTTCGTATTTTCTATTTGGCAATACCGCCCGCGGTATTCGGCCCCTGTTGTGAAAACCTCTCCGTAAAAGGCCTGATTACTGGAAATTCCAGAGTCGTAGTGGAAAAGCCACTGGGCTATAACGCCCAAACCTCTGATGAAATTAACAGTAAAATTGCCAGTTACTTCCCGGAAGATAGTATCTTCCGTATCGATCACTACCTGGGTAAAGAAACTGTCCAAAACCTTCTTGCACTGCGTTTTAGCAATGTATTGTTTGAGCATCTTTGGGATGCAAAAACCATTGATCATATCCAGATCAGTATTTCAGAAACCGTAGGCCTGGAAGGGCGTGCGGGTTTTTATGATGAAACTGGTGCTATGCGGGATATGGTGCAAAACCATCTGCTGCAACTGCTGTGCCTTATCGCCATGGAATCTCCCAACAGTATGTCGGCGAAGAATATCCGTGCAGAAAAAATTAAGGTGCTTGAGGCTTTGCGCCCGCTTACCGGTAATTTGGTTGATAAAAATGTTGTGCGTGGCCAGTATATAGCTGGTCAAATCAATGGCAATGATGTTCCTGGTTACCTCGATGAACTCGACGGTGGAACCAGTTCAACCGAAACCTTCGTTGCCATTCGAGCACATATCGATAGTTGGCGTTGGGCAGGGGTGCCGTTTTACTTGCGTACCGGCAAGCGCATGGAAAAGCGTTGTGCCGAAATTGTAGTGCAGTACAAAAATGTTTCTCATCATGTATACGATGAGTCAGCCGGAAAGGTTGTTCCCAATCGCTTGGTTATTCGCTTACAGCCGGAAGAAAGTATCAAGCTGGTTTTGATGGCGAAAAAAATGGACAGTCTCACCACTGAGTTGCAACCGGCCGAATTGAATTTAACCCTTTCTGATACTTATGACAGTTTCCGCAGCGACGCTTATAAGCGCCTGATGTTGGATGCTGCAGCAAATAATCCCGCGCTTTTTATCCACCGCGACGAAGTTGCCGCTGCCTGGGCGTGGGTGGATCCAATTATTGAGCATTGGCGCGAAACGGCTAATCAGCCGCAGCCCTATCCTGCAGGTAGCTGGGGGCCAGAAGAGGCAGAAAAACTGCTGTCACGCAGTGATCGTCATTGGTTTAACGCGCAGTAATAATCTGGAAATCCGGCGCAGCTATTAAATTTACCGCGCCGGTTTCCACTAAGAGAAATGGAAGAATCCATGGCTGAAGAAAAATTTTTCCAAGATCGCGAGCGCCTGGTGCAGGCTCTAGCCCACGATTGTGCTTGCGAACTGCAAAAAGGTATTAAAGAAAAAAATCACGCAAGTTTCCTGGTATCTGGCGGCAGTACGCCGGAACCAGTTTATCGCGAGCTATCCAAACGCCCGCTTCCGTGGTCACAAATTACAGCTGCTCTCGTTGATGAGCGCTGGGTAGAAAAAACCGAAAGCGGTAGTAACGCAGCTTTCATTGAAAAGTCGCTCTTACAGAACTTTGGCGCTGAAGCCAATTTCCTGGGTATGAAAAACTCACATGCAACAGCCGCTGAAGGTGAAGAGGCCTGTGAGCGCGCATATAGCGAGTTGCAGAAACCGTTTGATGTTTGTCTGCTGGGTATGGGCAGTGACGGCCACACCGCATCACTATTCCCCCATGCACAGGGCTTGCAGGGTGCACTAAATCCTGAATCACAAAAGTTGTGCAAGGCAATTACTGCTAATCAAAGTGAAGTTACCGGCTCCAATACCGAGCGTATGACTTTGACCCTGAGTGCAATTTTGCAAGCGCGCAATATCAAGTTATTGATCACTGGCGAAGAGAAGCTAAAAGTTTATCGCGAGGCGTTGCTCGGCAGTGATGAGTTAGAAATGCCGGTGCGCAGTATTCTTAAGCAGGGGCTGAAACCAGTCACTGTTTACTGGGCGCCTTAACGAAAGATTTGGAATTATCTGATGCAGAAAAATATCGCCGAGATTTTGCAGGTAGCTGGCGTTGTCCCAGTACTGGTTGTAGATAAAGTTGAAGATGCCCTCCCTCTTGCCGGCGCTTTGATTGAAGGTGGCCTGAAAGTACTTGAGGTAACCCTGCGCACTGAGGCAGCCCTGGAAGTTGTTGAACAAATTGCAAAACACCTGCCGGAAGCCCATGTGGGAACTGGCACGGTGCTCAATGGTGATGATCTGCGTCGCTCTATCGAAGCCGGCGCTAGCTTTATGGTGAGCCCCGGCGCAACCGACCGCTTACTGGATGTTGCTGAAGGCAGTGAAGTACCGCTGCTGCCCGGTGCTGCCAGTGTTTCAGAAGTGATGCGCCTCTACGAGCGTGGTTATCGCTACCAGAAATTTTTCCCAGCCCAGGCGGCAGGGGGAGTGCCAATGCTGAAATCCATTGGCGGTCCGCTACAGGACGTTCGCTTTTGTCCCACCGGTGGTATAGGGCCTCAAAATGCCCCGGACTTTCTGGCTCTGAACAATGTGGTTTGTGTCGGTGGTTCCTGGATGGCGAGCAGCACTCTGGTTCGTGAAAAGAACTGGGCAGAGATTACTCGTCTGGCAAAACAAGCTGCGGAATTGAAATAACACACACTCGGTATGGTGCACTCGCAAGCGGGTGCCACTTGAAAAACCAGAAGCGTATAAAGAGGGTAAAGCGAGATGAAAATTAAAATTGCCATTAATGGTTACGGTCGTATCGGTAGAAATGTCACCCGAGCTATCTATGAATCAGGTTACAGCGATCGTGTTCAGTTGGTCGCGATTAATGATCTCGCTCCGGTAGCTTCTAATGCTCACCTGACTCGCTTCGATACTATTCACGGTCGCTTTGGTACAGACGTCAAAGTCGATGGTGATGCTCTGGTTATTGGTGGTGATCGAGTTCAGGTTTGCCAGGAGCGCGACCCTTCCAAATTGCCTTGGAAGCAACTGGGTGTGGATTTAGTCCTGGAGTGTACTGGCCGCTTTACCGATCGCGCTTCCGCTTCTGCCCATATTGAAGCCGGTGCCGCTGCAGTGCTGATTTCTGCACCCTCAAGAGATGCGGATCTCACCGTTGTTTACGGTGTAAACGACAGCAATCTCACTGCGGATCACCGTGTGGTATCCAATGCATCCTGCACTACCAATTGTCTGGCACCTGTAGCTCAAGCACTGCATCGTGAATTGGGTATTGAGCGCGGCTTTATGACTACCGTGCATGCCTATACCAATGACCAGAATACCCAAGATGCAGTGCACGCAGATATTTATCGTGCCCGTGCGGCGGCGGATAATATGATCCCTACCAAAACAGGTGCGGCTGCAGCGGTAGGTTTGGTATTGCCTGAGTTAAAAGGTCGCCTCGATGGTATGGCCGTCCGTGTACCGATAAGTAATGTGTCTCTGGTGGACTGTCAGTTTATTGCCGGCCGTGACACCACCGCCGAAGAAGTTAACCGCATTATGCAGGAAGCTGCTAAGGCCAGTGGCGGTGTACTGACCTACTGCGATCAGCCCTTGGTATCCGTGGACTTCAATCACACCAGTGCCTCCAGTCACTTTGATGCCAACCACACCCGTGTGAATGGTAACTTGGTGAAGGTCATGGCTTGGTATGACAACGAGTGGGGCTTCTCCCACCGCATGTTGGATACCAGTTTGGCGATGGCTGAAACGCTTCAGTTGAACCAGCCTGTTGCTGAATCCGCCTGATTCCCCTCATTTACCATATTTTGGTAATTCAATTACTGAGGGCCATTTAATGGACATAGAATTCCTATTTGATAGCCCTCTGAACCTCCTTCTCAAATTATTAGATGACGGGATCTTATGATTCGCCATACAAAAATCGTAGCAACCTTAGGCCCGGGTACGGACAAGCCTCGCGTAATCGATGAAATGATTCGCGCTGGGGTGAATGTTGTACGTCTGAACTTTTCTCACGGATCGGCAGAGGATCACCGACGCCGCGTTACAGAGGTACGCAACGCCGCCGAAGCGCAGGGAAAAATTGTTGCGGTTTTGGGGGACTTGCAGGGCCCTAAAATCCGTATTGCCCGTTTTGCCAAGGGCAGTGTTCAGCTTGAAAACAATGACGAATTTACCCTCGATCTGGATTGCCCGGTTGAAGGGGGAGATGAACACCGCGTTGGAGTGGATTATCCAAGCCTGATCAGCGACTGCCAGTCCGGCAATATCCTGCTGTTGGATGATGGCAAGATTCGCCTTGAAGTAACCGGCACTACGCCAAGCAAGCTCTATTGCCGAGTTTTACAAGGCGGTAAGCTGTCGAATAACAAGGGCATCAACTTGTTGGGCGGGGGCCTGTCTGCACCGGCACTGACAGAAAAAGACTACCGGGATATCAAGCTGGCAGCAGATCTCGAAGTGGATTTCCTCGCAGTCAGTTTCCCGCGTTGTGCGGAAGACCTGGATACTGCTCGCAAAGCCATGGCAGAGGCTGGTAGCCAAGCAGCGATCGTCGCCAAAGTTGAAAGGGCCGAAGCAGTTGCCGATGATGAGCAAATGGACAGCCTAATCCTGGCTTCCGATGCGATTATGGTAGCTCGAGGTGACCTAGGGGTAGAGATCGGTGATCCCGCTCTGGTCGGGGTGCAGAAAAAACTGATCAACCGCGCAAATGCTCTCAATCGCGCCGTAATCACTGCAACACAAATGATGGAGTCGATGATTACCAGCCCGACTCCCACCCGTGCCGAGGTGATGGATGTTGCCAATGCGGTGCTGGACGGTACCGATGCAGTTATGCTGTCGGCGGAAACAGCTGCAGGCGATTACCCGGTTGCCGCTGTGGAATCTATGAGTGAAGTGATTATCGGCGCTGAACAGTATTTGGGCAGTGTTCCCTACACTGCAGAGGACCACGGTTCTTCAGCTCTAATCGATACTGTAATTGCCCAGGCGGCGATTGATGTTGCAACGCGCGTGGAGAATCTCTGTGCTGTAGCCGCACTGACCGAGTCTGGCCGCACACCGAGAATGATGTCCCGTGCAAATACTCGCTTGCCGATCTATGCACTAACCCGGCATCCTAAAATCGCTCGCCAGCTGATGCTGTTACGGGGAGTAGAGACAGTGAGCTTTGATCCGGCTTCAGTTCCCCTGGGACATTTAACCGAAGCGGTTATCGAGGTATTAAGCTCTAGAATCGATTTGCAGAAAGGGCAGCGGGTACTGATTACCCAGGGGGAACGCCTCAATATGGGTGGGCATACCAACTCCATGCGGATCAAAGAGATCGAATAGGCTTTCTGAAAAAAGGCTCAGGCACCTGATCATGAGGTTACTGGGCCTACTTCAACCCATACCGCGCTTTATTGCAGTTCAAGGCAATCCCGTCCGCTGATTTCCCCGTTCACCCTGCTTGTAACTGGGATATCCTTGTGATGAGTGTCACAAATTTAAAGATCCAATTTCGCAGCCTGCCAAAAGCTATCCAATTAGTTACTTTTATCAATAACGGAATATTGATACTCGCTGTAGAGAAATTATCCAATTACGGTAAACAAATGAATAATAATTGTTCATAGGGTTTGTATTACGGGATATTTTTTTAATACACGGGTACTATTTTTATTGGTTTATTGAAAATTAATCGACGATAACTTTGGCTCGGTTTTGTGTTATCGAAGTTTTAATTTCTGCTCCCGAAAGCTTCTCTACTCAGCTTAACACTTGCTATCTACCGTATTTACCTAATTTGCGGTAACCTCGCGAAGTAGATCTCAGCCCTACGTTTTATTCGGCGCCACCTAGATTCTTAACTTCTTAAGAGTGAAAAGGAAGATAAGAATCTAATCGTTAGTATTCTTCTAGCATGGTAGCCCTTAAGCTCCCTTTTTTGGATAGAGAATGTTCTTCTCAGCGGCTTCGTTGTGTAATGGCGTGGTATTGGCTGATCTTGCGATTTCGATTTTAATCGACGCCGACAAAGCTCGGAGGAATCACCAGTTGAAGTCTGGTTGACTTCAGTTTAAAGGTATTTTGCTCGAAAAATAGTCGGAATCGAAAGCTTACCGGAGTTCTTTGGGGGGTCCCTAATGTTCGCGGGTGAGAATTAACTGAATTAGGTCCCCACTAGGTCCAGATAGGCGTAAGTGTTTAAAGGATTATCATGCAGCTACGTGTTGAAAATAAGCAAGGCATCCAGTACGAAGTGAGAGTAGGGTGGACGTACCCGCTGGGGATTCCGATGCAGGTCGATGCCGGCCACTTGCTTTCGATGTTCGACGATGCGGTTATTGAGAAAATTTACCAGCACTTCTTCAGCCTGGGAGGTAGCTCCTGCAATTTACTCAGTACCAGTATTCAAGCGGGTACCTCGGGCACAATCTTCCTGGGTCCCCTATCTGAGCCGCCCGGCCATTTGTCCTCTTCTGAACGAGAGATTTATCGCGCTTTAATCCAGAATCGTCTGATTATTGAAGAAGCGCCAACGGCAGCTATCGTAATTGCTGACAAACAGGCTGAGTTGATTGCCAAGATTCGTATCGGCCTGCAGCAAATTATTGCCCAGGAGAGGGCAGAGGCGGCCCAAATCCAGCAGCAGCATGAGAAGCGCTCAACGCTGGAAAAAGTGGGTGCCTATATTGAAAGTGGCGCGACCGGTTTTGGCAATGCCGCCTGGGGCTTGGCGGTATGGACAAAAGATGTGCTTGAAGTGGCGCAAATGCTGAATCCCATGCGCCAATCCCAGCGGCTGAGTGTTGCCACAGCAAATTACTTCTGGAATGACAAGAGCTTCGCAGAGTCTGGCCAGGAATATGTCACTGACTTACAAAAGGAAGTGGTGGATGTACTCGGTTTTGACCCTTCAAAGATCACTAAACAGCAACTGGATTTGGCATTCGACGTTGCTCAAATTATTTACGATGATCCGGCCCTACGCGAGATTATTTTTCGCTTTGCCCAGGATTATGTAAAAGCACAACACAGCCTGGAAATTACCGAAATAGCCGGCGGTGGCGCCTTTGAAATTATCCTCACTATCGTCCTAGCGGCGATTACTGGAGGCGTCGGCGCCGCTGTAGCTATGGCCAAAAATGCGCGCTTGCTGAAGTCCTTTAAAAATGTCGGCGAGCTGATGTTGGACTTGGCCAAACTGAAGAAGCAGCAACAGCTGGTTTCCAAGAAAAAGGGTGGCAACGCTAAGGGAGGGGAAGGCGCTAACTTCTCCGATTTGAGTTCCTCTGAAGCGGCAGCCCCACCAGCCAGCTCCAGTGGGCCCTCTTCAAGTAGCTCCAGCTCCGGCAGTTCTGGTGGCTCAGGGGCCAGCAGCACTGCCTCAAATTCCAATCAAAGCAATAGTGGCTCCAATAATAATTCAAGTGAGTCGCAAGGTAGCCAAGCGAATAATAGCAACGAGCCGGACAATACCAATAGCGACACCGGGGAAAACCAGAACGGTGATACCTCCCAGTGCAATGCCAATGCCTGTGAAGGTGGTGAACCGATCAACTTAAAAACAGGTGAAGAGCGTCTGACTTTGGTGGATACGGTGCTGGATGGCCCGCTGCCACTAACTCTGGCGCGAACTTACCGCAGCAGTAACGCCAGGGATTTCGGTTTGGGCCACGGCTGGACCCACACGTTGAATGAGCGCCTGGTATGGCGTCCAGGCAAAGCGGTACAGTTTCATGATGCCGAGGGCCGGGTAATCAGCTTACCTGCACCGGGTAATAGCGGCCGCAGCCACAATGTGGTGGAAAATTTATCGTTAACTCGCGTTAACGATGAGCATTGGGTTGTAACTCCCTACGGAGCCCAAAATGGTGTGCAAAAACACTTCAAGGCGACAGGTACTAAAGGGGCTCTAAAACTCTCTGAAATCCGCGATGGCTACGGTAACTATTACCTCTTCCACTATATCGATGAGCGCCTGATTTGTATCGAAAGCAGCCTTGGTGAAGCTCTGCATATCAGCCCGCCCGAAGGGCAGCCCAATAGCCTGCGTATTGGCGAGCTGAAGAAAGAAACTCGCGATGGTCGCATTAAAATACTGGCTCAGTACGAATACAGTGATGAAGGTGATCTGATAAAAGCCACCGATGCGGATGGCTACAGTGAGCAATATGAATATCACCAGCATGTTATTTCCAAGCGCATCCTAAAAACCGGTTACCACTTTTACTTTGAGTGGGATAAAGAAGGCCCATCTGCTCGTTGCGTACGCCAATGGGGTGATGCTATCGACGGGCAGGCTACCTACAACTACAAATTTGCCTGGGATGAGGATGGCCACGGCGTTACCGTAACGGATACTCGTGGGGGACAGGAACGTTACCGCTTTAATGATCGCGCCCTACCGATTTATCACCGCGACCCTGAAGGTGCAGAGACCCTCTACAGCTACAACGATCTGGGCCAAGTTACCAAAGTACAATTGCCCAGCGATGATGGCAGTCGGCGAGAAGAACTCTATAAGTATGATGACCAGGGTCGCTTGATACAAAAGACCGATGCCGCTGGCAACAGCCACCGCATCGAGTACAACGGTGAAGGTCTGCCTGCCAAAGTGACTGATCCCGCCGGTAACTCCTGGCAACGTGAATACAACCAGAAAGGCCAGATCGTCACCACCAAAGACCCTCTTGGCAGTAGCACCCGATATAGCTATAACCCGGTCGGATTGATAGGCAGTGTTACCGATCCTCTGGGCAATGCCACCCGCTATCTGTGGAATCCTGAGGGCAAGTTGGCAGCGGTCAAAGACCCCATGGGTCGAACTCAGCACTACCGTTATGACGGTGCCCGCCGCCTGGAGGAAGTACAGCATGCTCCTGGCCAGATAACCCGCTATGAATACGATGCCCAGGACCGTATCCACGCAGTTATTACCCCAGATGGGTCTAGGACTCAGTACAGCTATAACCCCCAAGGGCTGCTTGCGGAAGTTATGGACTCCGAAGGCCGCAGCACCTGCTACGCCTACGACGGCCTCAGCCAGGTTAAGTTGCGCACTAACCCGGACGGCAGCCGCCTGGAGTACCACTACGACGGCGAGCGCAACTTTGTGGGCCTCACCAACGAAAATGGTGAGCGGTACCAGCTCAAGTACGACCTGAACGAACGCCTGATTGAAGAAGTGGGCTTCGATGGACGCGTGACTCGCTACGCCTATAACCGCGCTGGGCACCTGATTAGTTCCAGGGCTGTCACTGATGCTGATACCGGCAAGGGTGTCGACACCATTTTCCAGCGTGACCCTTTTGGCCGCCTGTTGGAAGAAGTCACCCCGGATGGTGTAACCAACTTCCGCTATAACCGCAGCGGTCAGTTAATCGAAGCGGAAAATACCCATCGTAAACTGCGCTGGGAATATGATGCCAACGGCCGCGTGACTGCGGATTGGCAGGGCAAAGATAAACTCATTCATAAGTACGATGCTGCAGGCAACCGCATCGCTACTACCTTGCCTGATGGCGAAGTGCTCAACTTCGCCTTCAACCCCGCCGGCCAATTCCAAAGCCTACACCGTCGCCCCTCAGGCACTGATATTGATCAGCTGATTACCAGTATCAGTCACGATGAACAGGGCAGGGAGAGTCAGCGACAGCACGGCAATGGACTGGAAAGCCAGCGGGATTATGACCCTCAGGGGCGACTGCAAAAACTGTGTCTAAATAAAGCTAGCGGCCCAGTCTCCGACCCAACTCAAAATTCTCACTCAATTCTGGAGCGCAGCTACCAGTACAACAAAGCTGGTCAGATCGCCAAGATTGAGGACAGTTTACGTGGTACCCGCAGCTATCACTACGATGCTCTGGATCGCCTCACCCAGGTTGATGGCCCCAACCCAGAATATTTTGTGCACGACCCCGCACACAATATTCTGGCCGCCGCTAGATCAGAAGATGAAGCCAAACAGCAGGCCAGTGCCACTCAAGTCAAGGGCAATCGATTAGCTTTCCGTGGCGATACTCACTATCGCTACGATATCCATGGCAACCGTATCGCCGAGCTGCGTGGTAAAGGGCAGAAACTGCAGACCCGCTATCAGTACAACAGTCGCCAGCAGTTGGTGCGGGTTGAAAAGCTCAAAGTGGAAGAGGGGAGCGAACAGCTTCAACAAGAGATTCACTACCAATATGACCCACTGGGTCGCCGTATTGATAAATCTACTAATAGCGAACAAACTTGCTTCCTCTGGGATGAGGATGTCCTGCTTCGTGAAAACAAATCCGATATCCACACCCAACAAGATCTTAATACTCGGACTTACTATTTTGAACCGGGGACTTTCAAACCGGTTGCACTGAAAGAAGATGAGCAGGTCTATCACTACCATCTGGATCACCTGGGAACGCCTGATACTCTTACCAAC
Source organism: Microbulbifer maximicatervae (SeqCode) (assembly GCF_052468095.1). The sequence goes on from NZ_CP174332.1 coordinate 891,406, forward strand.
CAGGAAGGTGAGGTGGTTTGGAGTGTTGCCTATAAGAGCTATGGCAATATTGCATTAGCTCATGAGAATCAGGTAGAACAGCCGATTCGTTTCCAGGGACAGTATTTCGATGAAGAGACCGGGCTGCACTACAACCGGTTTAGGTATTATGATCCGGAGGTTGGGGAGTTTACGCAGCAGGATCCGATCGGGTTATCCGGTGGGATTAATAATTATCGGTATGCGTCAAATCCGGTTAGATGGATAGATCCTCTTGGACTAAGTTGCAAGGAGGGATTTGCTTATATCTATCACTATCAAGGAGAAGATAGTCCTCATTTTGCAATTATTACTGAGCATGATGGATATAAAATAGGCACAGAGCAGGCTGGTGAACAGGGAAGTAAGACTCTAGATGTTGAATTTCACCCCTCGGAATCAGAATTAACACTTGTTGCTGTATACAAAGTTAAGCTACCCGATGCAGAAGCAGCACAAAATTACCAACAAAATTTGCTAATAAATGGTCAAACTGCGTTTGATAGAGCAAACTATGATATCAATAAATTAGATACCCCGGATTACTGCGTAGAAACAAAAAGCTGCTTAACCCATGTGTTTGATGTGCTAAATGCAGGAGGGAAGTCTGCGCCTAAAACTTCTCCAGTTGGCTTGTCAACTCGTAGGTATATGCGTGGAATAGAGAAAGAATCTAAAGCTTTCGAATAGATAAGGCTACAATTTATGGGTTTTTGGTTTTGTAATAAACATGGAAAGAGTGTATTCGTTCGCTGTTGTTCTCATTTGAAAGCAGGGTTTGAGAGCAACAAAAAAGAAAGGTTCTATTTAATAATGGAAGAGCTTTCTCAGTCGAATATGATATATATATCAACTCTTCTATGTGGTACCTGTTTGAAAAAACTGGGTTTAAACTCCTCGACTTTGTTTTATGACCCTCAAATAAGAAATTATGAAAGCAACATGGATTCTGCAGAGCCTGAAGAAGATTTAAAGTACAAGGATATTTTTGCAGAGATTGATAGGGAGCTGGTTTCAGTTTGTAGGTCCTGCATATTGGATGTGGAGCCAGAGTTTCTCGAGCTTTTGGATAGCATGAAAAGTAAATTGGTGGAGCTCCCTAAAGAGCTATCGAGATAGATGTAAAAGTAAAAAAGTTGCTGTTTAAACAGGCCCGTTATGGGCGCCCAATACACCGAGCTGATTAGGACATCCATAGAATGGAGAGTCGGAAGCTAGACAAGAATTTTTACGCCACCACTTGGTAGCCGGTATATTTGTCTCAAAATAGATGGCAATTTGGCGTTAAAAGATCATTTGGGGAGTCCATAGGGAATCAGGCGAGATGTAGAGTCGGGAGCGATGGAATCTAGGGGCAGCTGATAAGCGGATTTCTGTAATTTAGCAGGGGGTGGGGCTAAGAAAGCGCTGGCAATCGCGCAGCCCGTGTACCCAGTGTTTATTTTGCTGCGCACAGACCTGGCGTACCGCTTCCGCTGAGCCCACCAAGCGTTTAAAGCGGCTTTCAAAATTGCGGTTTAGATAAAGCCAGTGTTTTGGCGAAATACCCAGCCGATTTAAAATAGGTGGGATGTTTTCGGGAATAGCGCCGCGCTTTTTAGGGTGCAGCTGCCGGCCACTCCAGTCTACCAGCTCTAAATAGTTATCCAGCTGAAAAGGCAAGCCTTTAGGCATATCCCGGCGCTCCCCGCCGACCAGCGGCAGTAGGCTTTTGGGCTGCTGGCCTGAGATGGCTGTGTGGATACGTTGCTGGATCGAAGTGTAATCGGATTCTTCTGGGGTTTTAGCGATACCAGCACGGATAGGGTTGAGGTCCACGTAAGCCAGGCAGGCGGCAAGGGCTCTTTCATCCAGCAAGGCCTGAGATTTGAAACGCCCTTCCCAGAAACGACCGGTGCAGTTGTCCTCGGCATTGGCCTGGCGGGCGATGGGCTCGTTCAGGCAGCGCATAAACCAGCTGATATTCATTAGGCGCTCCCGCCATTGGGACAAGAATTCTTTTAGCCTGTTTACTTCAGCGTGACCGAGGGCATCGCCTTGAAGATAGCGCTGGACCAAGCTAGAGGCTTTGAAGAGTTTTTGTCAGCGAGTAATTATCTCTGCGACCACTTATTAGCAGATTCTGTGTCGATGTATAGCACTATATAGTAGTGATTACTCATTACCGCATAGGCAGCAATAACTAGCGCAAACACCTCGGCCAACTTATGCATACGGCTTTGAATTCATTCGCGGCGATGCTCGTAATCATTTCCGAATTCGGTATCTCTGCCACAAATAAATGCACGCCGCACACTGATGGCAACACTTAAAGATAGAAAAATATCAGGAAGGATAAACTCGTAAACTGGATTTGACCTGACGGGGTACCTTTTTAAAAGCTGATAACTGTTAGATCGAGCCTGAACCACTACATTTAATACACATCCTTTAAGCCGATTTAAAGTTTCCGCTGCCTTCAAATAGTGAAGCAGTTTAGTTTTTTCCTGCCAAACAGTTTTGACGCCAGGCTCACCAGCGCTGCTTCGTCCAAGAAAGTCTCCAATGCCTGTCAGCATACGATTTATATCTATCACATTTAGAGGTTAATTTGGCGGGAAAGTTTTATCTTTTTTTATCCATACCATACGCCACTCTTTTTCAGTGTAGACATTCGTCCATAGCTCATCAATTCATTCTTATCAGCTTAAAAGAGTAATCCAGCTGAAAGAGTAGGTCGTCAATATATTTGAGCCTTAATCGCTTGTGAGAGATTTCTCGATAATATATTTGTAAAAAAATAACTCTGTATTTCATATGTTGGTAATCTAGGTTTTTGTGGCTTATTGACCTCTCTTCCTAGAGCAATGATGAGAGGTGGCATGCCTCCCACTTCTTATTTTAATCAAATAAATTTGAAAAAAGAGTTTGCTAGGCGTACTTGACTGTATGATGGTTGTAATGGGCAAGGATATTGTCTTTTATGTGTAATAGAACTTTTTGTCATGCGAAATTGAGTCTCAGTTTCTCTAAGGCAGCATAACCATTTTTTTGTGAGGTTGTTCATCAGGCCTTAAACCCTTTTACTCCTAGTTTGAAATGTGGAAGAAAAATTCCTTAATTGGGATCCTGTGGTTTTTTGGGGTTTTGTATGACGTTTGTTTCTCAGCTCATAGTTTTTTCACTTGTCATGATTACGGTTTTGCTTGAATGAGAGTGTGGTAATGAAGATTGGATTTCAGTCGCTTACATAGATTTTATTTTCGTTGATCTAGTTTTGTTTATCTGTAACCATTAAAAACAGTTGGGTTTTGTTTGAAAAGAATAATCTTAAATTTGTGACCGCATTTTGCTGGTGTAGTCAAAAAATAGATTCTCCAACCTTTGATCGATAAGGAATGTAATGAAAACTGTTCAGTTTGGAAAAGTAATAATTCATAAAAAGGAACAAGCCAGTGGTAATGAGGCGATCCTTTACGCACATGGTTCATTTGATAACGGCTCTTTTGGTAAGGCTGAATTGCCAGAGGGTTTGGCTCTATACTTCTACTCATTTCATGGTTCGGCATCTTCTGATCATGCAGTCAGGAGTTTGACAAAAACAGGTAAGCCTGCCAATGAGGAAAATAGTAAAGAAAAATTTGGAACTTTTGAGTTCCTAAATATGGGGTCAGGAAAAGTCCACTCTATAGCTGGTGGTGGTGCGAGCGTTTATAATTATAATCTCTCATATAATGAAAAAAGCCCTGGTCATCTGGATAATATCAAAAAGGCTTGGCAGAGTGGCCTTCATGATCATGATTTGATTTTGGTTGAAGATGGGGCTCATATTCATTTGGATGATGTTCTAAAAGTCATTACTGAAAATAAGTTAGGTTATAACAAGCTTCACTTTACTGCCTGCCGCTCGCCGAGTAGCGGGAATGATCTTAGCTCTCAAGAGCAGTGGGGCTAATTGAGAGTAGAGTGTTCACTCTAGTTTAAAAATTCCAGAATTTATAAAGGCCGCTTACCTCCATGATCACAGGAGGTAAGTGGCCTTTGTTATTTGTGATTGGCCTTTTGAATTAGATGCTCTAATGATTGGAATATCTTTTTATTATTAACCCCAGTTGGTGCGAGCTATTTTTGTGATGATGTATCATAAAAAATATAACTGTCCGCTTTGTTGAAATAAAATTCGGTATTTTTTATTGGAATTTTACCTGTCAGTAATTTCAGGTTCCTCAATTTTTTGTTCGCATTTTTAAGTGAGTTGCACCTTGGTTTTTCCGTGAAAAAATTTCACATGTAACTAATTTTATAGAGAAATGTATCTGTATTTTGTTTTTTTGAGTTTTTATTTTTTTTAGATTTGCTTTTTTCTTGTTGAACGTTACGCCTTATTAAAGAGTTTGATGTCATTATCATCAATTTAAGAATTGGTGCTATTGACAAAAGTTTATGGAAGCGTGGAAAGTTGGCGGGCTCTTATGGGAGTGTAAATAAATAATAAAATTAAGGCTTAGGTTATGAGAAAGACTGTTTCCAATATCTCGATAAAAACTGCTTTATCATTGTGCGTGCTTGCGTCATCAACTATAGGTTTTGCTCAAAGTGTTTCTTCGGTTGAGGCTGCCAACAATAGCGTTGGGCTAAAGCGCTGCGGTACAGACCACCCATCAGTTCAGGAAGCTGCATTAAAAGAGCAGCATTTTTCTACTCTGCGTGGTATATCAAGTGATAGAAGTGTGGCACACACATTGCGGCCCGCAGGTTCTGTAGAAGTTGATGTTTACTTTCATGTAATTACTGACTCAGCTAATAATGGAGCACTTTCTAATAGTGAGATTAATACGCAAATGGATGTGTTGAATGATGCTTACGCAAATACTCCATTTACTTTTAATTTAGTTTCAACCACTGTTACAGCAAATAATTCTTGGTATAACGTTGGTTACAATTCTTCGGCTGAACAGTCAATGAAATCTTCCTTACGAGTTGGCGATGCCGGGGATTTGAATATCTATGTAGCTGAAATTAGTGATGGCCTACTTGGGTGGGCTACATTCCCAAGTAGTTACTCCTCTGATCCACTTGATGACGGCGTAGTAATTTTAACTGGTTCTGTACCTGGAGGTGATGCTGCGCCCTACAATGAGGGGGATACCTTAACTCACGAGGTTGGCCACTGGTTGGGTCTTTATCATACGTTCCAAGGTGGATGTTTCGGCCGGGGAGACTACGTCTCAGATACTCCTGCGGAGAGATCGGCTGCTTATGGCTGCCCTGTTGGTCGGGATACCTGTACCAGGGGAAGAAATGCTGAAGGGGAAGATCCGGTAACTAACTTTATGGATTATACTGACGATAGCTGTATGTACGAGTTCACTGAAGGTCAGGCCACTCGCGCGGATGAACAAAGCGCGACTTATCGTGGTCTTTAACAGTTAAGGGGGGCTTGCCCCCCTTCTTCAATTATGAATAAAGAACATTATTTATTTTTAGTGCTGAGCTTACTAATTTTTGCTAGTTCGGATCTATTGGCTCAAAGGTTAGCTGTTCCAGAGTACGTGACCTGTGATCGAAACCAATTAACTTCATGGCAGGGGGAGATTACAAAACTTGTGCGGGTGAAAGATGGAGTTAAGCTTTGGGTTGCTACTGACCATGGAACAAATGAGGTTCTAAACCTGACTATGCCAAATTGGAAGGAGGTTCTCGGGCAGTTCCGCATCCATGGCCGTAATTTTCATTCCAGCGATTGGGAGAAACTCATTGATACTAAGGGGAAGCTTAAGGTGGGAATGAAAGCGATTGTTTGGTTATGTAATACTGAAGGTATAAGCCCGGTAATCAATTGGCAGCCACCCTCAGAGTGAAATCTTACTACAGGCGGAGAAAGAAAATTTTTGAATCTTATGCTTAAGCGATTATTTTGAGTGCATAAGGTTATTAGATCAAAAGTATATTGGTGTGATTTTATCCGTGACATAAATTGCAAGAAAAAGAACTATAAACGTGCCCGTTATCCATATACTTGATTCCATTATAGATAGAGAATGCATTTCCATTTTATGTGTTTCTGCTTGTGAGGTACCATAGGTGTGCGATGCTGAATTTGGGGCGCATTCATGAGAGCAATGACCAAGATTGGGCGCGGTTCCATCTTTTCCCGGAAGAGTCATACATCCGTGTTTTAAATGATTTTTTACCAGCCAATAGTTAATAGGGTAAGCAATGATACCTCCAACAATGGTTGCCAAGCTCATACGAAACCAAAAGGTAGCATTTGATGGGGCTTCAGAGTTTGGCCATATGGAAGTCAGTATCACCATAGCGGGTATCATGCCAGCCATAACCATGTTCATCGATACAGTTTCAGCAAAGAAAGTTTTGCCCACTGCTTTTAAGTAGTTTCCCTGATACATACTTCGCATCATCAATGCCTGAAAAATAAACAAACCACAAATAAAGCCAGCCAAGTACTCAATTATGGAGTCCCATCCATTGGTGAGGCCCAGTGTAGGTACAATAGATGCTGCGATAAGGATTCCAGTTGCATCACCTGCAAGACAATGCATTTCGCTATTTACACTTTGCTTCCATGTGGTCCTAGTGAATTGATCGTGGCCGCCAGGAAAGGGGCGGCGACAGGTGAGTAGGTAGAAGATTAAGCCGATGACACCGGTATAAAGAATCACTAATATCCAAGCCAGGCGCTGAACCCAGCTGGTTGGCGCATTAGTGATTGAGTCCCAAATAACAAAAACTACGCTGAGACCGGTAAGAATAAACCAAACAAGCATTGCTCCGTTTAACATATAGGCTACCCATGATAGAGGGAACGGGGTCTAAATAATTATATCTTCTGAGCAATCAAATAGGCGTGTAATTCTGGTGGTTGGTCGTACTCCAGATGTCTACAAATACAACCAGATGAAATAAGGAGTTGTATAAATTTATTTGTGCCTAAGGTGGAGTAATATAATTCCTGTCCCATCGCATTATTCTTATGATAGTCCTCTTTATCTGTTCCACCAAAGGAGAATATTAGAACGCCTTCCTTGTTTAAGTAAGACGCTAGCTTCCTTATAGTTTCCTCTTGTTTTTCAATTGGTATATGCCAGATGCTATCCCACGCGCTTATAAAGTCATATTTTTTTGTGCCTTTCCATTCACATATATCCTCTAGATAGAAGTTGACATTAGGGTGTTTATCCCTGGCGATCTCTATCATTCTCTTAGAAACATCAATTCCCTCGGGAGCAAATCCTTCAGTTTGCAGAAGCTCGATATGCCTTCCTGTGCAGCCACACCCTACATCTAGTGCCGAGCCTCTATTTTTTACAAAGCCAAGTGCCCGCTTATACTGGCTAATACCGTTGTTTCTGTTGAACTCTTTACGTTCCCATAGATCTGTGATGGTATCGTATGCTATCCCGGTCTGTTTCGGTTCCATAATTGTAAATTCTGTTTATAAATTTTATTTAATGATCGCTGCACGCTTTTTGTTTTGTAGAGTCGCTAGAGTTTGATTTATTTGAGGCGAATGCTTCAATACCTATAATTACAACGGTTGCCATGAGTATCCATACGAGCCACTTCATGCCATTTTGAGCTAGTGTAACTTTTAGTGGGTTGCCAATAAGGTAATCCATCAATGGTTGCCTCACTAGGGCGCCGTGAGTGGCTGTTAGTAGAGCTGAAAAAATTAGAATTCTAAATGGAAGTCTGTACTTGAATAGTTTGTCTTGTATCAGGATATATAGAATTATTGCAGCGACGCCATATTCGATTGATGTCAATAGAGCTATATATTTTATATTCCATGAGGGCTGTATGCTGACCCCTTGCATTTGTTGACTTATCCATTCTGGAAGCCATTCTGCAGAGGCGAGGTGGATAACGAAGCTGCTTGATGATGCGATGATAGCGATTATCAAAAGTGGTATCACTCTGTCTATTTTTTTATGCATTTTTATACCTAAATTAATTGTTATATCGTTTTTTTGCATTAAAGCGTTATCGAATTTAAAATCAAGGTCGTTTAATTGCACTGTTAACGGTCTTTGGAGCCTCAAGATTATAATGAGTTCCTGGTTTTTTAAGAGGAGAGCAAAAACCTCAGTTTGTAGTTTGTAGTTGGTGGGTAGGGTTATGCAACGTTTGACATATTTACCTTTGTAGATATTTTAGGTGTTGGTACCAAGTATAATTTATTAGTTGTTGTTGCACTTGGCGCAGATCTACTGCTTTGAGTGAGTTTGGTTATTGATTTTGTGGGCGTCAAGCTGGTAGTACGCTTTTCGATCTATATATGCGTCTATTTTGGTATCCCCTGGTCAATAAATCCAGAATCAACACCAAACCAAAAGCTTCCATCCATATTGTTAAAATACATATATCTTATATTTCCACCACTTGGAACTGGGGTCTTGCTTGTGAATTTCTCTTTTTCTGTGTTAAAGGCAAAAATGATATTTGGAATCTCTCCAGTATCAGCGACCCAAAGTTGGTTATTGTTGTCCAGTGCTGTTCCGTAGGGGCGAGGATTCTTACTGGGTAGCTTCCACTCTTTAAACTCCTTGGTCGTCGGGGTATAGCGCCCCAAATAGCCTTCTGGATAATCTACATACCAAACATTGCCGGTAGGGTCGATTTCCAGTCTGCGAGGGCGAGCATTTGGGCGTGGCAGGTTAACCTCACTTATGGCCATGGTTTTTGCGTCTACTCGCGCTAACTTGTTGGTGCCAAATAGAGCTACCCAGGGGTTTCCCTGAGCATCAATCTTAATACCATAGGGGCGGGCATTAGCGGTTGTTGGGGTGGCACTTAGAACCTTGCCACTCTGTATATTTAACAGTCCTATGCGGTTACTTTGCTGGGCTGTGAACCAGATATTTCCCTCTCGATTGAAGATTAACGTATGTGGGTCTTTGATACCTTCTGGCATTGGATATTGTTTAATTTGTCCATTATTGGTGTCTAATCGCCCAATATGCGCATTGCGATTACCTGCATACCAAACAATATCGTTTGAATCCACAATCAGGTTATGAGGGTGAGTACCTTCAGGTATTTCATACTGCTTAAACTCTTCAGAGGTCGGTGTAAACTTTCCGATGTAGTTACCCGCTTGCCCACAGAACCAGACATTACCTTTACTGTCTACATGCGGGTCTCTGGGGAGTCCCTCCCAGGGCACCTTCCATTCGTTTAATTTAAGTTTGTCAGGTAAGTTATCTTCTTGAGCAGCGGCATTCGCCAGTAGGAGAGGGAGTGTGGTAAGTAGTATGACTAAGTTGAGATGATAAATTCGCCAGGAATGAATACGCATTTTTCTCTCCAAGAGTTATCTATGATTGGTAATCAGTCATGCTGTGGTGTAAGGCGCCTAGAGATATAGCAGTTAAAGCATAGGTGAATTTAGGTTGGAGTTGTCTGATTCTAGTCATTATATGTAGTGAGCTAAGCTTCCTCATCTCATTAAAAATACATGATTAGCGGGAATTTATACATAATTAGATGGCTTGCTACTTTTCCAATTGGTACGTCTTGTTCACCGTTTTTTCGGGCAGTTGAGCAAGTTGTTGGTCGGTGTTACCACTATTTAATGGCTTAATTAGTATTTAATTTTATGAGCTGCAATATTCTCGATGAAAACTCATTCTTCAGTACTATTTTTATAATTTTACAGTTGGATATTGAGGGCGTATATTGCGGGCCTTAGCTATAGGAGGTCATTTATGCTACAACGTCTTCGCCGGCCTGAAATTCTTTTGCTTATTCTGGCAGCTTCGATGCCGCTCTCATTTGCTGTTTGGAATACGTTACTTAATAACTTTGTTATTGAAAAGGCAGCATTTACCGGTGCAGATATTGGTTTGTTGCAAAGTGTGCGTGAGATACCTGGCTTTTTGGCCTTCCTAGTGGTCTTTGTATTACTTTTTGTCAGGGAGCAGAGACTGGCGATAATCTCCTTGGTAGCAACTGGCCTTGGGGTGATGCTAACGGGGCTGTATCCTTCATTGACCGGGTTGTTACTCACTACACTTTTAATGTCTACGGGATTTCATTTTTATGAGACCTTGCAGACTTCCCTGGCACTCCAGTGGTTCCCCAAACAAACAGCAGCAGTTTGGATGGGGCGTATGGCTGCCGCAGGTTCCTTTGCCGCGCTTCTGGCTTATGGTTTGGTGTGGGGTTTAATGAACTTCGCAGGTTTGGATTATTCATGGGTTTATCTAATTGGTGGTGGCGCGACCATTGTCATTGCTTTAGGTGCCTGGGTCCTTTTCCCTCAGTTTGCTCAGCCCCACAGCCAGCATAAGAAGCTTATTCTGCGAAAACGCTATTGGCTCTATTATGCGCTCACGATGATGAGTGGGGCTCGCAGGCAGATCTTTATAGTATTCGCTGGTTTTTTGATGGTGGAGAAATTTGGATACAGTGTGGGGGAGGTTGCTGCTCTCTATACGGTAAATCACTTACTTAATTTGTATATCGCACCGAAGATCGGACAGTTTATCGTTCGGTTTGGCGAGCGCCGTATCCTAACTTTGGAATATATTGGTCTGATACTGGTATTTGCGGGTTATGCGCTGGTAGAAAGTGCTGCGCTGGCAGCGGTATTATATATTGTTGACCATTTATTCTTTTCTATGGCAATTGCGATTAAAACCTACTTCCAGAAGATAGTCGACGAGCGGGATATCGCGGCTTCGGCCGGAGTCAGCTTTACTATTAATCATATTGCCGCAGTAGTTATCCCTGTAGTATTTGGCTTGCTGTGGCTTGTCTCTCCGCCAATGGTATTCTTTGCCGGGTCTTTAATGGCCTTAATTTCTCTTGGGTTGGCACAGCTGGTTCCAGAGCAGCCGTTGCCCGGTAATGAGGTTAGGGTTGGGCAGTATTCTGAGGCTACCTAGAAAGAGTTGATGGAGTTTTTGTTCCATTATCCTTGGCGGCAACTTAAACAAGACTGTTTACTATGAAATACGCGCAAGAACTTCTTTCTATATGTTGCTGCCAGGCAACCTGCGTGCTTCTGTAAATTTATTCGGAAGCGTTTTTGCTTCCGTAGAGTCAAAGAACCCGGAGCGGAAGCGCCGGGTTTTTTTATGGCCAGGTGGCAGAGAGGAAATGCGACGGTCTGCAACACCGTTTTTCACCGGTTCGAATCCGGTCCTGGCCTCTATTTATTCTGTTGATCTATGGATATATGCTTTGCAAGCTGTCTTTTGTATAGCTATCCCCCTTTTCTTTTCTCAGCTTGCTTTTAAATTCCGTCGATAGCGCCAAAGAGCCAATAGTTGTCTGGATTATCCGGGCAAACAGTAGGTCCACACTCTGCGAAGGTTATAAATATATTAAGTGTGGTAATTGAAAATGCAGCCACTATGGCCGTTTTTCCGAGAGCTCTCTGATCTCGAAAGCTAATAAATATGGGGTTCCCATATTGCTTATTAAATGCACTGACAATCGCGATGCCAATAATTGTCATGTAGAAGATAATCAGAGCCCAGGTGTAATAGTGATACCCCATTAATGGATTGCCATAACCTGGCGTTCCGGGAATAACATGTAGGCTGACTTGGCGCAGCGCGGTAGCGGCGCCAAATAGCGCTGACAGTGTAGCCAGGCTGTAGTGTAGAGGGCGGTTGCCATAGAGTACATTTAGCATCAGGCCAAATAAGACTCCTGTGAGCCCAATTCGTTGAAGTAAACAGAGAGGGCAGGGCAATTCTCCATTCACTAATTGAAAGTACTCTGCGGCGACGAGTACGGCACATACGGCGAGTATGCCCAGTGCATTAAGCTCTCGAAATGTATGGCCCATTCACCCTCCTCTACAAGGCTAAGTTGAGATTGTCGCCGGTGTGATAGCCCAGCCAGGCGATGCTTGATATCAAGGAAAAAATGAATGTTACGGTTGCTAGGGTGTGGTAATTCTTCACGGCTAGAGCCATTGCAAGGAGATGGAAGAGAAATAGTAGGCTCATCATAATGAGGCGCCCCTCGGTTTTTGCATCGAACTCACTCCAACCACTTTCAATCGTATAAAAAAGCACCACTTGTTACGATAGCTGTAGAGGTGGGGGGAGGGGTGATACAGGTAATGCGCTACCTGTCAGGGTTGGCTAGCTAATACTCGATTCGTTGAGTTTGAAGGTTGCCGGGTCACTTTAAGGGGGGAGTAGTGAATTTAATTGGTGCGATAGTCTTGAATAGTATTAACCTAATCAAATAAATTTGTCTTTAGGTTAATGTTGGTGGACTTTGTTTGCCAGTTGGGCTTCTTCCCTGTTTAATGCTGGCTTTGGTTTCCGGCGACTGTCGGAAAGCACTTGTCATCGTAGATGCGTAGAAGAGTGGTACGTTAGGGTATCTCTGAAAATTTAGTAACTATAAAAGTAGCTAGGAGTTGTACTTATGGCACAGATCAAAGCTTTGGATAAAAAGGCACATGCCAACCTGAAACTCACCCAAGACATTACTTTTGACCATGTAAGCAGTAATCATGTTCTGCCGCTGGTGGTTCAGGAAATCGTACAGGCAGCTCAGAGCTACCCGATCCTGTTCGTTAAAGACCAGAATACTGACCAGTTTAAAGTTGTGGCGCTTACCGGTCTGCGCCCCGGTGAGAACCTGTTCTCCGGTGCTGATGGCTGGAATGGTAGCTACATTCCTGTGCAAGTGCGCACTTACCCGTTCGTTTTGGTGAAGAACCCAGACAACGCGGATCAGGCTGTTCTGTGCATCGACGAAGACTCCAAGATGCTGAGCGACTCTGAAGGTGAAGCGCTGTTCGATGGGGAAGGCGAGCAAACTGACTTCCTGAAGAATCGCGCCCAGGCGGTGGTTGAGACTGCACAGCGTGTTGCTGTGACCGACTCTTTTATTGAGTTCCTGGTTTCCAAGGACCTGCTGACCCAGAAGAAACTGACTCTCCGTGTTAGCGAAGATGACAAGCCTTACGATTTGACAGGTTTCTTTGTTATCGATGAAGAGAAGCTTAACAAGTTGTCTGATGAAGACTTCCTGGAGCTGCGTAAGCGTGGAGCCCTGCCGGCAATCTACGCCTCTATGATGTCTTCTATGCAGGTTCAAAACCTGATTCGCAAGAAGCGCTTGAACTAATTGCGCTTTGCCCGGCAGCTGCGGCTGCCGGGCAACCCTCCTAACCGGAATAGGCGAACTCGCCAAATCTTGTCTTGATCCCATCTTACACTCGTACCACTATTGTCTCCCTCTGACGCTTTAGCTCACAAATAATAAGATGAAAAACGTGGCGCGATTCTCTCTTCGCTATTGGTTCGCTTGGTTGGTTCTGTTTTACGGTGTTTGGTTGTTCCTGATTTTACAGGGCGAGAACCTGGCCCTGGCACTCGAGCATTGGTCCATGGCCCTGGCGATGGCGCTGGGTAGCTATGCCGCTGGTTCTACGCCGATGGGAGGCGGGACAGTTGGGTTTCCCGTGCTGGTGCTGTTTTTTGATATGCCGGCAAGCCTGGGGCGCGACTTTAGTTTTGCAGTTCAATCGATAGGTATGGTCAGTGCCAGCTTGTTTATTCTCTGCCGGCGCCAGCAGCTGGCCTGGTCGATGTTGCGGGGGGCGCTGCTGGGCTCTCTTCTGGCGACTCCCGCCGGTATCCTGCTGTTTGCCCCTCTGATACCTGAACTCTGGGTGAAACTCTCCTTTGCCGTCCTCTGGGGCAGTTTTGGCATTTTTCATTTGTATCGCCTCAGCGAAATTACTGATTGTGAGCACGCGGGAGACCCCCAGTGCCCGACAGATTTTCGTGTCGGCTTGCTATTGGGTGCTTTTGCCGGCTTTTGCGTGGTGGCAGTTACCGGTGTGGGTGTAGACATGCTGGTGTATGCGGCTCTTGTGCTGTTGAGCAGGGTAGATCTTAAGGTGGCGATCCCTACATCTGTGGTGATCATGGCATTTTGTTCGGTACTCGGGGTAATAGTGAAGTCGCTGGCGGGAGATTGGCAGCCTGGCGTGTTTGGGAATTGGCTGGCAGCAGCACCGGTAGTGGCCCTTGGGGCGCCTCTGGGCGTTTTTGTGGTTAGCTTGCTGGGACGCAAGCCGACCCTGTTGATTGTGGCCTTCCTGTGCGTTGTGCAGCTTGTGTGGACTTGCATGTCCGAGAGTGAGGCTATGAAGGGATATGGCGGTCCGCTAGTGCTGCTGGCATTGCTGTGCTGCCTGGCGGGCTTCGAGTGGCTGCGGGCCCTGGGTTTGCGCAGGGAGCAAGTGCGAACGCCTGTAGCAACTTCAGGTACTGCTGGCCTGGAGCCCGATAGCGCCGAAGTGACAGTTATGGAAGCTAATGGTGTGGTGCTGCCGGAGTAGTTGATTTTTGGATTGCGTTCGCGGACGAGTTCTGGCGAGCTATTCGCAGAATCAGATAAAAAACGGTTGCGTTTTTGGTTGCTGCCCAGATTTGGGCCTGCTAGATAATTTAGGAAGATGGCTGGGGCGGAAGGATTCGAACCTTCGCATGACGGGATCAAAACCCGCTGCCTTACCGCTTGGCTACGCCCCAGTTTCAAGTTTCACAAAGAATAGTCTCTGTGATTTGAAATGGTAGCAAGGGGGAGACTCGAACTCCCGACCTCAGCATTATGAGTGCTGCGCTCTAACCGGCTGAGCTACCTTGCCATTTCTTTTGTTGTCTCGGCTGTCCCGAGGGCGCGCATTATTAAACGATGGGCCGGGGGTGTCAACATTTTTTTTGTATTCTTTTCAGATAGTTAGCGATTTTTTTCATCTGATGCTCGGGACTGCTCAGAACGGCGCCTGGAACTGATTGCGGCGAGGGCGGAACCGAGTACTACGGCGCCGGCGCCGGCCCAGCTGATCCAGTTGAGCGGCTCAACTGCAATATAGTCGGGCCAGATAGAGCTGATCAGCGTACTGAACAGAAGGGTGATGACTGGCACTAATGACAGGGTTGCGCTGACACTGGATGCCTCCCAGTGCGCTAGTGACTTGCTAAAAGCCCCATAGGCGATCAGCGTATTGGCGGTGAGAAATGCCAAAAGTACCCACTCGAGCCAGCCCAGGTGGGAAACCTTCATTGGCTCCGCCATGGGCAGGAAGAACAGGGTTCCTGCGATATAAATCACTACCAGTAAATCCTGGGGTGTTGCGCGGCTCAATATTTTTTTCTGGAAAAAGCCGTAAATCGCCCAGGTGACAGCGGCGATCAGGATATAGCCGAGCCCCAGCAGGTATTCGCCGCCGGCGCCACTGGTCAGCTCTTCCAGGCGCTGGTTAAAAAATAGCAGTAGCCCAATTACTACCAGTACTACGCCGCTCCACTGACGCGGCGAGAAGCGCTCGCCCAGCCAAAGTACGCTGGATATCAGCAGAAGCAGGGGAGCCAGCTGGATTACAACCTGGGCGGCGCCAGGGGTGATGTAATTGAGCCCGCTGGCGTAGGCAAGGTAGTTCACCAGGAGGCCGGCAACGGCGAGGATGGTGAAAAGCAGCAAGCCGCGACTGAAGAGTGGGCTGAGCTGCAACTTGCGCGCCTGCCCGTAATAGACGCCCGCCAACAACGCTGCACCGGCAAAGCGATACCAGGTAGCGGTACCGGGACTGATGTATTCGAGAAGCCCTTTAAGGGCGATGGGCAGGGTTGCCCACATAAATACGGTAATCAGTGCCAGGGGCAGGCCGACTTTCCAGTTTGATTGAGCCATGGAATTTACACTGGTAGGCGCGCCTCCCCGGGGTGGGGAGGCAAAAAAGGAGAGGCGGTTAGACGTTAAAGCGGAAGTGGATTACGTCGCCGTCGGCGACAATGTAGTCCTTGCCTTCCAGGCGCCATTTGCCGGCGTCTTTTGCTCCGGCCTCACCATTGTTGTCGATGTAATCGCTGTAGCCAATCACTTCAGCGCGGATAAAACCCTTTTCAAAATCAGTGTGGATTTTACCGGCGGCGTTGGGAGCGGTAGCGCCCAGTGGAATGGTCCAGGCGCGAACTTCCTTTACGCCAGCGGTGAAGTAGGTGTGCAGGCCCAGCAGTTGGTAGCCGGCGCGAATCACGCGGTTCAGCCCGGGCTCTTCCATACCCAGCTCTTCCAGGAACTCCTGCTTTTCTTCGTCGTCCAGCTCGGCAATTTCCGCTTCGAGTTTGTTGCAGATAGGTACCAGTACCGCGTTCTCTTCAGCGGCGATGGCTGCCACAGCATCCAGGTGCGGATTGTTCTCGAAGCCATCTTCGTCCACGTTGGCGATATACATGGTGGGCTTGATAGTGAGCAGGCTCAATTCGCGCAGGTCCGCCAGTTCGTCTTCTGAAAGCTCGAAAGAGCGCAGCGGCTTGGCTTCATCCAGGTGGGGCTGGATTTTTTCCAGCAACGCTTTCATCTTGATCGCGTGCTTGTCCTGCCCCTTGGCGGCGCGGGTAAAGCGCTGCAGGGCCTTTTCCACAGTGTCCAGGTCGGCCAGGGCTAACTCGGTATTGATTACCTCGATATCCGCTACAGGGTGTACCTGGTTTGCGACGTGGATAACGTTATCGTCTTCGAAGCAGCGCACAACGTGGGCGATAGCGTCGGTCTCGCGGATATTGGCAAGGAACTTGTTACCCAGACCTTCCCCCTTGGAGGCGCCCGCAACCAGACCGGCGATATCGGTAAATTCCATGGTGGTGGGAATTACCTTTTCCGGTTTGACGATCTCAGCCAGCTTGTCGATGCGGGGATCTGGTACCGGCACGACCCCAGCATTGGGTTCGATGGTGCAGAAGGGGAAGTTTTCCGCATCGATACCCGCTTTGGTCAATGCATTGAATAGGGTGGATTTGCCCACATTAGGTAGGCCGACAATACCGCAAGTAAAACCCATGGTGATATTTTTCCGTTTGCCCGAGGCGCATACAGCGCGCTCTGCTAATTGCGTTTGAGGTCCGGTAGTGGTTGCGCTGGCGGGATTTTGGATGGGCGGGATGTCTCGGCCACCTCAGGGTCCGGGCCAGCCGGGAAAATACCGGCAATTTAGCGCAGCACACTATCGAGATTTCCGCGGCAAAAGGCAAGCCGGCGGGTGGGATCTATTTGTTGGTGTGCAGCGTTTTCATGGCTGCGCCCCAGTCGCCGGAAGCGGCGGTGGGTAGAACGTCGATCGAGCGATCGATCGCATCAGCCAGTGTTTCCTGTTCCGCCCTGGGGGCTCGCTGGAGTACAAACCGGGCCACTTCGCTCGAGCTGCCGGGGTGGCCAATACCGAGTCGCAGGCGCATAAAGTTTCGGTTGTTGCCCAGTGCGGCAATGATATCCCGCAGGCCGTTGTGTCCACCGTGACCGCCGCCGGCTTTCAGGCGCGCGATACCGGGGGCCAGGTCCAGCTCATCGTGAGCGACCAGAATGGCTTCCGGGGGAATCTTGAAGAAGTTCGCCAGTGGGCCGACAGATTGGCCACTGCGATTCATATAGGTGGTGGGAATCAGCAGCCGGATATCCTGGCTGCCGACCCGCACACGGCCAGTAAGGCCGTGATACTTGCTGTCGAGGCTGAGCTGGGTGCCTTGTTGGCGGGCCAGCTCGACAACAAAGTCGGCACCGGCGTTGTGTCGCGTCCGATCGTATTCCGGTCCGGGGTTTCCCAGGCCGACAATCAACTGGATCGGAGTATCCGGTGCCGCAGCCAAGGCGATTACTCTTCGCCTTCGCCAGCTTCTTCAGCTTCAGCTTCCACAGCGCCGCGAGGCTTGTGGATGGAAGCTACAACCAGGTTGTGGTCTTCGCCGTGGCTCAGTGCCACAGACTCAACACCTTCCGGCAGTTTCAGGTCGGAGATGTGCAGTACGCCGTCCATTTCAAGGTCGGCCAGGTCCACTTCGATGAACTCAGGCAGCTTGCCGGCAGGAGCGTTAACTTCCAGCTCGGTCAGGGTGTGGGAAACGATACCGCCAGCCTTAACACCTTTGCTGCTCTCTTCGTTCAGGAAGTGCAGAGGTACTTTAACGTGTACTTTGGTGTTGGCAGATACGCGCTGGAAGTCGATGTGCAGCAGCAGGGCTTTAGCCGGGTGACGCTGCAGGTCGCGCAGGATAACTTTCTCTTCTTTGCCGTCTACGTCAACAGTCAGCATGGAGGAGAAGAAAGCTTCGTTTTCCAGAGCTTTGGTCAGGTCTTTGTGCAGCACGGAGATAGAAGCAGGCTCTGCTTCACCGCCGTAGATGATGCCGGGTACACGGCCTTCCAGGCGACGCAGGCGGCGGCTCGCACCTTTCCCTTCATCGCTGCGGGCAATGGCGTTCAATTTAATATCAGACATGGGATAAACCTCGGGTTGTCTGTCCAGAGTGACCTGCGACCGGACCGCTCTGGCATGGATGTTAAATGGGCACTGGGCCCAAAAGTAATCGCCCGGCAGTGCCGGGCGGGCGCGTATTCTACGGGAATCAGCGCTAAAGGCAAAGTGCCCCGGCATGCGGGGCGCAGGGATACCTTGATCGGCAAGTTCCTAGCGGAACATTGCGGACAGGGATTCCTCATTGCTGATACGGCGCATGGACTCGGCCAGCATTGCAGACAGGGTCAGCTGGCGAATTTTTGGTGCCTTCTCCATTTTGTCACCCAGGGGGATGGAGTC